>DLPA01000098.1:3140-6743 GCA_002479815.1 bacterium UBA7470 | reverse complement strand
GCCCACATACGGCGAAGACGCCCAGTAATAGCTGGAGCTTGGCGCATTGGGGAACCAGGTGGTGTTGATGGTGGGGCCGGGATAAGGCTTGCTGTAGTCCACAATGGTTTGCAGCTCGTCCACCGTGGGCAGACGCCAGTCGGTGTAGCCGCACAGAGCCATGGCGTTGACGGCGGCGACATAACCCATGCTGTTGGTGCTGGCGGCAATGTCCGCCGCAGTGGGGTTCACGTAGGCACTGCCATTCCACTTTTGCGCGCTGCTGGTGCTGTCGTAGTTGGTGTAGGTGTTGCTGCCCGAGCGCGTGCCGCTGGCTTCTTTGCCCTCCCAAATCAGGCCGGTCACATTGTCTTTGACGCAGCTGGTGATGGGGTAGCTGCCACCCGCCGGGTTGGGAACGGCGCTGTAGCTCATGGCGTTGATGCCAGTGCGGTGCCCGTCTTGCTGCCCATTGAGCGTGTTGGCCACGCCGCCGCAGGTCATGAGGGTGTTGCTGCCGGCATAGTAGCACTGGCTGGCGGTGATGCCGCTGTGGGGGAGTTTGCCGCCGCCGCCTGCGCTGGCTGTTTTGATCGTCACCGTCCAGGTGTTTTCAGATGCGCCTTCGGTCATGGTGCCCGCGTGGTACACCACGGGCCTGAATACATACGTGCCGTCGGCCAGTGCCGGTAATTGCAGCGTCCAAGCTGCACCGCTGACTGTGGCCGTGCCTAGCAAGGTGCTGCCGTTGTAGACCCGCACCGATTGCAGGCTGCTCAGATCGGCGCTGACAATCCCAGCCAGCCCGGGCGTGTTGTCGCTCATGGTGCCCTGGTCTGGCACTGCGCCCGTGGGGCTGCCGCTGTCGGCGATCACGCCACTGATGCGGACCGAAGGGTTGCTGCTGATGGCCGACTGCACCGTCAACGTCTGGCTCTGACTGCCCAGCACATTGCCGCTGGCATCTTTGAATGTCGCGGTGACGGTTTTGCTGCCTACAGTGGCAAACACAGCAGTAACTTTTTGGCTGATGCCATCAGAAACCGTTGCAACCAATGAGGTCAAGCCGTCACTGAAAGACCAGAACACTTGTTTGATGGCTGTCCAGGCTGCGGTGACCCACAGCTCAACGGCTTGCCCCACGGTGGGGTTGTTAGGGCTGGCATTGAGAGTTGCCACATCGTTGCTGCCGTTTTTTACCGTTGGGTCGCTGCCCGCGTTCCACTCTTGCAAATTGGTTAGTCCGTCACCGTCAGGGTCTGCAGCTGCAATCGCCGCACCACTGCCCGTCAAGCTGTAGCGTTGCTCCCACCAGTCGGGTATGCCGTTGCTGTTGGCATCGGCTACAGTGATGGTGGTTTCGGTGTATTGACGAGCCCACGCGCCCAGGCTGCTGTAGCCGCCCTGACGCACAACATAGGTGCCCGGCTCCTGGAAAACAGCCCAAGCTTCACCGCTAGCGGATTCTGTTGCTGACAAAAGCGAGTAACTGCCTGTACTCACGCCTAATGGGGGTACTATGCGCGATGGCGTCCACCCGGCCCAGTTGATGACGTAGCCCGCTGGCAAGTTCAAAGGATTGTCCAAGTTGGTGGCACTGGCCCGCACACGTAAAGCTCGGCTGTCGCTGGGGTGAACGGCCCGCGCCAGCAAGGATGTTTCTGCCACCGGTGCCAAGTTGGGTATGCCAATAATCGGGGTTTCGGCAATCAGGTCAAGTTGCTTGTGTGAGTCCCGATTATTCAAGGTGGCATTTTCTGGCCAAGTCCACAGGTTGTAGTCGTAAACGTGAAGACTGGCGAACAAGAACGCGCGCAAGCCCCCCCGCAAATCGGCCTGCTTCAACCGGTAATCGGCATCAGCCACACCATCGACCAGGCCGGTGACCGGATTGACTTGCGCATCCAGCTGAACGTGGCCTTGCAGGGCGGCGTTGGCGTTGATATAGGGCTCCAGCATGACCTTGCCTGTGGTCATTTCGTAAGCCGTCATTTCCAGGCTGGGTTGCAGACGGATTTCGACCGTGGCACTTGCATCACCCTGACCACCCACCTTGAATTGGTAAACCGGGCTTTTTTCATTCACGGTCGTGAATTGCCCGTTTTGGTAAATGAAGCCGGTCTTGAGCTGGTCATACCCCATGGTCAGTTGCTCTGTGGCTGACAAAGCCCCCGTAGCACTTCCCACGATTTGTGCCTGTAGTTTGAATTTGCCACGAATCAGAATCGGCATACCACCGGCCAGGTAAATCTTGGCAAAGGTTCGGGGCGCGATCAGATCAATGGTGCTATCCAGATTGCCTTGACCCGTTGCCTTCACATTCAGAGTCTGAATGATCTTGGGGCTCGCCTGCAACTGAACGGTGGCATAAGTGAGCTTGGTGCCCGATATCGTTTTGTCAAAAATAATTTCCGGGTCGAAGTTGACCGTCAGATCATTGGTGATTGACAAGCTGCCCGAAGCGTTGGCCACCGTCTTGCTGGACTTTTCGGCCTTCGGCAGGGTGTCATTGACGACCTTGATCTCAATGGTTACATCGACTGTCTCAGTCCCAAAATACAGGGATTTGCAACCACTACCAATTTCGTCAATGTGAAGGGTGGCCTTGACTTTGTACGGGTTGATGTGTGCCACACCTTGATCGGCACTGATGTTGACGGGCACTGTAGCTGCAATGGCATGACCGCTGGTGCTTTGGACGATGTTCCAGGCACCCTGACTCAGATGAATCCCCTTGGGCTGGCTGTCATCTCCCTTACCCCAAACAGCACCAAACTCCACCTTGCACAGCTCTCTGGTCCATTTGGTGGTGCCGCCAGATTGCACCCCCTTGAACACGTTCAGATTGAGGTTAAATTGTCCCGTTTCTTTTTCATTTAACGTCACTTGAGCAGGAGCAATTATCTTGCTCCAGTCCCCAGAGTTTTCAACCCTCGCCATTGATTCAGACAAGCCCACTTGCAGCGTGGTCTGGGTTGCCGTAGCAACAGGCACTGTGCTGTACCTGTAACCAGACTGGGGCCAACTGAAATCCGAAGTTTGAGTTTTGTTGCTGGATTGAATACGAGCCAGACCGGTTTGCTGCGCTGTGCTGGCTACCTGCTCAGAAACGGACTCCATGCGAAAGCTAGAAGAAACCTTGACATCGCTGACGACTTCGTTAAGCGAAGCATCGCGCGTTTGCAAAACAGTTTGCCCATTACTGGTGGTCACTGACTCAACTTTTTTGAGGTATCCGTTGCTGGTGCTGTCCAAATTGGCACTAGCGATGAACTGCCCCACCCGCACATTCGCCCCCCCCGTCTGCAAAGTCAATTGATTGCCGCTGATGCTGGCCACTTGCGTGTCTTCCAAGGTCGCCACTTTGACACCCGCGATGAGCGTGACTGCGGTGTTGGACACCGTCACGCTCAGGCCTTCGCTGCTGGCCGATGCACCTTGGCCATCCACCACCAACAATTTAAAGGTGTATTTGCTGCCCGCCGTCAAGCCACTGCTAACGGTGGCCTGGTAAACCGCTTGGCCCTCAAACATCTTGGTGCTGGCGCTGGGCGTGAATGCGGCATCGGTGCTGGCATGCAGTTGATAGGTCAAGTTGGCCACTGGGGTGGCATCGTCCGTGGC
>DLPA01000098.1:0-3049 GCA_002479815.1 bacterium UBA7470 | reverse complement strand
GTGTGAGTACGGCCCACTTGCCCCAGCGGCTGGCGCGTTGGCTTGCGTTTGTACCCTCACGTTGGGCGAGGTTCTTGAAAGAGTTTGTTTTCATTGAGGGCTCCATATCGGCTCAGTAATGCCACGCCACGCCCAGGCCAAGCATGTGCTGGCGCGTGTCTGAGGGTGGGGCTTGCAGGTTATTAACAATGGCGCTTTGGCCGTGCGAGTAGCGGGTTTGGCCTGAGTGCAGTTGCAGGCTCCAGCGGGGGCTGGCTTGCCAGTGCAGGGCCAGACTGCTTTGCCGCTGGGTGGCGCTGCCCAGAGGGGCGTCAAAGCCCAGTGTGGGGGCGCTCAGACTGGCGCTGCTGTGGCGACCTTGCTGGTGGCTGGCTTCAAGTACCCAAGCGGGTGCAACTTGCCACTGCGCTAGTACACCCAAGCTGCGGGTTTGGTGGGTGTAGGTTTCGCCGTACTGCACCAGGTTGCGCTGCCAGCGCTGGTGTGCCCAGTCCACATAGGGAACGATTTGCAGTTGCGGTGCGCCGTGTGCGGGCCGCAGCCATTCCATCAAATCCACCGGCCAACCCAGGCGCAGGCTGTGTTGCGCAACGGTGTTGCCGGTGCGCGCAGCGTAAGGCGTGAGCCGGCCACCGCTTTGCAAGTAGCCCTGGTAGTCGGTCTGTCCACTGCTGCGGCCAATTTGCGCTTGCAGCCACAGGGGCACAAGACCAGCGTGGCCTTGCCAGCGGACTTGCAGGCCGGAGCCTTGCCAGGAGCCGCGCTCGGTGTTGAAGGTGCCGTCTGAGGTTTGGCCGCTGATGTCTATTTCGCGGTAGTTTTTTTGGGTGTGCAGGCCTTGCAGGACGATGCTTCGGTTGTGTGCGCCCCAGTTGGCATGGCGATGGCTTGGTTGACTGGATGCATCGCCCGCCATAGCCTGGCCTTGAGCGGTCGCAAGTTGAATTGAGCCAACAACGGCACACAGGGAACGCATCAGCAGTGCCCAGCCGCACAACGAGTGGCCCGGAGGGATCGGGTAAATAACGGCCGCCCGCATCAAGGTATCCCGTTGTGCTTCGTCTATATTGGCTCAGAAACTCACCGCCTTGGCCAACGGATCGCTGCCTGCGTTCGTGAAGGTTTCACCATCGCAATTCAGGGGGTTGGCATCTCGCAGCGCCTGACTGTGGATCAAGGCCTGCGGGCTGGCAATGCCCCTATTTTTGAAGGGCAAGAAAGCATTGTCAGTCAAGGCTTCAAAGTACGACACGTAGCGGACCGAGGTTTTGCTGATGACCGGTGAAGTGATGGCCATGACGGCAATGTCTGACCAGGTGGATGTGCCAATGTGCGTGCCCAGCTGCTCACCCGCACTGACCTTGTTGCCCGTGGTGTAGGTCTTGCCTGGGTTAACGTGGAACAGCTTGAACGTGAATGCCGGATAGGCGTCGGAGGTGATCCACAACTGGGTTCCGCCACCGCCTGTGCCATTGTCTGCTGCCACCTTGGTGACAGTGCCTGTTACTGGGGCGTAAATTTTGGTGGCTGCGTCAGGGTTCTTGAAGTAGTGCTTCATGGAGCGACAGGTCTCCACGCCATCCACATAGCTGTGCCCTTCTGACGACCGGAACATGCTGATGGCATTGATGAGCGGGCTGCCGTTGCTGGTCTGCGTCAGGTCAATGTAGTTGTTGGCCACAAATTTCGGCACACCTTTGGTGCTCACATCGTGCGAGGCAATCACACAGCTCACCGCCACATTGCTGATGGCTTGATCGCTCACAGTGCCTGTGCCGTTGCTGACCGTGCAGTACTGGCCGGCAGGTTGTGTCTTGACGCTGACCGTGTAGCTCGCGCCCTTGGGCATGGCCATGCTGAATTTGAAGCTGCTGTCGGTGGTGCCCAGCGTCAGGCTGCTGAAGTCCAGCACATTGGCACCTTCGGTGGCTGTGAGCACCAAACCCACGGGGGTAGAAGTGATGCCCCCCTGTGCCAGTGCGCTTGTGTTCTCTGCCAGTCCGCTCAAGGTCCCGCTGACGGTCTGTGTCCCAGATTCTGAGGGTGTGGCCTGACCGCCCCCACCTCCGCACCCTGCCAATACAACGCATATCGCAGCCCCCAGCAGCAACGACATTCCGGATTTTTTCCTCGTCTTGGCGATAGCGAGTCGGGAGAGGAGTACGAGGCACGCAGGGCTGGCAAGATTTGGCATGGGCTACCTTTCAACATTGTTACTTATGGTCACTATAAATATGTTACATGAATTCTTGCGCTGACTTGATACCTTGTCGCAGCCCCGCGATAACCAGAAGTCACAAGTCCTTTATGTCTGCGCCTGCCCCCTTCCACAAACAAGAAGCCCGTCAAAGCTTTGCGCAAAGACTCAGCGATGCCCTGCAAAAATCTGGCCGCAGCACCAGCCCATCGGCACTGGCGGTGGAGTTCAACGCCCGGTTTTCCGGGCCGCAGGTGCACCTGAGCAGTTGCCGCAAGTGGCTCATGGGCGACGCGATCCCCACCCAAGAAAAGCTGGTGGTGCTGGCCCAGATGCTGGGGGTGACGGCTGACTGGCTGCGTTTTGGAGTCGCCGCACGGGCGATGGAGCAGGAATCACCCACCGCTTTTGACAAGCAGGAGCTGGCTTTGCTGGCCGACTTTGCGCGGCTGCCCCTGCGTGACCAGCAACTGGTCAAACAACTGGTGGGCGTGATGCTGCGCATCCCCTGAAGCCCTGCCCTACACTCGCCCGCATGAACCAATGGGATGCGGTGATCGTGGGTGCCGGCGCAGCCGGCCTTTTTTGTGCCGGTGTGGCCGGCCAGCTGGGCCTGAAGGTGCTGGTGCTGGACCACAGCGACAAGGTGGCCGAGAAAATCCGCATCTCGGGGGGCGGGCGCTGCAATTTCACCAACCGCCTGCTCGACCCTGCGACCCCGCAAAAACACTTCATCGGGCAGAACCCGCACTTTTGCCGTTCGGCCCTCTCCCGCTACAGCCCTCAGGACTTCATCGCCCTGGTCCAGCGGCACGGCATCGCCTTCCACGAAAAGCACAAGGGCCAGCTGTT
>DLPA01000146.1:718-12126 GCA_002479815.1 bacterium UBA7470 | reverse complement strand
GCAAACAGCGCCTGCGCAATCATCGGCATGTAGATCAATACGCGATCACCCTTTTGCACGCCCATCTCTTGCAGGATCGCCGCCATGCATTGCACCTCGGTATGAAGCTGGGCAAAGCTGTAGGTTTTTTCGGTGCTGGTCTCGGTGCTCACGAACACCACAGCGGGCTGCTGCGCGCGGTCTTTCAAATGCCGATCCACCGCGTTGTGGCACAAATTGGTTTTGCCACCCGCAAACCACTTCGCAAAGGGAGGGTTGCTGTAATCACACACTTGCTCAAAAGGCTGATGCCAGTCGATCAACTGGGCTTGCTCGCGCCAGAACCCATCGCGGTCGTCGATGGAACGGCGGAAAAAATCGGCGTAACTGGTCATAGAACTGTCTCCATCCGGCTAGAGGTTAAAAACTGCATTCATAATTATGAATACAGGCTCTTGCGGTAAGCTGACGAAACGTAAGCCGTTTTTTGCACCAAAACGCATTTATTTGATCAAGGCCAACACGTCTTTGAAGCGTTCGTGCTCGCAACTGCGCAGCCATTCAAAGGCGACCATTTCTAATGTGACCAACTCGGCTCCGGCCCCTGCCAAACGGTCAAAAGCGGCATCGCGGTTGCGCTCGGTGCGCGAGCCACAGGCATCGGTGACGACGCACACGTCCCATTCGTCGTCCAACAAATCCAAGGCGGTTTGCAGCAGGCACACATGGGCTTCGCAACCTGCGATGACGATGCTGCGGCGCTCGGGCGCGGCGGCTTGCGGTTTTTGCAGGTGTTTGGGCAAGCTGCGGGCATTGCCCGAGGCAGGGCGGACAGGCGGTGCTTGCAGCAAATCCGTCAAGCCATCGGGCACGGCACTGAAGTGCATTTTGCTCAAGGTTTTTTGGCACAAGGCGCGTAGGCCCGCCTCGTTCGGCCCCAAACGTTCGGGGTTTTGCTCTGTGCCCCATGTAGGTACTTTCATCAGTTTGGCGATTTGCGCCAGCTTGGTCGCTTGTTGGAGCACTTGTGCACCATCGGCAATCACAGGCATGAGTTTGGCTTGGTAGTCCACCAGCACCAGTTGAGATTCATTGACATCGATCAGCATCGTATTTTTTCCTTCAGGCAAAGCCAAAAATCACACAAAAAACGGTTAATCTTAGTGGCAGGATGTTGATTTGGGTTTCGTAGATGTGTAGGGCAGGAAACTGTAAACCTATACACAAGGGAAAATCCGGTCATAGCGGCGTCCTTCGATCTGTTAAGCTTGTTTTCCATGCGGTTAATCTCACCTTTGGTTTTGGCTCTCGCCTGTACTTTTGTCAACGCAGCGCCTCTGGACGAAGAGCCTTCTTACGGCATCGTGCCAGATTGGCTCAAGACAAGCACCCTCGTTCATCAAGTCATCAGTGCCAAAGACTCTTTGGGCTCTCGAGCGTCCGGCTTGGTCATGAATGCGATGGACTTTCTTGGCGTGCCTTACAGGCGTGGGGGTATGAGTGCAGAAACCGGTTTTGATTGCAGCGGTTTCGTCCGCACTGTGTACGAGCAGTCTTTGGGCTTGGTTCTGCCGCGCCGGGCGGACGAACAAGCCAAACAAACCACTCAAATCCCCGCCAGCGAACTCCGTCCTGGGGATTTGGTGTTTTTCAACACCATGCGTCGCACTTTCAGCCATGTAGGCATTTATGTGGGTGACAACAAGTTCATTCACTCTCCGCGTGCTGGTGGCCGCGTTCGTGTCGAAGATATGCGCGAGACTTACTGGAATAAACGTTTCACGGGTGCCAGACGCGTTTCCGCCAGCGATTTTCCAGCGTCGTCTATGCCATCACCACCTGCTGTCACCACCACAAATAGTCAAGCAGTTCAATAATCTACACCACCGCTTGCCAGGCTCTCAAAGCGAGTCAGCTGGTTCAAGAAGGCAAGCTTGACGGTTCCGGTTGGGCCATTGCGCTGCTTGCCGATGATGATTTCAGCAACCCCAGGCTCTTTGCTGTCTTTGTTGTAATACTCGTCACGGTAAATGAACATGATGATGTCTGCGTCTTGCTCGATTGCACCAGATTCGCGCAAATCGCTCATCATGGGGCGCTTGTCAGTGCGCTGTTCCACACTGCGGTTGAGCTGGGACAAAGCAATCACAGGACACTGCAACTCTTTGGCCAGCATTTTCAGGCCCCTGGAAATTTCGCCCAATTCTGTCGCACGGTTTTCACCGTCTGACTTACTGCCGCTCATCAACTGCAAGTAATCCACCACAATCAGCCCTAATTTGCCGCATTGACGCGCCAGACGTCGCGCATTGGCTCTTAACTCGCTGGGTGTTAACCCGGGAGTTTCGTCAATGTGTAGAGAAATATGCCGCAACCGCTCGATGGACTCGGTCAGTCGGGGCCATTCATCATCGGTGAGTTTGCCTGTACGCAAGTGACCCTGGTTGATGCGTCCGATCGAACCCACAATACGGACAGCCAACTGCGCTGCTCCCATCTCCATCGAAAATACCGCGACCGGCAAGCCCTCATTCAAAGCCACGTGTTCAGCGATGTTGATGGCAAAGGCGGTTTTTCCCATGCTGGGCCGTGCCGCCAGCACAATCAAATCTCCGCCTTGAAAGCCTGCAGTCATGCGGTCTAGGTCGTAAAAACCTGTGGGGACGCCAGTGATGTCGTTGGGGTTGTCGGCCATTTCTTGAACACGGTCCAAAAGTTGTACCACCAACGAATCCATGCTCTGAAAGCCCTGCTTCATGCGCGAGCCTTCTTCACCAATGCTGAAGATTTTTTGCTCAGCCTCGTCTAATATTTTGGCAACCAGTCGTCCCTGTGGATTAAATGCGGCGGTGGCGATTTCATCGCTGACGGACAGCAATTTGCGCAAAATGGCCCGCTCTCGCACAATTTCTGCATAACGACGAATATTCGCGGCGCTTGGTACATACTGCGCCAGCGAGTTCAAATACACCAGCCCACCTACTTCGTCTGCTTGGCCTATGGTTTGCAGCTGTTCAAACACCGTGATCACATCCGCAGGCTTCGAGGCGTTGATCAGTTGGGCGATGGCCGCGTAAATTTGCCGGTGCTCAGAGCGATAAAAGTCCTGGTCTTGTACCAAATCAGCGACACGATCCCAGGCCCCATTGTCCAGCAGTAAGCCACCCAGCACGCTGGATTCTGCCTCTAAAGAATGTGGGGGTATGCGCAGTTGAGCGATATCTTGGTCTCTCACCGCAGGTGAATTGACTGAAAAATCGTTGTCTAAAGGCTCAAAAGTACGGGACACAGCAAATCCGATAGTAAAGTCACGGCATAAAAAGAGCATAAAAAAGCCACCCGAAGGTGGCTTTTTGCAGGCATGGCCTGAGTGTAGAGCAAAGATCAGCGAATCACAGCCAAAGTGGTGCGATTGCCACCACGGTAGGTCATGAGAGTCAAAGCGCCGTTTTTGATATCGCCTTTTTCGTCAAACGTGATCGTGCCAGTCACACCTTTATAGCCGTTGGTTGCAGCCAAGGCAGGCAGGTATTTTGCAGGGTCAGCGGAGTTGGCCGTCACCATTGCAGCAGCCATGACTTTCACAGCGTCATACACGTAAGGAGCATAAACCTGCACGTCTGCATTGAATTTGGCTTTGAAGTCTGCACGGAATTTTTCCATACCAGCTTTTTGTTCGCCTTCTACCCCACCAGCTTCAGCGCAATAGACTTGGTCATCGGACATGCCGTCGCCCGCCAGTTTGGACAGCTCAGACGAACAAATGCCATCGCCACCCATGAACTTGGCCTTGATGCCCAGTTGTTTCATCTGTTTCAGCATAGGGCCTGCGACAGCATCCATACCACCAAAAAACACCACGTCGGGTTTCTTGCCTTTCAATGTGGTCAGAATGGCATTGAAGTCCGTTGCTTTGTCGTTGGTGAATTCACGGCCAACGACTTTGCCACCAGCAGCAACCACTGCTTTTTCGAACTCATCAGCAACACCTTGACCATAGGCCGTACGGTCGTCGATGACCGCAACGTTCTTGGCTTTCAAGGTTTCAATGGCATATTTGCCGAGGGTGCTGCCCAGGTGTACATCGTCAGCCACCATACGGAAGGTGGTTTTGAAGCCCTGACGTGTGTACTTTGGGTTGGTTGCAGATGGAGAAACTTGAGGAATACCAGCTTGGCTGTACAGAGACGAAGCAGGAATGGTGGTGCCAGAGTTCAAGTGACCGATCACGCCGTTGACTTTGGCGTCAATCAGTTTTTGGGCAGCGGCGGTGCCTTGTTTGGGATCGGCGGCATCGTCTTCGGCCAACAGCTCAAACTTCGCAGGTTTGCCGTCAATCTTGACGCCCGCGGCGTTCAGCTCTTCGATGGCCATCTTGGCGCCATTTTCGTTGTCTTTACCCAAGTGAGCGATGGCACCGCTGGTCGGGCCGACATGACCGATTTTGACGACCACTTCCTGAGGTGCTGCAGGTGCAGCAGGCGCGGCGGCTGGTGCGGGTGCAGGCGCAGGAGCTTCTTCTTTTTTACCGCAAGCAACCAAAGCAACAGCTGCTGCAATGATGGCTAATTTTGTTGTCATTTGCATAAAAGTCCTTGAAAAGACGGTTGATTGATTTCAATTGGGCGGATGCACATTTTGCATTCACAACGCGAAAGATAACCCAAAACAGAAACAGCTTGATACAGAAATGTACTTTCACAGCCTCATTCAAGGGTTATCACTACAAGCATAAGTGAATTGAATGTCGCAAAAGTTTAACTGAACCTTACCAAGATGTTTCTGTCCTTGGCGACTGATTTGGATCAGTCCTGACGTGCGTCAATTTGGATACCAGTGCCTGCGCCAAGGCAGGGCGGACTCTCTCGCCCAACCGTGCCATGATCTGCACGTGCTGTTGCTCAAAAAGATGCACGACTTCTTCTTGAAGCATCTGCTTTAACGCGGGCTCCAAGGCCTTCCATACGTCTTCAGTTAGGGTTTTGAGATCGGATGCAGGTGACTGATGGGGTGCTTTTTCTGTATCGATATCTTGTTCCGCCACTGTCGTCTGCGGTGAGGGGCCCTCCATCGTAGGGTCAGCCTTTTCAGTCAAGACGGGCACACGGTCGGCGAATGTGACCACATCGGTCAAGGTGGGAATGAAAACTTTTTTGCTTGTCATGGCTTTCAATCAAACGTTCACGACGCAGTTCGTTCAAACTTTGTCGGTTGATGTCCTTGGGCCAATAACTGTCGCCATCGTTGACGTGCAGCACTCAACTCGTCTGGATCAGTGGACACGATATCAATCAAGCGAGACCATCGCGCATACCCTTCGGGCAAATCCAGCGACAAATTGATCAAGACATCAGACGGCTCATCGCCCCTGAGCACGTCGCGCAAGAGAATGGGAGAGCGTTGTTGCACCGCCTCCGGCGCATCCACACTGGCGTGGGGCAAAAACTCGCCCTGCTCCCACGCCCACAAATGCACATCCAAGGTACGCAACACCTCGCGTGTCCCAAACACTGTCAGCAAGGCACCGTGCCGCCGCGCTTTGCGAATCAAGCGGTGGGTATACACCACTCGATCCGGTATCTGCACATGAAAATCAATTTGCATAGAGCAGCCTGCAAATCTAACGTCAGGCATCAAGCATCAGCTGCTTTGGCTTGCTTTTTCTTTTTTGTCGCTGTTTTTGAGGCGCTGTCCTCTTTGGCTAACGACAAAAGGTATTGCACCAACAAACCAACGGGGCGGCCAGTTGCGCCTTTGGCAGCACCAGACTTCCAAGCTGTGCCCGCAATGTCCAAGTGCGCCCAAGGCATATGTCCTGTGAACTTTTGTAAGAATTTTGCAGCAGCGATGGAGCCACCCGCACGCCCTCCCACATTGGCAACATCGGCAAAATTGGTCTTCAGCCCTTCAGCGTAAGCATCGTCCAAGGGCATGCGCCAACAGGGGTCTTGAGCCGCGTCGCCTGCTTGGGATAAGGCCGTCGCCAAGTGGTCGTCCGCACTGAATAAGCCGGAGCGAACATGCCCCAGCGCAATTACGCACGCACCGGTCAAGGTCGCCACGTCGATCACGGCGCGTGGATGGAAGCGCTCGGCATACGTTAAAGCGTCGCACAGAATCAAACGGCCTTCGGCGTCTGTGTTCAAAATTTCTATGGTCGTTCCACTCATGCTGGTGACGACATCGCCGGGCTTGACTGCTTTGCCGTCGGGCATATTTTCACAAGTTGGAATCAGGGCAATGACGTTGAGCTTGGGCTGCAATTGCGCCACTGCCCGCATCGTGCCCAACACGCTGGCAGCGCCACCCATGTCGAACTTCATTTCGTCCATTTCAGGCGCAGGCTTGATGGAGATACCGCCTGTATCGAAGGTAATGCCTTTGCCTACCAACACCACAGGCGCTTGCGATTTAGGGCCACCGTCATAGCGGATGACGATGAAGCGCAAAGGCTCTGCCGAACCTTGTGCCACGGCCATGAAGGCCCCCATCCCGAGCTTGGCAACTTCTTTCGGCCCCAACACCTCCACGCTGATGTGTTTTTCTTTTTCTAAAGATTCAGCCGCATCTGCCAAATCGCTGGGTGTGGCGTGATTGCCGGGACGATTCGCCCATTCTTTGGCCCACTCGATGCCCGACACCAGCGCACGGCCTTCGGTCAGTTCTTGCTCAATTTGCGGGGCTTCCTGTCCAGCCAAGGTCACGGTCTTGATGACGCGGGCCTTGAATCTGGACAAGGTCGAGGTATAGGTGTACGTGGCCTCTGCGGCTGCCAGCACCGCTGCGCGATGCGCACCCACCGCCGGTGTGACCAAGCCCATGTAAAGGATGACCTCTTGCACAGGGCTACCTTTGAGACTTGCCATGGCCGCCAATACGGCTTTGCGAACTTCCTCTGGTGACGCATCCCCTGCCCGTACCACGATCAGACGGGGTGCTGCACAGGCGGGATGCAGGTGTGCGGTCAAGATTTTCGCCAAGCCTTTGTCAAACAACCCCATGTCTGAGGTTTGACGTACCCAATCAATGAGATGCTGTTCTGCACCGTCAGACACAGGTACAGCGTCTTCGTCATCAGGCCAAAGCACAATCAGCGCATCGGTTTGAGTTAAGGCAACAGCTTCTAAGGTCAGGGGTTTGAATTCAAAGTTCATAATTCGGTTTTCCTATCAAGTTACGATGTTATTCCATTCTTCTATTCGGGCGGAGTTGGCCCGCAGTTTTGGGGCCACATTGGTGGTGTTGTTCACCATTGTCGTGACCATGCTTTTGATCCGCGTGTTAGGCCAAGCCTCCTCTGGAGCCATCGACCCGAAAGAAGTGATGCTGATTTTGGGCTATACCGTCCTTGGTCGTATGCCCACGGTGCTGACCATGGCCTTGTTTATCTCTATTGTGTCTGTCCTGTCGCGCATGCACCGTGACAGCGAAATGGTCATTTGGATGAACAGCGGGCGCGGGCTCTTGTCGCTGCTGTCGCCGGTGCTTCGATTTGCATGGCCTGTTTTATTGGCGGTGACGGTGTTGGTGCTGTTTGCTTGGCCGTGGGCCAATCAACAAGCATCTGACCTGCGTGTTCGCTTTGAGCAACGCAGCGATTTGCAGCGCGTCACCCCCGGTCAGTTTCAAGAGTCGTCCAGTGGCCGACGGGTTTTTTTCATCGACAAAGATACCGCGTTGGGCACAGAGGGCCGCAATGTCTTTATTTCCTCCACGCAAAACCAGCAAGAAAGCACCATTTCAGCCAAAGCTGCTCGGGTCATACAGCAAGATGGCACCCCATTTTTACTGCTCACGCAAGGCCAACGGTTAGAAAGCATAGCGGGTGAGCAAGGCTCGTTCAAAGTCAGTGAGTTTGAGGAATACGCCAGCCGCATCACCGAAAAAGCGCTCCCCTTGTCACGCGAATTAGAGATGAAGTCCCGCAGTACGCTGTCTTTGGTGACCACCCGCGAGCCGCAAGCAATGGCTGAATTTGGCTGGCGCATCGGTATGGTCTTGTGCGCCTTGAACCTGAGCTTACTGGCCGTGGCAACGACCACCTCCAACCCACGCGCGGGGCGCAGCGGCAATCTGGCCTTTTCGATTTTTGCCTTCTTGCTGTACTACAACTTGCTCAACTTAGGTGAAAGTCGTGTCGCTCGGGGACAAATACCTTGGGACATTTGGTTGTTGCAATTGCACGCCTCGGTGTTGCTGGCCACCACCTTGTGGCTGATCAAGCGACATTACCACTTGTCGATTCGCCGTTGGTTCCGCCGCAAATTGACAAGTGCTGCACCGCCTCATACTTCTACTCCTACCTCAGCACCCACATGAAAACCATCAGACGTTTGATTTACCGCGAGGTTTTCGTGGCAGTTGGGGCGGTTTCGCTGGCTTTTTTGGGCTTGTTTTATTTTTTTGATGTGATTGACGAGCTTTCCAACATTGGTAAAGCCTCCCCCCTCAACCCCCAAATGCCCTATGAGTTGCAACACGCCTTGCTGTACGTGCTGCTCTTAGTACCTGTTCGGTGGTACGAACTACTGCCGATTGCGGTCTTGATTGGGGCGGTATTTGTCTTTGCGCGCATGGCCCAAGGCTCGGAATACACCATTTTGCGCACCAGCGGCTTGGGGCCGTGGCGTTCGTTGCGGATGATGCTGGGGCTGGGGGTGTTGTTTGCCGCTTTTACGTTTGCACTGGGCGACTACCTCGCTCCCTTGTCTTCTAAAGCCGCGCAATTGCTCAAATCGCAATACCTGGGTCAGACCAAACTCGGTCAAACAGGCGCTTGGCTGAAAGAAAAACAAGAACAGCGCCAATTTGCCGTCAACGTCAGTGCCATGTCCGAAGAGGGCCACTTGAAAGGCATTCGTCTGTTTGAATTCAACGACCAAGGCCACTTGGTCAACCGCATTGACGCCCAAACGGGGCACATGAGCGAGGGGCTTTGGGTATTGCAACAAGTCGAAAAGCTGCAAATGACGGGGACGACAGATGCCAAAGCCCTGTCCCACCAAACCCTGGCCACCTGGGAATGGCCCACCAGCCTTCGTGCCGAGCGCGTGTCTGTCGCTCTGCTGCGCCCCGACCGCATGGGCACACTGGACTTGTGGGGCTATGTGCAGCACTTGGACGACAACGGCCAAAACTCGCAACGCTACGAGCTGGAGTTCTGGCGCAAAGTGTTTTACCCCTTGAGTTGCTTGGTGATGATGGTCTTGGCCCTGCCCTTTGCCTATTTGCACTTCCGCTCTGACAGCATCACCGGCTATGTGTTCATGGGCGTGATGATCGGCATCAGTTTTTTCTTGCTCAACAACGTGTTCGGGCATATTGGACGATTGAATCAGTGGCAACCGTGGTTGGCAGCGGCTGCACCGTCCCTGATTTATTCGGTAGTATCGCTCACCGCCTTTGGCTGGTTGGTGCTGCGTCGCTAGTCATTTAGGAGCTGAATGTGTCATTGACGACTTCTCCCCCCCATGCCGTGATCTTGTTTGCGCACGGCTCGCGTGATCCCTTGTGGCGTGCGCCCATCGAGGCCATTGCCCACGCCATCACCACCCTCGCCCCACAAACCCCCGTGGCCTGTGCGTACCTAGAGTTATGCACGCCCGATTTGCCCACCGCTGTAGCCGAAGTCTTGTCGCGCCACACCACCCCGTCCCCCCTTCAGCACATCCGCATCCTGCCCGTGTTTTTCGGCATGGGCCAACACGCCCGCCATGACCTACCCCACTTGGTCGATGCCCTGCGCCTTGAGCACCCAGCCGTGACCTTTGAACTCTTGCCTGCTGCAGGCGAGCACCCGGCCCTGACCCAGTTGTTGGCGCAATTGGCATTGGGGCATTAGGGTATTAGGGCATTTATTTAGGAGCACCCGTTTTGAATCTGCATCAATTTCGCTTTGTACAAGAGGCGGTGCGCCGCAACCTCAACCTCACCGAAACCGCCAAAGCCTTGCACACCTCGCAACCCGGCGTGTCCAAAGCCATCATCGAGTTGGAAGATGAACTGGGCATACAGATTTTCTCGCGCCACGGCAAACGCATACGCCGCCTGACCGAACCCGGCCAACACGTCTTAAAAAGCATCGAAGTCATCTTGCGTGAGGTCAACAACTTGCGGCGCATTGGCGATCAATTCTCGGCGCAAGACAGCGGCACCTTGTCCATCGCCACCACCCACACCCAAGCGCGGTATGTGCTGCCCGTGCCTGTCGCCAAGCTGCGCCAAGCCTATCCCAAAGTCGCCATCAGCCTGCATCAAGGCTCGCCTGAGCAAGTGGCGCAAATGCTGCTGACCGATACGGCCGACATCGGCATCGCCACCGAATCGCTCTCTCAGCACGAAGACCTCATCACCCTGCCCTGCTACGAGTGGCAACACGTCTTGGTGCTGCCCATCGGCCACCCGCTGGCCGACAAAGAGCGCCTCAGCCTAGACGACTTGGCCCGCTACCCGCTCATCACCTACCACCCCTCGTTCACCGGACGCACGCGCATCGACTTGGCCTTTGCCTCGCGCGAACTCAAACCCAACATCGTGCTAGAAGCCATCGACTCCGATGTCATCAAAACCTACGTGAAACTGGGCTTGGGCATCGGTATCGTCGCTGAAATGGCCGTGACGCGCGACAACCGCGACCCCGATTTGGTCGCCCGCCCGCTGGCGCATCTGCTGGGCCACAACGTCGCCCGCGTCGCCTTCAAACGCGGAGCCTACCTGCGCCACTACGTCCTGCGCTTGGCCGAACTCTTGAGCGAACGCCTCAGCCGCGACTTGATCTTAAAAGCGATGGAAGGTCACGACGACCGGTATCAGCTTTGATTTTTATAGCTGTAGATGCTTTTATTTAAAGTAATAAAGCCTATTTATATCTCAAATTTAAAACAAGAGCGTCACCATGTACACCACCCCCGCCCTCACCAGCCGCCTGCCCCAAGTCGGCACGACCATTTTCACGGTCATGTCTGCGCTGGCCGCAGCACACGGCGCGGTCAACTTGGGCCAAGGTTTTCCTGATTTTGACTGCGACCCGCGCTTGGTCGATGCCGTCACCGCCGCCATGCAGGCAGGCCATAACCAATACCCTCCCATGACCGGCGTGCCCGCGCTGCGCGTGGCGGTGGCCGACAAAATCGCTGCCCTGCATGGCACACGCTACGACCCGAACACCGAAATCACCATCACCGCAGGCGCAACCCAAGCCATTTTGACGGCGATCTTAGCCATTGTTCACCCGGGCGATGAAGTCATCGTCCTTGATCCCTGCTACGACAGCTACGTCCCCAACATCGAGCTGGCAGGCGGCGTGGCGGTGCGCGTGCCCTTGGGTCAGCCCGGTGTACCCGGCAGTTTTGCGCCTAATGTCGAGGCCATCGCCGCCGCCATCACCCCCCGCACCCGCGCCCTCGTCATCAACAGCCCGCACAACCCCA
>DLPA01000146.1:0-665 GCA_002479815.1 bacterium UBA7470 | reverse complement strand
AGCCCGCACAACCCCAGCGCCACTATTTGGAGCGATGCCGATATGCGCCGCCTAGACGAGCTGCTGGCCCCCACGAACCTCCTGCTCATCAGCGATGAAGTCTATGAGCACATGGTCTATGCCCCCCACGAACACCTGAGCGTGGCGCGTTACCCCCGTCTGGCCGCCCGCGCCTTCCTCATCAGCAGCTTTGGCAAAACTTACCACGTCACCGGCTGGAAAGTCGGCACGGTCGCCGCCCCCGCCGCCCTCAGCGCCGAGTTCCGAAAAGTCCATCAATTCAACGTCTTCACCGTCAACACCCCTGTGCAACACGGCTTGGCCGCCTACATGGCCGACCCCGCACCCTACCAAACCCTCCCCGCCTTCTACGCCGCCAAGCGTGACCTGTTCCGCCAAGGCTTGGCTGCCACCCGTTTCAGACTCTTGCCCAGCGACGGCAGCTATTTTCAATGCGTGGACATCTCCAACCTAGCCGTCCCCGAGCGCCACCTCCCCGAAGCCGACTTCTGCCGCTGGCTCACCACCGAGATCGGCGTAGCCGCCATCCCCCTATCCGCCTTCTACGGCAACGGCTTCGAGCAACAAGTCATCCGCTTTTGCTACGCCAAACGCGACGACACCCTACGCGCCGCGTTGCAACGGCTGGCACGCTTATAAAAAAA
>DLPA01000186.1:1985-6601 GCA_002479815.1 bacterium UBA7470 | reverse complement strand
GCCTGAAGACACAGCCTATGAATCCATGTTGACCACGATTGAGGCTTATATCTACCCCAAAAAACATAGAGAAACATGATCACGTTTTTTTGATTTTGTGCTCAAGCGGCGAATGATCTTCTCTACAGTACGTGCCGCTTGGTGTGCTTATACTGTGGGTTTTTTCAGTTCAATACCGGAGCCACACGCATGAGCACACCGCTTCAATTGGTCACGCCTGAGTCAGCGCCAGCGCCTGAATCGGGGCAGTTTGTGCGTTTTGAAGGTTCGCCGTTCGAGCTGTTTCAGCCCTACCCGCCCGCAGGCGATCAGCCTGCTGCCATAGCCAAGTTGGTCGAGGGGTTTGAAGACGGCGAGATGTTTCAAACCCTGTTGGGCGTGACCGGATCGGGCAAGACCTTCACGGTGGCGAATGTGATTGCACAGCTAGGGCGCCCCGCTGTCGTTTACGCACCCAATAAGACGCTGGCAGCGCAGTTGTACAGCGAGTTTCGGGAGTTTTTTCCTAAGAACGCGGTGGAATACTTTGTCAGTTATTACGACTACTACCAACCTGAAGCCTATGTGCCGCAGCGGGATTTGTTCATTGAGAAAGACAGCGCTATCAACGAGCACATCGAGCAAATGCGGCTGTCGTGTACCAAAAGTTTGCTAGAACGGCGCGATGTGGTCATCGTCGCCACCGTGTCAGCCATTTACGGCATCGGCAAGCCCGAGAGCTATCACCAAATGGTGATGACGCTGCGCGTGGGCGACCGCAAAGGCCAGCGAGACCTCATCGCGCAGTTGGTGCGGATGCAGTACCAGCGCAACGAGCAAGATTTCTCACGCGGTAAGTTTCGGGTGCGCGGCGACACCATCGACGTATTTCCCGCCGAGCATTCCGAATTGGCGGTTCGCATCGAGCTGTTCGACGACGAGGTAGAAGCCCTGCTGCTGTTCGACCCGTTAACCGGACGCATCAAGCAAAAAATCCCCCGCTTCACGGTCTATCCGAGCAGCCACTACGTCACTCCGCGCGAGCAAGTGCTGGCTGCGATTGAAACCATCAAGGTCGAATTGGCCGAACGGGTCAAAGAGCTGGTCGGCATGGGCAAACTGGTGGAGGCGCAACGGCTGGAGCAACGCACCCGCTTCGATTTGGAAATGCTGACCGAGGTCGGCCACTGCAAGGGCATTGAAAACTACACCCGCCACCTGAGCCAAGCCGCCCCGGGCGAACCGCCGGCCACGCTGACCGACTATCTGCCCTCTGACGCCCTGATGTTTTTGGACGAAAGCCATGTGATGATCGGGCAGTTCAGCGGCATGTACAACGGCGACCGCGCCCGAAAAACCACCTTGGTCGAGTACGGATTTCGACTGCCCAGTGCCTTAGACAATCGGCCTTTGCAGCTACAAGAGTTTGAGCAACGGATGCGTCAAACCGTGTTCGTCTCAGCCACCCCCAGCGATTACGAGAAAACGCACACCGGCCAAGTGGTTGAGCAACTGGTGCGTCCCACCGGCTTGGTCGATCCTGTGGTGGAGGTACGCCCCGCTATGCAGCAAGTCGATGATGTCTTGCAAGAAATTCGCATCCGCACCGATCAGCACGAACGGGTGCTCATCACCGTGCTGACCAAGCGCATGGCCGAGCAATTGACCGATTATTTGACCGACAACGGGGTCAAGGTGCGCTACATCCACAGCGATGTGGACACGGTGGAGCGGGTGGAAATTTTGCGCGACTTGCGGCTGGGCACGTTTGATGTGCTGGTGGGCATCAACCTGCTGCGCGAGGGCATCGACTTGCCCGAGGTGTCGCTGATTGCGATTTTGGATGCCGACAAAGAAGGCTTTTTACGCTCAGAACGCAGCTTGATCCAAACCATAGGCCGGGCCGCACGCAACGCCAGCGGCAAGGCGATTTTGTACGCGGACCGCATCACCGGGTCGATGGAGCGTGCGATTGCTGAGACCGAGCGCCGCCGCCAACGCCAACTGACCTACAACGCCGAACACGGCATCACACCGCGCACCGTCACCAAACGCATCAAAGACTTGATCGACGGGGTGTACAGCGAAAAAGCGGGCCTAGAAATGGAGAAGCTGGCGCAAGCCCAAGCGCAACGCGCCCAAATCGACACCCTGAGCGAAAAAGACATTGCCAAAGAAATCAAACGCTTAGAGAAGCTGATGCTGGAACACGCCCGCAACCTAGAGTTCGAGCAAGCCGCCCGCGTGCGCGACCAACTCGGCCTTTTGAAAGAACGCACTTTCGGTGGCCCTGGGCATGATCGAGTGGCGTGACCTCAATACCCCTGTCAAACCAAGGCAGAACTACAAAAGCATTACAATCTTGAGCAAATCGCTGGGGTTTATGTTATACTTGACTAAAAAAATCAAGATTACCCTGCGATGAAACGGCTAGTCATAGCCGGGGCGGGTGGAGTGTGCGGCTGCAGTTGTGTGCCTTGTCATACACAAGCAGCCATGTTCTGGAAACCACAACAGTCAACCCACAGGAGCTGACATGCGCCTCACAACCAAAGGCCGCTTTGCGGTCACTGCGATGATTGATTTGGCCCTGCGTCAAAACAGCGGCCCCGTGACTTTAGCCGCGATCAGTCAACGCCAACAGATTTCTCTGTCGTACTTAGAACAATTGTTCGGTAAATTGCGTCGTCACGAGCTGGTGGAGTCCACACGTGGCCCAGGTGGTGGCTATACCTTGGGCCGCAAAGCCAGCGACATCACCGTTGCCGACATCATCGTATCTGTCGATGAACCGATTGATGCCACGCAATGCGGCGGCAAAGAAAATTGCCATGGCGAAGGCAACCGCTGCATGACGCACGAGCTGTGGGCACAACTCAATGCCAAGATGGTCGATTTTCTAGATTCGGTCACGCTGCAAAAGCTGGTTGATGAACAAATGGCCAAAGGCGTCGTGGTGGAAAACGCCCCCTTGATCAAACGCGCCATTTCCAGCACGCCCGTCGTCAAGCCCATTCGTGTCAATGCGCCGAACTCGGTGTTTGCCTTGGGAACCGCGTTGGCAGCAAAGGCCAATTAGTTCGTGTCCCATCGCTGTTGAGCAGCGAATGCAGCGATCAATGCAGACCCATTCTGCCTTTATCGTAAGTTAATCCAAAATTTGAAGCTCTCATTTTTAAGTACTCTGCTGGTGCACACCAGCAGCACACGGTAGCCCTTGCCATGACCACGCCCCACTTTCCCATTTATATGGACTACAGCGCGACCAACCCTTGTGATCCACGGGTGGTAGATGCCATGATTCCTTGGCTGCGCGAACACTTTGGCAACCCCGCTTCTCGCAGCCATGCGTGGGGTTGGGAAGCAGAAAAAGCCGTCGAAACCGCCCGCGAACAGGTCGCAGACTTGATAGGTGCAGACCCCCGTGAAATTGTGTGGACCAGCGGAGCCACCGAATCGAACAACTTGGCCTTGAAAGGCGCAGCTCAGTTTTACAAGAGCAAAGGCAAGCACCTCATCACCGTGAAAACCGAGCACAAAGCCGTGTTGGACACCATGCGCGAGTTGGAGCGTCAAGGTTTTGATGTGACGTATTTGGGTGTGCAAGCCGATGGGCTGGTGAATTTGGACGAACTCGCTGCCGCCATGCGCCCCGACACCATTTTGGTCAGCGTCATGTTCGTCAACAATGAAATTGGTGTGATTCAAGACATCGCCGCCATTGGCGCTTTGTGTCGTGCCAAAGGCGTGTTGCTCCATGTGGATGCCGCGCAAGCCACCGGGCGCGTGGACATCGACCTGAAAACCTTGCCTGTGGATTTGATGAGCTTGACCTCGCACAAAACCTATGGCCCCAAAGGGATTGGTGCGCTGTACGTGCGCCGCAAGCCCCGCGTGCGTTTAGAAGCGCAAATGCACGGGGGTGGACACGAGCGGGGGATGCGCTCAGGCACGCTGCCCACCCATCAGTGTGTGGGCATGGGCGAAGCCTATCGCATTGCCAAAGCGGAAATGCACGAGGAAAATCAGCGCATTCGTGCCCTGCACGACCGCTTGCTGGCAGGTTTGCAAAGCATCGAAGAAGTGTTCATCAACGGTCATGCCACGCAGCGCGTGCCGCACAACCTGAACATGAGCTTCAACTATGTGGAGGGTGAATCGCTCATCATGGGCATCAAAGGCATTGCGGTGTCCAGCGGCTCAGCCTGCACCTCGGCCAGCTTAGAGCCTAGCTATGTCTTGCGTGCGTTGGGTCGCAGCGATGAGCTGGCGCACAGCAGCCTACGCATCACCATCGGCCGCTGGACGACTGAGGCCGACATCGACTACGCCATTCAAACCATACGCGACAACGTCGCCAAGCTGCGCGAGCTGTCGCCCCTGTGGGAGATGTACAAAGACGGCATCGACCTGTCCACCATTCAGTGGGCAGCCCACTGACAAATCCATCAACCGATTGAATCACCCCATTGAATTTGAAGGAGTCCAGACATGGCCTATTCTGAAAAAGTAGTCGATCACTACGAAAACCCTCGCAACGTCGGCTCGTTTGACAAAGGCGACGAGGACGTGGGCACGGGTATGGTGGGCGCGCCCGCCTGCGGCGACGTGATGAAGCTGCAAATCAAAGTCAACCC
>DLPA01000186.1:0-1851 GCA_002479815.1 bacterium UBA7470 | reverse complement strand
ACCGAGTGGGTCAAAGGCAAGACCCTCGATGAAGCGTCTGCACTGAAGAACAGCCAAATCGCCGAAGAATTGGCCTTGCCGCCCGTGAAAATTCACTGCTCGATTTTGGCCGAAGATGCCATCAAAGCCGCCGTGGATGACTATCGCAAGAAACATACCCCTGCCACTGCTGCTGCCTGAATTCATCAACCACCCGCCCCGCCCTTTCTGCCATAGATAGGGCATAGGCTGAACTGAACATACCTACATCATGGCCGTCACCCTTACCCCAGCCGCTGCCCGTCACGTCACCCGCTATTTGGCCCGCCGTGGCAAAGGCGTGGGTGTACGTTTAGGTGTCAAAACTACCGGATGCTCAGGATTGGCCTACAAATTGGAATACGCTGATGCACAAGCCCCTGAAGATGTGGTGTTTGAAAGTCATGGGGTCACAGTCTTGGTCGATCCTAAAAGCATGGCGTATATCGACGGCACGGTGTTGGATTTTGTGCGCGAAGGCTTGAATGAGGGCTTCAAATTCGGCAATCCCAACGAACGCGACCGTTGTGGCTGTGGCGAATCCTTCCGTGTTTGAGCCGTTGGGGTCACGCATGAACGCATCGGTGCCGTCCTTGCAAGCCTCAGACTTTGAATTGTTCGGCTTACCTGAGCAGTTCGCCCTTGATGCAGCAGCGTTGGATGTCCAATGGAAACGCCTGCTGCGTGAAACCCACCCCGACCGGTTCACAACCGATGCAGCCGCATCACAGCGCATCGCCATGCAGTGGGCGGTACGCATCAACGAAGCCTACCAACGCCTGAAACATCCCATTCGTCGTGCCGCCTACTTGTGCGAGCGCCGTGGCGCAGCTATACAAGCGCACAGCAATACCCAAATGCCCATGGCATTCTTGATGCAGCAAATGGCATGGCGGGAAGCCTTGGATGAGGCGCAACACGTCGATGAGCTGGAGCGATTGCTGGATGAGGCGCAAGCCGCCCGCCGCCAACATCTGAAAGACGTGGCCCGTGCGTTGGACGAGCAAGCCGATCAGTCCGCCTCCTTGCAGCAAGCGGTGGTCGACGTGCGTGCGCTGATGTTCATCGAACGCTTCAGCAGCGAAGTCTCAGACCGTTTGGCTGCCCTAGAAGATTAAAAAGTTAGAACCTGAACCCCAAGATGGCACTGCTACAGATTTCAGAACCCGGCCAATCGCCCGATCCTCATCACCGACGCATTGCAGTTGGCATCGACTTAGGAACCACTCACTCGCTGGTGGCAGCGGTGCGGCATGGCGTGGCCGAGTGTTTGCCTGACGAACAGGGCCGCGTGCTCTTGCCCAGCGTGGTGCATTACCTCCAGCCGGGCCAAGGTGCAGGACGGCTCATCGGTTACGAAGCCCAGCAAGCCCAAGCCACCGATCCGAGCAACACCGTGTTTTCTGCCAAGCGCCTGATGGGGCGGAAACGTGCCGATGTCGTACACGTCGATCAATTACCCTACACCTTGGTCGATGGCGCGGGCATGGCGGTAGTGGCAACCGTGGCGGGTGAAAAAAGTCCGGTCGAAATCAGTGCCGAGATTTTAGCAACGCTGCGTTTTCGGGCCGAGGATACCTTTGACGATGAGCTGTTTGGCGCGGTCATCACCGTTCCCGCCTATTTCGACGATGCCCAACGCCAAGCCACCAAAGATGCGGCGCAATTGGCGGGCTTGAATGTCTTACGCCTCATCAACGAACCCACCGCCGCCGCCATTGCCTACGGCCTTGACCAAGCGGCTGAAGGCGTGTTTGCGGTCTATGACTTGGGCGGTGGCACGTTTGACATTTCGATTTTGCGCCTGACCCGTGGCGTGTTTGAAGTGATGGC
>DLPA01000191.1:3968-4683 GCA_002479815.1 bacterium UBA7470 | reverse complement strand
TTTTTAGGGTGCAGAGACGTGTTCATCTGCATCGCTCCGATCTATCCCCAACATGTGTACACAGTCTTGTGGATAAGTGGGGGATAAGCGAGGCATAAGTGGGTCTGAGCCTTGTGGCTCTAGGTGCGGCGCTGAGGTGCTTATTTTTTGGGCAGATTGGCACTCAGCGGGGGGAGGGGGAGTTGGCTGCTGAATTTGCTGCGCTTGATGCTGAAGAAGGCTTTGACGTTGCGGACGTTGGCGTGGGTGGTGAACAAGCGGTGGCTCAGGGCTTGGTAGGCGGGCATATCGCGGACGGTGACGATCAAGACGAAATCCGGCCCCGGACTGACGCGGTAGCACTGCTGCACCGCCGTGTCGGCCACGGCTTGCGCCTCAAACGCCGCCAACGCCTCTTGGTGTTGCTGGTCTAGCGAGACTTCGACGACCGCCGTCAAGCCATGCCCTAGCTCTTGCGCCAAGGCATCCATGTTCAAAATAGCCACTTGGCGCTCGATCAAGCCCCAGTCGTGCAGCCGCTTGACGCGGCGCAAGCAGGTGGCGGGTGAGAGGTGCAGGCGCTCGGCCAGCGCCACATTGCTCAGGCTCGCATCGGTTTGCAATTGCGCCAGCAGCGCCGCATCCACCGCATCCAAGGCCAGTGCTTGCGGCTGGGGCGATGAGTTGTGATGATTTATTTCTTTTTCCATTGCTGTATGGCATAAAGTTGCATCAT
>DLPA01000191.1:896-3879 GCA_002479815.1 bacterium UBA7470 | reverse complement strand
GATTGATTCAGAAACAATCATTCTGATGTGCTGCGCTAGCATGAGCGTTTTCAACACTGGAGTGTGTGATGTGTGGCATTGTGGGTGCGGTGTCTCGCCGCGATACGGTGGGGGTTTTGGTGCAGGGCTTGCAACGCTTGGAGTACCGAGGCTATGACTCTTGCGGGCTGGCAATTCATACCGCCGCGCAAGTGCAGGACGATGGCAGCGGAAACAGCCGCTCCTCGCTGCCGCCTGCCAGTTTGGTACGCACGCGCAGCACGGCGCGGGTGGCCGATTTGCAGCAGCAAATTGACACCGACCACATTCGCAGCGGCACAGGCATTGCCCATACCCGTTGGGCCACGCATGGCGCTCCGGCGGTTCACAACGCCCATCCTCATTTCAGTCATGGCAGGGGGGCGGTGACGGCGCAGGCGGTGGCGCGGGTGGCCTTGGTTCACAACGGCATCATCGAAAACTACGAGGAGCTGCGCCTGCGCTTGCAAGCGCGTGGCTATGTGTTCGTCAGTCAAACCGACACCGAAGTCATCGCCCATTTGGTCGATGCCCTGTACGACGGCGATTTGTTTGCGGCGGTGCTGGCGGCGACGCAGCAACTGTATGGGGCCTATGCCATTGCGGTGATGCACAAGGATGAGCCGCATCGCGTGGTGGGGGCGCGTTCTGGCTCGCCCTTGATTGTGGGGGTGGGCACTGGCCCCACAGAGGGGGAGCATTTTTTAGCCAGCGACGCGATGGCCTTGGCGGGCGTGACCGATCAAATCATCTATTTAGAAGAAGGCGATGTGGTGGATTTGCAAATGGGCAAATACTGGCTCACCGACGCGCAAGGCCAAGCGGTGACGCGCCCCGTTCGCACCGTGCAGGCCCACAGCGGCGCGGTGGAGTTGGGGCCTTACCGTCACTATATGCAGAAGGAGATTTTTGAGCAGCCCCGCGCCATTGCCGATACCTTGGAAGGCGTGCAATCGGTGATGCCGGAATTGTTTGAAGCGGTGAACCTGCCGCCCGCTGGCGAGGGTGCGTATGCCACCTTCCAAGCCATTGATTCGGTGCTGATGTTGGCCTGTGGCACGAGCTATTACAGCGCCTGCACCGCCAAATACTGGCTAGAGGAGATGGTGGGTCTGCCCTGCCAAGTCGAGGTGGCGAGCGAGTACCGTTACCGCACCAGCGTCCCCCATCCTCAGCAGTTGGTGGTGACGATCAGCCAAAGCGGTGAGACAGCAGACACCTTGGCCGCGCTGCGTCACGCCAAAAGCTTGGGGCACACGCACACGCTGACGATTTGCAACGTCGCCACCAGCGCGATGGTGCGCGAGTGCAAGCTGGCCTACATCACCCACGCGGGCGTGGAAATTGGTGTCGCCAGCACCAAGGCCTTCACCACCCAACTGGCGGCCTTGTTTTTGCTGACGCTGGCACTGGCACAGGCCAAGGGGCGCTTGAGTCCTGAGGCCGAGGCCCAACACTTGCGCGATATGCGCCACTTGCCCAAGGCACTGGGCGATGTCTTGGCCTTAGAACCCCGCATCATGGCGTGGGCCGAAGCCTTCGCTGCCAAAGAAAACGCCTTGTTCTTGGGCCGTGGCCTGCACTACCCCATTGCCTTAGAGGGCGCGTTAAAGCTCAAAGAAATCAGCTACATCCACGCCGAAGCCTACCCCGCTGGCGAACTCAAACACGGCCCACTGGCCTTGGTCACGAGCGCCATGCCCGTGGTCACGGTCGCCCCCAATGATGCCTTGCTGGAAAAGCTCAAAAGCAATATGCAGGAGGTGCGTGCCCGTGGCGGCGTGCTCTACGTGCTGGCCGATGCAGACAGCCACATCACCAGCACCGAGGGTCTCAACGTGATTCGCATGCCCGAACACTACGGCCCCCTCTCCCCCCTCCTCCACGTCGTCCCCCTACAACTGCTGGCCTATCACACCGCCTTGGCCCGAGGCACAGACGTAGACAAACCCAGAAACCTCGCCAAGAGTGTGACGGTGGAGTAAGGAGGCTAGGGCGTGCCCTGTGCCACCCCTTCGCGGCGGGGGTCTGCGCCGCCTGTCCATTGGGTCGTGGGGCTGGTGGTGGGGATGGCGAATAAGCCGCGTTGACCGTTGGGGTGTGTGCCGTTGAACACGAGGCCGTGCAAGCCGCTGGTGAGGATGGGGACGGGGTTGACGGTGTGCCCTTTGCGGCTGAGGTCGTCGCGCACGCTAGGGGTGTCCAGCACCGAGCCTTTTTCGATGAGGGTGACGGCGCTGGTTTGTGCGCCAAAGTTGGGCAGGTTGATGGCTTGTTGGATGTTGAGTTGCCAGTCGATCAGGCCGAGCAGGGTTTTGGTGGTGTATTGAATGATGGCGCTGCCGCCGGGTGAGCCGAGCACGGCTTCTAGTGCGCCGGTTTGGGCATCGAACACCATCGTGGGAGCCATAGAGCTGCGGGGGCGTTTGCCCGGTTCGATGCGGTTGGCGATCGGGCGACCTTGTGCATCGTGGGTGGTGAAGGAAAAGTCGGTGAGTTGGTTATTGAGCAAGAAGCCGCGCACCATTTGCAAGCTGCCAAAGCCGTTTTCGATCGTGGTGGTCATGGAGACGGCCCGCCCTTGGGCATCGACAATGGAGATGTGGCTGGTGGAGGGCAAAGGGGCCGAGGCATCAAGGCCTGTGGCGGTCTTGAGGCCGGGCGGTGTGCCGGCGCTGGGCGTGCCTAGGCTTTTGTCCATGGACAGCAAGGCGCTGCGTTGTTGCAGGTAGTGGCGGTCAAGCAGCCCTGCGGTGGGGACGGCGACAAAATCGTCGTCTGCGATGTAAAGCGCCCTGTCTGCATAGGCCAAGCGATAGGCATCGGACACCAGATGCACGGCTTCTGCCCCCACGGGGTTGAGGCGGGCCAGATCAAAACGCGCCAACAACCCCAAGGTTTGCAAGGTGGTGAGGCCGCCCGAGCTGGGCGGGGGCATCCCGCAAATGCGAAAGCGCACGCGGTA
>DLPA01000191.1:400-834 GCA_002479815.1 bacterium UBA7470 | reverse complement strand
GGACGGACTTTGGCTTGGTAGGCGTGCAAATCGGCCTCGCTCAATGCGCCTGCGCGGGGGTGGCTGCGTACCTTGCTGACGATGTCGCGGGCGATGTCGCCTTGGTAAAACGCATCTGGCCCGGCTTGGGCAAGCTGGCGCAGCGTGGCGGCAAAGGCGGGGTTGTACAGGCGCGTCCCGACGGCTTTGGCGCTGCCATCAGGATTTAAAAAATAGCTGGCGACAGGCTCGCCTTGGGCTTGAATGCGGGCAGCGGCACCTTGAACAGAGGTGTGCAGGCGTGGTGAAATGGCAAAGCCTTGTTCCGCCAAGGCAATGGCGGGTGCAAACAAGGTCGCCCACGGCAATCGCCCGTGGCCTTGATGAGCCATGTGCAGCAGACGCAACAGACCCGGTGTGCCGACGGAGAGGCCGCTGTCCACCGCCGTCAAAAA
>DLPA01000191.1:0-278 GCA_002479815.1 bacterium UBA7470 | reverse complement strand
CCGTCGTAGGCCAAGAGTTGGGCGGCGGGGGCGGCTTGGGGATCGAAGTGCAGCATAAACGCGCCACCACCGATGCCCGAGGATTGGGGTTCGACCAAATTCAGCACGAGTTGCACCGCAATGGCGGCATCGACCGCGCTGCCGCCACGGGCCAAGACGCTCACGCCCGCTTCAACGGCTAAGGGGTGGGCGGCCGCCACCATATCGCGTGGGGCATGGGCGAGCGTTTTGGGGGTGTAGCCCGACGGTGGCTCAGGGGGCACATAGGCCGATTCGGA
>DLPA01000180.1:20880-21185 GCA_002479815.1 bacterium UBA7470 | reverse complement strand
CTCAGGTAGCCACGGTCAAATTGCATGCCCTCGACCACGTCGAGTTCGTTTTGCAATGACTTACCGTCTTCCACAGTGACGTCGCCTTCTTTGCCCACTTTGTCCATCGCGTTGGCGATGATGTCGCCGATGCTGCTGTCAGAGTTGGCAGAAATAGAACCGACTTGAGCGATTTCTTTGCTGGTGGTGGTGGGCTTGGAAGCAGCGCGCAGTTGAACAATCAGGGCTTCCACGGCTTTGTCGATGCCGCGTTTCAAGTCCATCGGGTTCATGCCAGCGGCTACGTACTTCATGCCTTCGCGCAC
>DLPA01000180.1:9301-20768 GCA_002479815.1 bacterium UBA7470 | reverse complement strand
GCGTTGTCAGAGGTTTTGGAAGCAACTTCCTTGACCATCTGAGCGCCCATGTTTTGCAGCTTGTCTTTCAGTTCGATTTCTTTAGCAACGGATACACCGTCTTTGGTCACGGTAGGCGCACCGAAAGAGCGCTCCAACACCACATTGCGACCTTTGGGGCCTAACGTCACTTTCACGGCGTTGGCCAGAATGTTCACGCCTTCTACCATACGGGCACGGGCTTCACCACCAAACACTACGTCTTTTGCTGCCATTGTTGGCTCCTAAATTTAAGAAATATGGATGAAAAATGCGGTTATTTGCTTGTTTTCAAGCGATAACAGCGATTTAAATAAAAGCAAGCTATTGATTCCTGGGTCAGAGAAATTACTTCTCAACCACGGCGAACAGGTCGTCTTCTTTCATGACCAGCAGCTCATTGCCATCGAGTTTGACGGTTTGGCCACTGTATTTGCCGAACAGCACGCGGTCGCCCACTTTCACGGTCAGCGGCTTGGTTTCGCCTTTATCGTTGGTGCGGCCTGGGCCGACGGCCAAGATTTCGCCTTGATCGGGTTTTTCAGCGGCGGCATCAGGAATAAAAATGCCAGAAGCGGTGCGAGTTTCGCTTTCAATGCGCTTAACGATGACGCGATCGGCGAGAGGACGAAGGTTCATAACATGGATCTCCTGAAAACAAAAACAAAACGTGGACACAAAGAAAAAATCTGAAGTACTCGTGGCGCCAAGGCCAGCGAAGCTTCAGGTGGAAGCTGAGGTGCTTCGTTAGCACTCAACTCCAGCGAGTGCTAATCATAAGGGCGACGTTCTTCCTTTTCAAGGGTGGGGATATGAAAAGTCTGGCCTACTCTTTTTACAACCCTCAAAAAAGAGAGCAAAAAAAGTGAGCTTCTCACGCAACATTAAGTAGTCATTTTTTGTTTTCTTATCTTTAAAAAAGCTATTTTTTTAAAGAAATAGTTCTCCATATCTGTCAAAAACGACGGATAGGGCTGAAAACTTGTGTTTCAGTCGGTTTTTCAATATATTTTGACCTTATTTCTAGAACGAAATCAGCTAATTTTCTTGTTTTTCTTGCGTGAGCAGCTCACTTTTTTTACTACTCTTTTTAAAGGTCACTTAGGCGGCAACTTTAGGGGCGTGCCCACTTGCGTGCGCACAAGTGCTGATGTCATGATGCACCGCACATCAGTCCGTTTTGTTGGAGACACGACCATGCCATTTCAAAATACACCCACCTCTCGCCGTGAGCTGCTGTATGCCGGTTTGTGGGGGCTGGCAGCAGCGGTGCTGCCCACCACCAGCCTGCACGCCCAAGAGCTGTGGCCGGCCAAACCCATCAAAATCGTGGTGCCCTTTGCCCCAGGGGGGACGACGGATCTTTTGGCAAGGGCCATCGCGCCCGAGTTGGGCAAGGCGCTGGGGCAGAGCGTAGTGGTGGACAACCGACCGGGTGCGGGGGGCAATGTGGGCGCAGAGCTGGTGGCGAAATCCGCCCCTGACGGCTATACCTTTTTGATGGGCACCGTAGGCACGCACGGCATCAACAAAGCTTTGTACGCCAAACTGCCTTACGACCCACAAAAGGACTTCGCCCCCGTTACGCTGGTGGCAGGCGTCCCTAATGTCATGGTCATGAATGCCGACAAAGCCAAAGCCCTGAACATCCAGACTGTGAAGGACTTCATCGCCTACGCCAAAGCCCATCCGGGCCAGCTCAATATGGCCTCCAGCGGTAATGGCACATCCATTCATTTGGCGGGGGAGTTGTTCAAGTCGCGCACAGGGATATTCATGACGCACATTCCCTACCGTGGTTCTGGCCCTGCGCTGATGGACTTGATCGGGGGGAATATGGACGTGATGTTCGACAACCTGCCTTCGGCCATGCCCCAGATCAAGGTCGGCAAACTCAAAGCCTTTGCCGTGACCAGCAACCAACGCTCGGCCGCCATGCCCGAGCTGCCCACCATCGAGGAAGCGGGTGAACTGCCGGGCTTTGAGGCCAGCTCTTGGTTTGGCCTATTGGCTCCAGCGGGTACGCCTGCTGCCATGGTCAACCGTGTGCAGCAAGAAACCGCCAAGGCGCTGGGCAGTCCAGCCATGAAAGAAAAGCTCATAGCGCAAGGGGCCATTCCCAGCGGGAACACCCCACAAGCATTTGCCAAGCTGATTGAGACTGAAATCGGCAAGTGGGCGGCGGTGGTGAAAGCATCGGGCGCCAAAGTCGATTAGATGCAGCAGATGAACACATTTTCTTATCCGACTTCTGCGGCCACAGGCGGGCGCAATAGGGTGGCCCTGATCGCCTTGTACAGCAGCGTGTGGGGCTGCGCTTTTCATGTTCAAGCTCAAGTGGTCCCCTTGGACACCATCGCCTCTGCGGTCTTGGGGCCGCAGGTGGAGGTGGTGGCAGAAGGACTGTCGAACCCGTGGGCGGTGGCCAGCTTGCCGGAGGGTCGTTTTTTAGTGAGCGAACGGCCCGGTCGCTTGCGGGTGATCGAGGCCAACGGCACGCTCTTAGCACCGATCAGCGGCCTACCCCGCATCACCTCAGGGGGGCAGGGGGGCTTATTGGATGTCGTGCTGGATGCGCAGTTCAGCAGCAATCGCACGCTGTACTTCTGCTTTACCGAGGGCGACGAGCACGGTCGCAACAGCACCGCCTTGGCCCGCGCCGAGTTATCGGCTGATTTGACACGCCTAGAAAACCTGCGCATCCTTTTCAGCCAAAAGCCAAAGGTGGCGAGTCAACATCATTTTGGCTGCCGTATCGTGCCACAAAGCGATACCTTGTTTTTGACCTTAGGCGAGCGTTTTTCACGCGCACAAGACGCGCAAACGCTGGACAACCATCACGGCAAAGTCATTCGCATCCACACCGATGGCCGCGTCCCTAAAGACAATCCCTTCGTCCAACGCGCAGGTGCTCTGTCCGAGATTTGGAGCTACGGTCACCGCAATCCCCAAGGCGCGGTGTGGGGCGCAGACGGACACTTGTGGCTGCATGAGCATGGGCCACAAGGCGGCGATGAACTCAACCGCATTTTGCCCGGTCATCACTACGGTTGGCCGCAGGTGAGTTTTGGTCGTCACTACAACGGTCAAGCCGTTGGCACAGGGGAGTCCGCACGGGCAGACATCACGCCACCTGTGCATCATTGGACACCCTCGATCGCGCCGTCGGGTATGGCATGGGTGTCCAGCACCCACTACCCTCGCGCATGGCAGGGGCGTTTGTTGGTGGGATCGCTGAAATTCCGTTATTTGGCTCTGCTAGAGATCAAAGACGGGCGGGTCGTGAGCGAACAAAAACTCCTCACCCAACTCAATCAGCGTGTCCGTGATGTCCGCTTGGCGCAGGACGGTTGGATTTATCTGTTGACCGACGACAGCAACCAAGGCCAATTGCTGCGCTTAAAACCTTGATAAAAAGGCCTAAAACCTACCAAATCACCTACCAAATGTGCAGCAACTTGCCCTGTTGTAGGCGATAGCCGCGTTGACCTAGGGCACGGGCTTCGGTTTCATCGTGGGTGACGAGGAGGCAGGCCAAACCTGTGGCAGCGATATGGCGAGCAAAGTCCTCGCGCAGGCGGCTGCGCAAATCGGCATCCAAGGCCGAAAAGGGTTCGTCCAGCAAAAGCAGACGTGGCTCTGAAGCCAACGCGCGCGCCAACGCCACCCGCTGTTGCTCCCCACCGGAGAGTTGAGTGATGCGAGCCAAGGCTTTATCGGCCAGCCCCACCCGCCTCAGCCAGTTCAGCGCCATGTGTCGCGCTTGGGGCTTGGCATGCCCTTGCTCTATGGGCGCAAAGGCCACGTTGTCTTGTACGCTGAGATGGGGAAACAAGGCGAAATCTTGAAACATGAGGGCAAAGCGCCGCCGTTCGGGTGGCACGGCGCTCAGGTCGTCTCCATCCCATGCAATCGTGCCCGCATCGGGCAAGGTCAGACCCGCAATCATATGCAAGAGCGTGCTTTTGCCTGTGCCCGATGGCCCCAAAATCGCCACCGTCTCCCCTGCCGTCACTTGCAAATGCAGCTCACAGGCGAGCGCATGTTGGAGGTGGGGAAGTCGCTTAGAAAGGGTCTTAATTTCAAGCATCTGATGGATGTATATCAATTGCTGATCAACTCGCCGTCGATGCGCGAGACTCAGCAGCAGCCCGCCCATCCAACGCCAAAAACGCACCCAAAGCCAACACCATGAGCAAGAGCGACAAGGCGTGTGCAGCGTGCAGATGGGCAGCCCCCGGTCGGCCCAGATGCTGGTAGATGAGGGTGGTGAGGGTCGTCCACTCAGGGCGCGATAAAAACAAGCTCACCGCAAACTCGCCCAAGGCGGTCGCGGCAGTAAAGGCCATGCCGCGCCGCAACGCAGGCCGCAGCAGGGGTAAGGTGACGCGCCACCATGTCCGCATCGGCCCCGCCCCCAAGGTGTGTGCGGCGTAAAACCACTGGGGCGGCAAGCTGCTTAAGCCCTGCATGACGCTGTGCGTCACAAAGGGGTAGGCGAGCAAGGTGTAGGCGGCCATCAAGACCGTGCCGCTGCCCGAGGCTTCGGGGTACAAAAGCAGCAAGCCAAAAGCAACCACGACGGGCGAGGCCACGAAAGGCAGCCAACTGCTGGTCGAAAGCAGCCAGCGACATATTTTGATAAAAAATAGGGTATAAGGCTTATAAGTATTGCGTAAGCAGCTCTCATTTTTTTCATACCACAAACGGGCATGATGGGCAGCAAAGCCATGCAGCAGCCCCAAGGCCGTCGCCCCCAGCAAGGCCGTCGCAGAAAACTGCACGGTGTTTTGCACCGCATCCAAAGTCTCTGGGGCTTGCCAGACTTGCCAAGTGGCAGACAGATCTGCTGCCGCACGCGCCAGCGTCGCCAACAAAGGCGCACCACAGCACAAGGCCAAGATCGTCAAAGCCAGACTTAAGGCCAGCCGTTCGGGTGCAGTGCGAACAGGGCGCAAGGCGATGGTGTCGGGGCGACGGGTTTGGCTCAGGCGTGTCGATAGAGCGGTGAACAAAAGCGCCAGCCCCAGCCCCAAGCCCATGCTCCACAGGGCCAGCAAGCTGGCCTCGGCCAAGCGCAGTTCGTGGGCGACGAGGGTGTAAATCTCCACCTCCAACGTGGCCCATTGCTGCCCACCTAACACCAAGGCCAAGCCCATCCCCGAAAAGCAATACAAGAACACCAAGCACAGGGCAGCGACGACGGCCAGACGGATGGCCGGCCATTCAATACGCCAAAAGGCTCGCCACGGTGTCGCCCCCAAGGTACGTGCCGCTGCCAGTCTGTGCGCACTGACTTGCCCCAAGGCTTCGACAGCGGCACGGACGACCACGCAGAGGTTGAAAAACAAATTGCCCAAAATCAACAAAAAGGGCGAGTCTTCTAAAGTAGCATCAGGGTGAACATGGGTTTGCAGCCATGCGTTCAGCGGTTCGCCCCACCAACCGCTAGGCCCCCACAAGGCCAGTATGCCCAAGGCAGCGACCAGTGTCGGCACTACAAAGGGCAAGAGCAATAAACGCAGCACCCACGCACGCCCCCAAAACGCATAGCGGGCCAAGACCCACGCGATGGGCAGCCCCAGCACCAGCGTCAACACACTGGAAATGGCCGCTTGCGCCAAAGACCATTGCAGCCGAAAACGCCAATGCGCCTCTTGCCAAACCGTCCACCACGACAAGAGCGATGAGGGGGGGCGCTCAAAAGTGACAAGACCTTCCCATGCCAAGCGGCTCATGGGCATGAGCACCATGAGCAGCAAAAACAGCATAGGAATCAGCCCCCCGACAAGGGCGATGCGACTGGGGCGCACGGAGCCGTTAGGTCTAAGGCGGAAGGTTCAGCGCAAGACCACTTGTGTCCAACGGCTGATCCATGCGGCACTGCGTTGCGCCATCAGCTCAGGACTGGGCTGCGGATGTTGGCTGAGGTTGGGTTCTGGGGCATGGCGCATCACCTCGGGCACGGGTGTGTCTTTCACCACGGGCCACATCCACATCTGGGTGGGCAGGGCTTGCTGCACATCGGGGCTGCGTAAGAAGGCAATGAATTGGCTGGCTGCTTGGGGCTGGACACCGCCTTTGACCAATGCCGCACCTTCAATTTGTTGGAACACAGCACCACGCAAATGCAGGCTGGCGGTGGGTGCTTCGGTCAATGGGGTTTTGCTGTAAAACACCTCGGCGGCGGGGCTGCTGGCATAGCTGACCACGATGGGGCGTTTGCCCCCATTGCGACTGAAGTCGGTGTAATAGGCTTGCGTCCAGCCTTTGGTCACTTTGACCCCATTTTGGCGCATGGCTGCCCACCATTCAAAGGCTTTCTCTTCCCCCATCTCGGCGACGGTAGCGGCTAAAAAGGCCAAGCCCGGACTGGAGGTCGCCGGGTGCTGAACGACCAGCAGATTTTTATAAGGGGCTTGGGTCAGGTCTTGCAAGGATTGCGGCAACGCCAAGCCTTGTTTGGCAAACCATGCGTTGTCGATGTTGAGCGTGACGTAGCCACGGTCGATGGGCACCAAGGGAGCGGGGAGGCTGACTGGCGACTCACCTGCGATGCGCACCTCCGCCAAGGGCGCATCTAACACGCCTGCCTCGACTGCTTTGGCCGCCAAGCTGTTGTCGATGCCATAGACCACATCCGCAATGGGCTTGGCTTTGGTGAGGATGAGTTTGTTCAACATCTCGCCCGCGTCACCCGCTTTGATGATTTGTAACTTGACTTGAACGGTTTTTTCAAACTGCGCCAGTAAGGGTTTGGGCAGATCGAACGAGCTGTGCGTGAGTACGCGCAAAGTAGGCGGCGCAGCCCACAGAGCTGACCCCATCAAACTGGCGGCCAAACCCAAACTCAAAACCATCAGACCACGACGAGTGGGATGAAGAGGCATACTCAGAAAATCAGTCGCAGTCATCGCTTGCTTCCTTAGCGTAAGAGGCTCAAACCAGCAACACAGGAAGAGGGGGCGGCCACGGCTTGTCGTGTTCCCGATTGAAAAACCCGAGCACAAAAAAAGCCTCAGCAAGCACACTTCCTACGCTGGCATGACCCAGATCAGGTGATAGGGGACTGTCTCAGTGCCACCAGATGCCTATGGCAGCCGGTGCACACCCCCGTGTGAAGTTTGCGATTTTAAGAGGATTAAAAGACCCTGACCCGTTCAGCGACAGCCTGAGCCACCTGCTTGCGGACAGTTCGGCGCTTTCGCATCGTTTTTCAGACCATCTGGCGGTTGTTGTTCAGATGGAACCGGACAACGGTTGACCTCCACGGGAGACATGGCCAACAAGGTCGTCAAGGCACTCGACACCAGTGTCGCAGCCCAGCACAAAAAGAAAACCACGGTGTAAACGGCCTCTCGTGGCCATCCTGCCATGGCACCAGGCAGGTGCAGCTCTGACGGATCGATGAAAGCAAAAAGCACCATCTCTAACGCAGCAGCGGCCAAAAAAGCTGGCCATGCAATCCACATCAAACGCCGACCCCACATACGCCATCTCCTAGTGTGGGTTGATAAGAAGGAGCCATTACTTCGCTTCGTCTGACACCACAGGCGAGGCAGCATGGTTGCGTGCCTGGCCAGCAGGCAACCATTTCACCAGATCGCCTTTGTTGGGTGTTACACCTGCTGGCAACGCTTGTTGTAACAGTTTTTGCTGCCGTTGTTTGGTGTTGATGACGGGGTCGGGGTCTTTGATGGCGATGTAGGCGGTGACTAGGCCCGCCGCTACCACGACCAAAGGCCCCCCAATCACCAACCAAACGAAAGGCTCTTTCCACCACGGACGGTGGAGCGCAGTGGAAGGGGTAGGTGTGTTCATGGCGATGGTGTTCATTGAAATCATCTCCTTCAACTTATCGGGGAACAATGAAAGCTGCTTTTTCAGTGACCTGGGATACATCCTGTCCTGTTGACGTGATGTCAAACCAGACAGGATGCGAGCCAGAGGGCGCGCTAGGCGGGACTTGCACACGCACCGCAACCGCACGGACTTCGGCAGCACCCACATCGACTTCAGACTCGGACACCAAACTGATGCCCTCAATGCCTTTCACAGCCAGGGCATAACGCTGTGGCGATTCGGTGGCGTTCATGATTTGTAGTCTGTACACGTTTTCGACGCGCCCTTGCTCCACCATCCGTGCCAGAGTTCCACGGTCGCGAATGACATCCACTTTGAAGGGCACTCGCAGATACAAACTCATCAGCAATGCCATCGTGATGGCAAGCAAAATGAAGGCGTAGATCCACACACGCGGGCGCAAGGCACGCATCATCATCTGTTTGCTTGTCCAATTGTTTTGAACTCCGTTTTGTGTGGCGTACTTGACCAACCCACGGGGATACCCGACTTTATCCATCACGCTGTCGCAGGCATCAATACAAGCACCACAACCGATACATTCGTACTGCAAACCTTTGCGAATATCGATACCTGTAGGACACACCTGCACACACAGGGTGCAATCCACACAAGACCCCAACCCCACAGCAGTTGGATGGACTTTCTTAGAACGTGGCCCACGAGGTTCACCACGTTCTGCGTGATACGTCACGATCATGGTGTCTTTGTCAAACATGACGCTTTGAAAGCGCGCATAAGGACACATGTATTTACAGACTTGCTCACGCATGAAACCAGCGTTGCCGTAAGTGGCAACGCCATAAAATAAAACCCAAAATGTTTGCCAAGGTCCCAAGGCCATGGCCCACGTGTCAGCAGTCAACACCCGAATGGAGGTGAAATAGCCCACAAAAGTAAATCCAGTCCACAGTGAAAACAAAATCCACAGTGCGTGCTTTGTCCATTTTTTGCCCCACTTGGGTGCCGATCCCCCCCCCGCATCCAAGCGCATTCTGGCCGAACGATCACCTTCGACCTTGCGCTCGATCCATAAAAATATTTCTGTATACACCGTTTGGGGACAGGCATAGCCACACCACAAACGCCCCGCCACAGCCGTGAATAAAAACAGGGCCAGCGCAGAAATGACCAACAACCCCGTGAGATAAATGAAGTCTTGGGGATAAAGAACCAAGTTAAAAATATAAAAGCGTCGGGCTTCTAAATCAAACAGCACGGCCTGTCTGTCATTCCACTGCAACCACGGCAAGCCATAAAAAATCAATTGGGTCCACCACACCAGTACCCAACGCCACTTGGCAAACAGGCCCTGCACAGCCCGTGGATAAATCTTTTTCTGCGATTGATACAAAGCGATCACGACTCCATCGTCTTTGGAGACCGAAGCAGTGGATCGCTTGTTGCTTTTTAAAACGGATTCTGAAGTGTTCACGGCGTCACTACCTGAAAAAAAGGGGGGCTTCTGGAAGACATCCCCCACGCTCACGACCGCGCGTCCCTGTGACGTTGACGCTTCACCCTGCTGCCACTGTGTGTTCTTACGAATGACAAACAACGGCGACTTGGAATGGGTCGGGCTTACTTGGCGTTTGCAGATTTGCTGAGCACGTAGGCAGACAACACATGAATCTGGTCTGCATTCAACAAACGGCTTTGACTGGGCATGGCGTTGTGTTTACCTTCGTTGATGGCCTTGATGATGGCGTCAGCGCCCCAACCATGCAGCCATATCTGATCGGTCAAGTTGGGCGCGCCCATGGCAGTATTGCCTTTGCCATCAGCGCCGTGGCATGCGGCACAAGCACCGAACTTCTCTTTGCCCAAAGTGGCTTTGACGGGATCATGAGGACTGCCAGACAAGCTCAGCACGTATTGCGCCAAGTTCGCCACGTCTGCCGCTGTGCCCACCGCTGCGCCCATTGGGGGCATCACGCCATTGCGCCCCTGGGTGATGGTCTCTTTGATGGCCTCAGGTGTGCCACCCCACAGCCAATCGTTGTCAGTCAAGTTGGGGAAAGACTTGCTGCCACGCGCATCAGAGCCGTGGCACTGCGCACAGTAATTCATAAACAAGCGCTCGCCAATGGCCATTGCTTTCGAATCAACGGCCAGTGTCGCCGCATCCATCTTGGTGTACTGCGCATAGACAGGTGCAATCGCGGTTTCTACTGTCTTCACTTCAGCCGCGTGCTGGCCGGACGACGACCAACCCAGCTGACCTTGAAAACTGCCCAGCATAGGGTACATCGCACCATAGATGAACGCAAAGAGCACCGTGATGATGAACAAATACACCCACCACTTGGGCAAGGGATTGTTCATCTCACGCAAATCACCATCCCACACGTGCCCTGTGGTGTTGTCTGCAGCAGGGGATACCTTGGTCGTACCCGATACCCACAGCAAAAACAAACAAGCAATGATGCTGCCGACAGTGAGCACAGCCACGTACATCGACCAAAAGTTGCTTACAAAGTCGCTCATGATATTAACTTTCTATTGCCCTACTTCTATTTCTTGCGTGCAGCGATCAAGACTCAATCGTCCTTGAAAGGCAGCTCGGCTGCCTCATCAAAAGCTCGCTTGTTCCGTTTCGACCAAGCCCACGCGACGATGCCGATAAAAGTCAGCAGACTGATGACCGTCACGATGCTACGCATCTCATTGATTTCCATCGCGCCACCTTTTCAGTTGTATTTCCAGTCTTACTTGACAGCCGTGCCCAACCCTTGTAGGTAGGCGATCAGTGCGTCCAGCTCGGTTTTACCTTTGACCACCTCAGACGCCTTGGCAATTTCTTCGTCGGTATATGGATGTCCCAACGTGCGCAAGGCCTTCATCTTGGCAGGCAAAGCGGCGTGATCGGCTTGCGTTTTTTCCAACCAAGGATAGGCAGGCATATTCGACTCGGGCACGACATCGCGAGGATTGGTCAGGTGGACACGATGCCACTCATCGCTGTAACGCCCTCCCACGCGGTGCAGATCAGGCCCCGTGCGCTTAGAGCCCCACTGGAAAGGACGGTCATACACAAACTCCCCAGCCAGAGAGTAATGACCGTACCGCAGGGTTTCTGCTTGGAAGGGGCGAATCATTTGTGAGTGGCAGTTGTAACAGCCTTCACGCACGTACACATCACGCCCTGCCAACTCCAAGGCAGCGTAAGGCTTTAGACCCTCTACGGGCTGTGTGGTGGATTTTTGGAAAAACAAAGGGACGATTTCCACCAACCCCCCCACTGCAATCACCAACACGATCAACACGATCATGAGAAAGTTGCTGGTTTCGATGCGCTCGTGCGTAAAACCTTTGATTTCTTGCTGCTGTGCCATTTTGATGCTCCTGATAGTTAGGCGTGTGCCACCAAGCCAGGAATACTGACTTGCGTCGCTTTACCTTTGGTCGCCGTCATCCATGTGTTCCACAGCATCAACACCATACCGCCCAGATAAAGCAAGCCGCCCAGCAAACGAACCACATAGAAAGGAAAACTTGCTTTCACAGACTCGACAAACGTGTAGGTCAAGCTCCCATCGGGGTTGACAGACCGCCACATCAGCCCTTGCATCACACCGGCAATCCA
>DLPA01000180.1:0-9251 GCA_002479815.1 bacterium UBA7470 | reverse complement strand
GCAATCCACATCGCAGCGATGTAGAGCACGATGCCAATCGTTGCCACCCAGAAATGGAGTTCGATGGCTTTGACGCTGTGCATTTGTTTTTGACCAAACAAACGAGGGATCAAGTAGTAAATAGAACCCATCGTAATCATGCCCACCCACCCCAAAGCGCCAGAGTGAACGTGGCCGACTGTCCAATCCGTGTAGTGAGACAAGGCATTGACGGTCTTGATGGACATCATGGGGCCTTCAAAGGTGGACATCCCATAAAAGGACAACGACACGATCAGGAAGCGCAAAATAGGGTCATCGCGCAATTTGTGCCAAGCGCCAGACAAGGTCATGATGCCGTTGATCATGCCGCCCCAACTGGGTGCCAACAAGATCAACGAGAACACCATCCCAACCGATTGCGTCCAGTCAGGTAAGGCGGTGTAGTGCAGGTGGTGTGGGCCTGCCCACATATACGTGAAGATCAAGGCCCAGAAGTGAACGATGGACAAACGGTACGAGTAGACAGGACGGCCCGCTTGTTTGGGAATGAAGTAGTACATCATGCCCAAAAAGCCCGCTGTCAAGAAGAATCCTACCGCGTTGTGGCCATACCACCATTGCACCATCGCATCTTGCACCCCTGCGTAAGCCGAGTAGCTTTTGGTCAGGCTGACAGGCATCGCTGCACTGTTGACAATGTGCAGCAAGGCGACTGCAATGATGAACGCACCATAAAACCAATTGCCCACATAAATGTGGCGAACTTTACGAATGCCGACTGTGCCAAAAAACACCACGGCATACGCCACCCACACCACAGCAATCAACAGATCAATGGGCCACTCCAACTCGGCGTATTCTTTGCCGGAAGTGAAACCCAAAGGCAACGTGACGGCGGCCAACACAATCACCAATTGCCAACCCCAAAAGGTCAAGGCCGCCAGCCTGTCTGAGAACAAACGGGTTTGACACGTGCGCTGCACCACGTAGTAACTTGTCGCAAACAAAGCTGAACCACCAAATGCAAAAATGACCGCATTGGTGTGCAAAGGACGCAAACGTCCATAGCTGAGGAAATCGACACCCAAATTCAGTTCAGGCCACGCAAGCTGCGCTGCGATGATGACCCCCACCAGCATACCGACCACGCCCCAGACCACCGTCATGATGGCGAACTGGCGTACAACCGTATCGTTGTACATCGTCGCCTGACGGGCGCTCGTTATCACAGACATACAAAACTCCTTTTTGAAAGTGCTGTGATGGAGTGTCGTGGTCTGTTAGGGTTTCTACCTTGATATAAGTCAATCCGAACGGAAAATGCGCTCGCCTTCTCGATCAATGTGGTCAAACTGACCCGATTCCAAAGCCCACCAAAAGAGCACGATGATGGCCAGTACCACCACCACCGACAGCGGAATCAGCAAATACAAAATTTCCATAAAGACACGCCCACCTCAACATCTAGCCACAAACCACGTACCAGAACCACTGGCAATTTGGCCTTTGCTGTTTGCAGCAATATGCCATTTGCTATTGGTTTTTATTTAAGCGCAACGCATTTGCGATCACCAAAAACGAACTGAATGCCATCCCCAGCCCAGCGGCCCACGGCGGCATATCGCCCGCCAAAGCCAGCGGCACAGCTATCACGTTATAGGCGAATGCCCACGTCAGGTTTTGGCGCACCACCTGCATGGTGCGTTGCGCCTGTTGCAGCGTCAGCACCACATCGTTCAAGTGCCCGCTTTGAATCAGCACGTCAGACTGTGCCTGCGCCAAAGGCGCTGCCGTTCCCAACGCAAACGACGCATCAGCGCGCGCCAGTACAGGGCCATCATTCAGCCCATCACCCACCATCGCCACCCGTTGCTGCTGGGCTTGCAAGCGGCTGAGTTGAAACAACTTCTCTTCTGGCGACGCGCCTGCCACCACCGTTTTAATCCCTACCGCATCGGCCACCCGTTGTGCCGCAGCCAGACGATCACCTGACAACAACCATGTCTTGAGCTTGAGCTTATGCAGGCTTTGTACGGCTTGAGCGGCATCAGCTCGTATGCCTTCGTCAAACACCAAGCTGGCCACCCAACCTTGTGCATCAGACAAATGCGCCTGCGGCGCCAATAGGTCATCGGTACTGGCTGGTGTGCCATCCATCGCTTGTACGCCGCAAAAAGTGGCCGACCCTAGGCGTATTTCCCCCCGTTGTTCGTGCATCCCCCGCAAGCCTTGTCCCGCACGCTCCTCGATGGCATGGAGCATCGGCGGGTCTACTTGGACAGACTCGGCACGGAGCTGTGCGTGTCTGGCTTGCACAATGGCTTTGGATAGGGGATGCAGCGAGTGCTGTGCCAGTGCGGTCGCCAAGTTCAGTGCCTCACGAGGACTCAGCCCATCTCGGACACGGATTTGAGCCAGCGTGATGCGGTCGTGGGTCAAAGTACCGGTTTTGTCAAATACCACGGTGTTGACTTGCGCCAAACTCTCCAAAGCTTGCAAGCGTCTGAGCAAGATGCCGCGTTGAGCCAAGGCACCAGCCGAGGCCAGCATTGCCGCTGGCGTTGCCAAAGACAGCGCACAGGGACACGTCACAATCAGCACCGACACAGCGACCGCCAGCGACCGATGCGGGTCTATGTGCCACCACCACCAGCCGCCCAACAAAGCTGCCAACAACACAAAGCTCAAAAAAGGACCGGCAATACGGTCAGCGAACAGCGCCAAGCGTGGTTTTTCAGTGGCCGCTTGCTCCATCAAGGCCACAATTTGGGAGAAACGAGTGTCGCGCCCGACTTTGGTGACACAAACCTCCACCGGCCCCGCCAAATTAAAACTACCTGCAATCACCTCCTCCCCGATGTGGCGTTGTTGCGGATGGGATTCGCCCGTCAACAACGCCTCGTCCACAGTCGCCACACCTTGCGCCAATTGGCCATCGGCTGGAAACGCCTGACCTGCTTGCACCCGCACCGTGTCCCCCACCCGCAAACGCCGCACCGATACCTGTTCAAACCCACCCTCGGGCAAACGGCGCTCACAGACCTCGGGCAAACGATTCATCAGTGCATCTAGAGCGCCCGCCGTTCTATCCCGTGCCTTGAACTCCAGATAACGACCTCCCATCAGAAAGAACACAAACATCGTGAGGGAGTCGTACCACACCTCATGTCCCCAAGGCCCAGTGGGATCAAACGTGGCTAAAGAGCTGACGATGAACGTCACCACAATGCCTATCGTGACAGGCGTGTCCATGCCGATGCGTCTGAGCTTCAGATCGCGCCATGCGCCGCTGAAGAAAGAACCGCACGCAAATAAAAGCACAGGCCAAGACAAGACCCAACTGGCCCAATTCAATAATCGCTGAAGATCGGCTGGAATCTCACCGGGTTCGGTGATGTAGGCGGGCCATGCGTACATCATGACCTGCATCATGCACAAGCCTGCCACGGCCAAACGCCACAACACCCGTCGCCCTTCTGTCAGACGCTCGCTGAGGCCACGCGCCTGCTGGCCTGGCAACATACGGTAGCCCACTTGCCCCAAGGTGTGCGCCAAACCAGACAATTGGGTTTGGTTCGGATGCCAATGCAGGGTCAAACGGCGCGTCGCTGCGTGGACTTCGGCCTTCACCACGCCAGGCTGAGCGGTCAACACGTCTTCAATCGTATCTGCACAAGCCGCACAGTACATCCCTTGCACCATCAAGACAGACTGGGCACAGGCCCCCCCTTGCGCTGTTTCAAGCGGATGGGTGAACTCGCTTTGCTCCACAGGGTCATCGAGCACGGCGAAATCATCGCGCACCTCTAGTGACCCTTGTAAAAGTGAAGGTGACGACAAAAAACCGGCCTCAACGCCTGTACGGTCTGGCCTCGACTGATCCACCACGGCAACATGATTCATAGACTGAGCATAGGTGACGGTGTTTTCCCAGTCATTGATTTACATCAAGCGATCGCGCATCGGTGCAGCCACATGGGTAGAGGGCCTCATTGGGAACAGAGACAGGCCCCCAGAACAATAGCAAAAAAAGTGAGCTGCTTACGCAACAAATACAAGTCTTTTAGACTATTTTCTTATTATAAATAACGCGAAATTTTCTGAAAAATTGTCTCCTAAACCCATTTTTTTCCTCCCCATCGGTATTTTTTCAGGATGAATGCCTATTTTTTTAGGTTTTTGAGCCTTTTTTAATATCAAAAAAACTCTTAACGCAGGCATTCATTGCGTGAGCAGCTCACTTTTTTTACTATCGTTTTACATGAATCTGAACTGTCGATTCAGAAGGGCCTCGCGGGTGGTGTCGCGGCTGAGTTGATCCAGCCACCAGCGCAAGGCTTGGCCGGGAAGTTGCTGGGGATGGCTATTGGGATGGCGCCATGCGTAGCCCACACGAGCGATGCGAGGCCCGCGTTGCACCGTTTTGCGGATCAAGTGACCCGCATCAAGGTGGTGCTGAATCATAGGTAAAGGCACATGGCCACAGGCCATGCCTCGCAACTGTGCTTCTATTTTGTGCGCCATCGACGGCACGGTCAATACGTCCTGCCCTTGCAACAACCCAAACGTCAATCCATGGCCGCGTGACGTGCTGTCGGCCACCGCCACCGCACGGTGCTCGACGATGAGTGCATCGGGCAGCGGCTCGGGTGCTAGCGCCAGCGGGTGATGCGGAGCCACAGCGAATACAAACACCATTTCGCCCAAGGCTTGCGTTTGCACGCCACTGAAGGCAGGGGCGATGGTCGTGCCGTCCGTCCCCACCCCCAGCGCCAAATCGGACTTGCCACTGAGCAGCGACTCCATCGTGCCGCTTAAAATTTCGGAGCGCAGTCGCAAGCGGGTAGGCGCTTTCAAGGCATAAAAGGCTTCGCACAGCTCAAACAAGGTGGTGCGGGAGATGATGTCGTCGGCCACGACGGTGAGCTGTGGCTCCCAGCCGGTGGCGACTCGCTTCACTCGCTCGGCCACTGCGTCAAGTTCGCACAGCAAATGGTCGCCGCTGCGCAGCAACTCCGCCCCTGCGGGGGTGATTTGCGCTTGGCGGGCGCTGCGGTCGAACAGCAGCACGTCTAAAGCGTCTTCGATTTGGCGCACGCGGTAGGTCAAGGCACTGGGCACGACACCCAATTCTCGCGCCGCCGCCGCCATGCTGCCGGTGCGGGCAACGGTGGCAATCAAAGACAAGTTTTCAGGCGATAAAACGCTGCGCGCCGACAGCGAGGGACGATTTTTGGTCATGCGTTTCTGTTTTTTCTGCACTGAGATGCAGTTCAAATTCAAATAAATCGAATGATGCCATCAAATCTGATGCCACTGTGGCGCTGCTGCATCCTCTAAAGTCACACCTTATGCCCAGTGCTGAGGTGCAGCACGTTTTATTGAGGAGATGCGTGATGTTGCAGATTCGTCGTTCGCAAGACCGTGGACAAGCCGATCATGGCTGGTTGCAAAGCCAGCACACCTTTTCGTTTGCCGATTACTACGATCCGGCATGGATGGGGTGGGGTAATTTGCGCGTCATCAACGAAGACCGCATTGCGCCCGGCACAGGCTTTGGCACGCACGGCCACCGCGATATGGAGATCATCAGCTACGTGGTATCGGGCGCATTGGCGCACAAAGACAGCATGGGCAACACCAGCAGCATCCCCCCCGGCGACGTGCAGCGCATGAGTGCAGGCCGAGGCGTGATGCACAGCGAGTTCAACCACGCCGTGCAAAGCTGGACGCATTTTTTCCAGATTTGGATACAACCCAACGTCACCGGCATCCCCCCCGGCTACGAGCAAAAAACCTTTGCCGATGCCGAGAAACAAGGGCGCTTGCGCTTGGTGGCTTCGCCAGACGGCGCGCAAGGCTCGGTCAAGATGCACGCTGATGCGCGTTTGTACGCCAGTTTGCTCGATGGTGATGCCCCTGTGAGCTTGTCTTTGGCGGCAGGCCACAAGGCATGGGTACAGGTCGTCAAAGGATCGGTCGTCGTCAATGGGGTGGCCTTGAATGCAGGCGATGCCGCTGGCTTGAACCAAGAAGCACAACTGACCCTGAGCGAGGGCCAAGGCGCCGAGGTGCTGGTGTTTGAGTTGTGGGCTTGACGCATCTGCCCCATCAGGAATACGTCACATGCATCAGCAGTCAGAAACCACCCCCGTGCGGGGCGTGCGCTGGAGTGGGGCACTGCCCTTGCATCATTTTGATGCTCATACCCACGCCTATCTGTTCCACCCCGACCATCCCGCTTGGATCGACCCGTTCATTGGGGTGGATGTGTTCAATATGCCGCAATCTTTCTTTTTGCCGCATCCCCACGGGGGTATGAGCGCCATCACCTACTTGCTGCCCGAGTCCCCCGGCGGCGTGCGCAACCGCGACAGCTTGGGTGACGACAGCCACATCGCCCCCGGTGATTTGCATTGGACTCAAGCAGGCGCAGGTATCGTTCACGAAGAAACGCCTGCCACCCGAGGCCAAGCTGCCATCGGCCTGCAAATCTTTGTGAATATGCCGCGCAGCCGCAAGCAACAGCCTGCCGCCGTGTTCAAAACCGCAGCGGCTGAAATGCCGGTGGTGCAACTGGCAGGCGCGAGTGTGCGGGTGGTTGCGGGGGCGCTGCTGGGACAAACAGCACCGCTGTCGGCGGAGAACCCCTTATGGGCCACGCCTGTCCACATTTGGGATGTGAGCTTGGAGCCAGATGCGAACCTTGCGCTGCCTTTACCCGCATCGCATCAAGCTTCGGTCTTGATTTTGGAGGGTTCGTTGATACATACGGCCTCAAGGCAAGAGCTGCCAGCCCCCGCCGCAATGATGTTTGACGATGCCGCATCGCTAGGGGACGCGCCCACACACCTGCGCCTACAAGCCGGGCCACAAGGCGCACGGGCCACCATCTTGGCAGGCCACCCCTTGCGCGAGCCTATGGTGCCGTGGGGGCCGTTCGTGGGCAACACCCGCGCCGATGTCGCCGCCTACGCCCAAGCGTATCAATCAGGGGCGATGGGTCAATTGGCGGCATCGTTCAGTCGGTGATGGGCTGATTTTTTGAGGTTGGAGCTTGCAGCCCAAGGGCGACTCTGACGAGTTTGTGTTTGCCATTTTTTTAAAGGAGCTGACAAATGGCTAAAGTAGTTGTGGTGTATCACTCAGGTTATGGTCATACCCAGCGCATGGCACAAGCCGTGGCGCAAGGAGCCGATGCCGAATTGCTGGCAATTGATGCCGAAGGTAACTTGCCCGAGGGCGGTTGGGACACGCTCAATGCGGCAGATGCCATCATTTTTGGCACACCCACTTACATGGGCAATGTGAGCTGGCAATTCAAAAAGTTTGCCGATGCGTCCAGTAAAGCATGGTTCACCCAAGGCTGGAAAGACAAAATCGCCGCCGGCTTTACCAACAGTGCCAGCACGAACGGGGACAAGCACGTCACCCTTTCCACCTTGTTCACCTTGGCGATGCAGCACGGCATGATTTGGGTCAGCCAAGGCTTGATGCCGAGCAATCAAAAATCAGCCCAACGCAACGACATCAATTATTTGGGTTCTTACAGCGGGGCCATCGCTCAAAGCCCTTCTGATGCAGGCGCACAAGATATGTTTGCAGGCGACTTGGAAACCGCGCGCTTGTTCGGGCAACGGGTGGCGGACGTGAGCGCCAAATTCAAGGGCTGAATGAAGGCTTGACGAATCCGCTGACCCGATGACGTTCGGCAGGACTGAACCAAAACGTCGGCAGTGGCAAACCTTGCGCCAGTAGCCATTGGCGAAAGTCGATCTTGAGCACGTATTCTTCTCGCAAGCGTTCGCGGTCAGGTGTGGCAGCTTTTTCGACGATGGCTTCTAGGTGACGCAAGGCTACCGTGCGCAACAGACTGGGGGGTTGACCCGGGCGACTGACGTAGCCCACCAACTCGCCACCCCAACAAAACTGAGCATCGTTTGCAACGTGCGCCGGAACATGGCTTTGCAATCGCAAGCCATCGCGCACCACTGCTTTGGCAAGGGCACGAACCATCAAGCTGTGATGGCGCAACATCTCTTGTGACCACAATTCAGCTACATCCCAAAACCGATGGCTGTCGATTTGGTGGCCCACATCCATATACGTCTCAGGCATGAAACTTCGTGCTGCACCTTGTGGCTGTGCCTGAGCCTCTAATTCATCGAGCCGTATCATGAAAAACTCCTAACGAGATACACTACCCTTTGGTGAGGATCGTTCTGCCCACCACCACAAGACAATGCCGAAAAGAATCATAGGGATACAAAGCCACTGCCCCATGCTCAGCCCCAAGGTCAGTATACCGAGGTGCGCATCAGGCTCACGGAAATATTCCACAATGAAGCGGAAACAACCGTAGCCCATCGCAAATGCAGCAGACGCTTTTCCGGTGGCCCTTGGCTTTTGGACGTACCACCAAAGCAGCACGAAAAGCAAAAGACCTTCTAGAAGAAATTGGTAAATTTGGGAAGGATGCCTCGGCAAGTCACCTGCTCCCCGAAACACCATCCCCCAAGGCAAGGCTGGATCAGCCACGCGTCCCCACAACTCACCATTGATGAAGTTACCTATGCGTCCAGCAGCCAGCCCTGTGGGTACGCAAGGAGCAATGAAATCCATCACCTGAAAAAAGGGGCGCTTGCGCGAATACGCAAACCACACCATAGCGGCCATGACCCCCAAAAAACCGCCATGAAAGCTCATGCCCCCCTGCCAAAGAAAAAAGATTTCGGCGGGATGACTCAAGTAGTAAAGCGGTTTGTAAAACAGGCAATAGCCCAAGCGCCCCCCCACTACAACACCGATGACACCCAAAAAGAGAATGTCCTCTACGTCTCTGGCCTGCCACACCTGTTGTTTCACCAAAGTGGCAAACGGCTCATGACGCAGCCGCCGCAGCCCTAAAAACATGAACAACGCAAACGCAGCTAAGTAGGTCAGCCCGTACCAATGCACAGACAGCGGCCCCAGTTGCAAGGCAATAGGATCAATCGAAGGATGATTTAGCATAGAGCCAGATTTTGCCGCATGAATGTCGCAGCAAAGAGAAGCAAACGTGGAATATGGATGTACGTTTGGCCTGTCCGGAGGGAATTGAACCCCCGACCCACGGCTTAGAAGGCCGTTGCTCTATCCAACTGAGCTACGGACAGTGAATCCAGTATAGAGAAACGAAGCAAGAATGCCGTTGATGAACTTGCAGCACCCAAGGGTGCAAGTCACTGATGATTGTGACTTGGAAAAAATGGTCGGGGCGGCGGGATTCG
>DLPA01000081.1 GCA_002479815.1 bacterium UBA7470 | reverse complement strand
ATACCCTAGGCGAATCGCTTGCCGATTTTTGAAGCGACAGCAAACATCAAAACGCCCGCGATGAGCAATGCCAGTACCAATAAAGGCAAATAAATGAAGCCCATCAATAAGAATTGGATGACGGCCTCCCCCAGTAGCCTCCAAAAGTCAGGCGTTTTGTCGGGAGAAAGCACAAACACCGTGTCAGCAGTGACCTCGGTTGGCAAAGTCCAAATCGTGAGGCGTTGACCGAGGGGATGATGCGTTTGCATCCACTGCTGCGCCTGTGTACGGGACTCCAAAGTCGGCCATGCGTTGAGGCGGTGCATCAGCACAGTTTTTGAAGACTCAAGTTCCAAATGGATGACAGGCGTGAAAACGTAAGTCACCTCTGTGGGTGGTTTCTTGTGCCCCCCACCGACACTGCGCTGGCTCACAGATAGATCGTGAATAAGCACTTGTGCGGTGTGCGCTTGCAAATCCTTGAGCACGCGGCCATGCCACCACCATGTCAAGGATGAACTTAAGGACACGAGCGTGGCGAATAGCACCACCACAAGCAAGCCCCAACAAGCATGGCATGACCCTTGCCAATCTGCAAAACGATCATTGAGCCGCTCCATCCACTGCGGCCACCACTGAAAGCGCAGTCCACTTACGCCACAATTGCCTTGGTTTCTCTCCACTTTTCCGTCATCGCCGACACGAATATTGACCGCTTTGACATCGGGATGCTTTGCCTGACACACGTCCAGCAAATGCTCAAACGCCTCCGCACCCAAATCCAACAAAATACTGTGCTGCGATTTTCCGTCTAGAAAATCCCGTATTCCAACCTGAAACTCATCGGTATTCGGTGCTTCGTCATAAGCAGGGTGATACCACCATCGTTTGAATAAGAGGACGTCCCTCACAAACAGCACCCGCGTTCCTGTTTGTGTACTGCTGATCTCAAATCCCTCGCATAAATGCCCGTTGACCCACTCGGAATAAGGTCGCCATGCCTCTTGACTTTGAGAGGGCGGTGAACGCAGCAAACGAGGTTTTTTTCGACGTAACATGGACACAATCTAATCGAAAAAACTACTCACCGCATAAGGAATTGCCTACACTGTGCCCTCAGTGTCACCACTATGTGCTGGGTGATACTCTTGAAATACATCTCACAGCACTTCTTCTGGGTTTTGAGGAGCATTTTTGTATGAATACTGTCCTTCGTATCCTGCTTGCCACCGCAGTCGCCACCACCACCTTAGCTACCCCTAGCGTTTATGCCGCTAGCTGCACTGCCAAATGTGCAGATGAGGAAGATGCCTGCATCAAACGCACCAACAACAAAGGGCAATGCGGCTCCAAGGCCAAGCAATGCACAGACAAGTGCAAGTAAAACCCCCACCCAATCAAACGCGGATGACGTAACAAAGAGGCCGTTGAACGGCCTCTTTTATTTTTTAGATTCAATGCGTTACAAGTACCAAATTCAAAACCCAAACACGATCCATTTTAGATAACCGTCAACTTCGCCACCGACAAGGCCAGCCATTTGGTGCCATGGCGTAAAAATTGAATTTGTGCCCGCGCCTCGCTGCCGCTGCCTTCCACCATCAGGACTTGGCCCTCGCCAAATTTGGGATGAAACACCCGCTGACCTGCTCGTATGCCACCACTGGCAGAGGACGCACTGACCACAGGTGCTGGCGCAGATGCAGAAGTGGATGCAGCGCCAGAAGCAGGCGTTTTTGCAAAGTTGGGCATGACGGGTGTGCCTATGCCTGCATAGCGGCTCGGTGGCGCAGCAGCAGGCTTCATCAGCCCGAAACTGCCCGCCAAAGCCGGATTTTTCAGTGCTTTGGGCGTGAGCCAGCGCAAGGTTTCGGCGGGCAGCTCGTCTAAAAAGCGACTGGGGAGGTTGTAGCGGGTTTGTCCGTGCAGCATTCGCATGGCGGCGTGACTGATGTAGAGCCGACGACGCGCGCGGGTGATGGCGACGTACATGAGTCGGCGTTCTTCTTCCAGCCCGGCTCGGTCGGATAAAGAGTTTTCGTGCGGAAACAAGCCCTCTTCCAAGCCCGTGATGAACACGTTGTCAAACTCCAAGCCCTTGGCGGCGTGGACGGTCATCAACTGCACGGCATCTTGCCCCACTTGGGCCTGATTGTCCCCCGCTTCCAAGGCGGCAAAGGTCAAAAACGCGGCAAGGGGCGAGAGGGTTTCTCCGGTTTCCTCGGGCAAGGGGGCGATCAAATCGGGCGTGGAGGCTGCATCCCACAAGGGCGGCAAATCGGCCCACAAATCACCCGTCTGTCCGACATCGACTTCATCTTGCCGCGCTTGCGCGTTGGCTTGTGCCAAGGCATCGTCAAAACTCAAGCCTTGGCTGGCGGGCGATTGGCGCAGCGCACGGCCTGCGTGGGGATCAGGCTCGGTTTCGTCCAGCGGAATCGCCAAGGCATCGCGGCCAAAGCCCTCCTGCATGACAAAGCTTTCAGCGGCGTTGAGCAATTCTTCCAAGTTTTCGACGCGATCTTCGCCGTCACGGTCGGCCTTGTAATGCGCCAGCAGGCCCGATTGATCCAAGACCATCGCCATGATCTCGCGCAGGGTTTGGTTGAAACTGGCCTCGCGCATCACATCGAGCTTGGCGACAAAAGCGCGTATGGCACTGCCCGCCCGCCCCTGCACCTGTGCTGCGGCATCGACCAAGGACAGGCTCTGCGCTTTCGCTGCGTCTTGCAGCAGTTCGATGCTGCGTGCGCCTATGCCGCGTGGCGGAAAATTCACCACCCGCAAAAAGCTGGTGTCGTCGCGTGGGTTTTCCAACAGGCGCAAGTAAGCCAGTGCGTGCTTGATTTCCGCACGCTCAAAAAAGCGCAAGCCGCCATACACGCGGTAAGGAATAGCGGCCTGCATCAGCGCGTTTTCTAGGGCGCGGCTTTGCGCGTTGCTGCGGTACAGCACCGCTATTTCGCTGCGGGCGTGAACCAAAGGCAGTTTGCCCCCCTCGCCCTGCCGCAGCAGCTCCAGCATCTCATCGACCACCCAGCGGGCTTCGTCGTAGTCTGACGAGGTTTGCACCACCCGAATCAACTCGCCTGCGCCTTGGCTGGTGCGTAGGTTTTTACCCAAGCGTTGGCTGTTGTGGGCGATCAAGTGGTTGGCGGCATCCAAAATATGGCTGTGGCTGCGGTAGTTTTCTTCTAGCTTGACTTGTTGAACATTGGGAAATTCACGCAAAAAATCCCCCATATTGCCGACTCGCGCCCCACGGAAGGCATAAATGCTTTGATCGTCGTCCCCCACCGCCAGCACCGAAGTCTCAGGTCCCACCAATTGCTTGAGCCACGCATATTGCAAGCGGTTGGTGTCTTGAAACTCATCGACCAACACATGCACAAAGCGTTGCTGGTAGTGGGTGCGAATGGCGGGATGGTCGCGCAGCAGCTCGTAGCTGCGCAGCATCAACTCGGCAAAGTCCACCACACCCTCGCGCTGGCATTGGTCTTCGTAGAGTTGGTACAGCTCGACTTTTTTGCGCGTGTCCTCATCGCGTATAGCAACGTCGGTGGGACGCTGCCCTTCTTCCTTGCAGCCGCTGATGAACCACGCCAATTGCTTGGGGGGATAACGCTCCTCGTCCACCCCAAACTGCTTGCACAAGCGTTTGACGGCAGACAACTGATCTTGCGTGTCCAAAATTTGAAAAGTTTGCGGCAAGCCCGCCGTTGGGTGGTGAGCGCGTAACAAGCGATGGCATAAGCCGTGAAACGTCCCCACCCACATCCCGCGCACGTTCAAAGGCAAGAGGGCTTGCAAGCGGGTCAGCATTTCTTTGGCGGCCTTGTTCGTGAACGTCACCGCCAGCAAGCCGCCTGCACTGACCTGCCCCGTGTGCAACAGCCATGCCATGCGCGAGGTCAGCACCCGCGTCTTGCCCGACCCTGCGCCTGCCAGGACCAAGGCGTGACCTTGGGGCAAGGTGACGGCTTGCAACTGTTCGGGATTGAGTCCATGTAAAAAATCTGAAGATGAACCCAGTGTGGGCGTAGAAATGGAGGCGGTCATAGGGGGATTGTAGGAAGGCGACCTGTGGAACTCCAGCCGCGTCAGCCAAGCCCATGCTCTATGTATACAATTGAACACCGGGCCCAAGTTTCTTGCGCTCGGTTTTTTTGTGCCTACAAACGCCGAAACCGCGTTGACTTCTAGCAAAACCACCGAGTACAAGCCAAGCGCTCACTTTTATTTTGATAGCATTCATCACATTCTATATGTGCATAATGCCGCTTTTTTAAGCACAATTTTGGAGCTTGGACACCATGGAAATTTTTGACTACGACAATATTTTGCTGCTGCCTCGCAAATGCCGCGTGGAAAGCCGTGCCGAGTGCGATGCCAGTGTGGAGTTGGGCGGGCGACGCTTTCGCATCCCCGCCGTCCCCGCCAACATGAAAACCGTCATCGACGAAACGATTTGCGCTTGGTTGGCCCACCACGGCTACTTCTATGTCATGCACCGTTTTGACTTGGACAACGTGGCCTTCGTGCGTGACTTCAAAGCACGCGGGCTTTACACCTCTATTTCGCTGGGGGTCAAGCAAGCCGACCGCGATACGGTGGATGCGCTGGTGGCAGAGCGCCTGATTCCAGACTACATCACCATCGACATTGCCCACGGGCATGCCGATAGCGTCAAGCACATGATCGCCTACATCAAAGCGCGTTTGCCACAAAGCTTTGTGATTGCAGGCAACGTGGGCACGCCCGAGGCCGTGATCGACTTGGAAAACTGGGGCGCAGATGCCACCAAAGTCGGCATAGGCCCGGGCAAGGTGTGCATCACCAAGCTGAAAACCGGATTTGGCACGGGCGGCTGGCAGTTGTCGGCCCTGAAATGGTGTGCGCGTGTGGCGACCAAACCCATCATTGCCGACGGCGGCATTCGCAGCCACGGCGATATTGCCAAAAGCATCCGCTTCGGAGCCACGATGGTGATGATCGGTTCGCTGTTTGCAGGCCATGAGGAAAGTCCGGGCAAAACCGTCGAAGTCGATGGTCAGCTCTACAAAGAGTATTACGGCTCAGCCTCTGACTTCAACAAAGGGGAATACAAGCACGTCGAGGGCAAGCGCATCCTAGAGCCAGTGAAGGGCAAGCTCAACGAAACCCTGATCGAAATGGAGCAAGACATTCAAAGTTCCATCAGCTACTCGGGCGGCAAAAAGCTCATGGACATTCGTAAAGTCAATTATGTGATTTTGGGCGGCGACAACGCGGGCGAGCATTTGCTGATGTGATCCGCCTTCTTCCCCTCCCCTTCACTGACCAGTGGACTAGGAGGGGACTCGCTCAGTGTCAAAAAACATAGTAAAAAAAGTGAGCTGCTTACACAATTAAATCAACGTATGCAGTAAATCTAATATTTAAAAAAAGCTTATTTTTTTGTAAAAAACTGTTCCTCAAGCCAAAAAACAGGTGATAGATTGGCAAAAACGGCATCAACCATGGATTTTTGAAAATTTTTCAACTTTTTTTAACTGTTAAATCGGCCAGACATAAGGATTTTATTGCGTGAGCAGCTCACTTTTTTTGCTATCAAAAATCGCTGTTTGCTTCAGGCCGTGACTTCATCACACTGTGAGACAAAAAAGTCTCTTAAAGCCTTATTTTTAAGCTCAAGCAGCTATGAAATCTACAGCATCACTCACCGCTGAATCGACCACCGTGGCCGTCTTAGGTCTGGGCATGATGGGCATTCCTATGGCACGCCGTTTGTGCCAAGCAGGCTACCGCGTCCGCGTTTGGAATCGCACCCCCAGCAAAGCGCAAACCTTGGCCGCAGAAGCCACCGTCTGCACCACAGCGGCGCAAGCCGTTGCCTCGGCTCAAGTGGTCATCACCATGCTGCAAGACGGCCCCGCCGTCGCTGATGTCTTGTTTGCCCAAGGTGTTGCCGAGGCCATGCCTGCGGGCTGCTTGCTGATCGATATGTCCTCCATCCAGCCCCGCGAAGCCCGCGACCATGCGGCCCGCTTGGTCAGCCGCGACGTGACGTGCTTGGATGCCCCCGTGTCGGGCGGTACGGTGGGCGCAGAGGCGGGCACTTTAGCCATCATGGCGGGCGGCAAAGCCAGCGACTTTGAACGCGCCTTGCCTTTGTTGCAGGTGCTGGGGCGAGCCACCCATGTCGGGCCGCAAGGCGCGGGCCAGCTTTCCAAACTGGCGAATCAGATGATTGTGGGCATCACCATCGGCGCGGTGGCTGAAGCCTTGCTGTTTGCCGCCAAAGGCGGTGCGGACATGGGCAAGGTCAGAGAAGCGATCACCGGCGGTTTTGCCGACAGCCGCGTGCTGCACGTCCACGGTCAGCGCATGGTCGAGCGCGACTTTGCCAAACGCGCCGCCATCACCGTACAACAAAAAGACATGCACAACGCCCTCATCACCGCCCAAGAAACGGGCTTTGAAGCCCCCATCACCCACTTGTTTGCCCAGTTGTTTGATGCAGCGGTCGATCACGGTTTGGGCACGCTCGACCACTCGGGCTTGTTCGTCGAACTCGCCAGCCGCAACGGCATGAACTGA
>DLPA01000228.1 GCA_002479815.1 bacterium UBA7470 | reverse complement strand
CGGTGAGTTCACTGGGGGAGTAGTGTTGCAAAGTGTCGCACATGGCAAACAAGAGATACAAGCCTTGCAAGAGGGCTGGGGCGGTGACGGGTTGCTTGCGCTTGGTCTGTCGGCCCGAGAGTCGAACCAAAAAGGTGCGGGTACGCTGGGCGTACTCGCCTTGTGCCCGCATGAGTCGCCAGACCAGCGCACAGGCTTGACTGGCAATCAAGAGGCGGTTGAACACGGCGCGTCCACTCTCCTGCTGCCAGCTTTCTAGCTGTTGACCTGCGCCCTTGAGGAGTTTGAAATAACTCTCGATGCGCCAACGCCAGTCGTACCAAAGCGCAATCGTGTGCATCTGCACACTCGGGGACACATTGCTCAGCAAGTACCACTCGGCCAAGAGTGTGCCCGCCTCATCGTAAATCCGGCTCACCACCAGCCGCGCGGGCAGCGGCTGCCCCGGCTGTGGCGCTATCCTGCGTCCCGTGGCATCCACTTGCTTGGGCTTGGCCGCTCGCGTCAGGGTCACGTCGGTCTGTGCCAGCCATTGCGTCGCGGGCTTGCCTCGCACCTCAAGCTCGCACGTTTTCTCAAAGCTCAGTGCCTGCGCCACCGCCTCCACCGCGTGCGTGCGTTGGCCCCACCGAACTTTCGATCCCCCTTTGACCCGCACCAACCAGCGCCGTCCTTGCGCCTGCCATTGCCTCACTCAGTTCGTTGAGGTGGGTTTGCCCATGCTGCGCTTGATTTGTGTACGTGCTCAGTACCTCCTCCTTCGTCACCCAATTCTGCGCTGGCGACCCTATCGGCGCTCCATCCCTGTCCCCCACCAGCACGCTGCTTTGCAGCTCATACCCCACATCGCTCTTGTGCGTCATCTGTAGCCTGTCCTTCTTGCTCTCATGCCCCCCGTAGTTCACCCTCGACCAGTCGTGTATCGCCAACACATACTCATCGCAACCTCCATCTACCCCCTCCTTCGCCAATGCCACCAGCGGCTTGACCAGCTCCTCTGGCCCCACCCTCGGATTGTTCAAAAATCGCCACAACGCCTGCGTCTGCGCGAATGCCTTGTCCCCTTTGGGCAACGCCTTCAGCCCAGCCGCCAGCTCCGTCAGCACATTGCTATGCCCCATCACCAGTTCCTCATATCTTCGCTTGAGTCGGGCTTCCAGCCCCATATTCTCTGATCCATGCCGCCCTTTAATACCTCATTTTTCCACTTGTGTAGATACCTATGCCTTCAGGGAGGGGAGGATGTCAATGTACCCCTATTTTTTAATTTCATCCGATTCGGCAAAGGCACGGGCAAGCGCAGCACGTCCTCCGACAGCCACAAGGCCGAGCGGCGAGCGCGTTCGGCCACCATCGGCAACGGCATTTGCAGGTAGTCGTCGTTGAACACCTCAAAGCTGTAATCCCCCGCGTAGCCCAAGGCGTGGAGTTTTCGCAGCAGCTCCACCAACTGCGGGCTGTGAACCCCCTCGCCCGGAAAGACGCGAAAGGTGCGGGCCGTCGTCATGCGCTCTTCAAACGTCTTGGTTTCTTGCCACATGAAATCGGCCAATTGCACCAAGAAAATTTTGTCGGGCTGCAAATAGTCGATCTCCTCCAACGAGGTGTTGGCCGCAAACAGGTGAAACGAGTCCAAGCCCAAGCCCAAATTCGGGCAATCGGCGCGATTGATCAGCTCCCAAGCCGTCGTGAACTCGTTGACCGTGCGCCCCCACGACAAGCCTTCGTAGGCAATTTTGATGCCGTAGGGAATGGCGAGCATGGCGAGCTTGCGCAAGTCACGCGCCAGATGATCCACGTCTTGACTGGCATGAACCGAAGTCGATGAGCATGCCAGCAAGACCTTGCAGCCCAAGGCAGCGCACATCTCCAGCATGGCTTTGGCAATATCGACTTTGTACTGGTGCAGATGACCGCTCAAGCCCTCAAAATCGCGCAAGACCTGAAAACCCGTGCCACGCAAGCCGCTGGCCTGCACCGCCTTCACCGCCGCCTGCCAGCCTTGGGGGTGGCCGACGAGATCATTGGCCTTGAGCATGACTTGGGTAAAGCCTACGGCCTGCATCGCCTCCAGCTTGGCCTCCAGCGGGCCGGCCAGCGTGATGGTGTCCATGCCAAAGGCGCTGATGGCCTCAGCCACGCTGCGAGAACGCATCATGATTCGCCCCCTGTCAGCGCAGCGGGCCGCTCGCGGTGAACCAACTCAAACACCACGCTGCCCAAATAAGTGCGCGTAATCGCCCCACGCGCCTCGGTGTGGGCCGCTGCGGTTTCAACAAACTCCATGCCCAGCGCCCGCAAGGCTTGGACGGCGGCCAAGACATCGGGTACACCCAGCCCAATGCGGTGCAAGCGTTCATGGGTGTCGTGGACATTGGGGTCTGGCTCGACCAATTGCAGCATGAACCGATGGGACGGGTGGAGGGCGGGTAAGCGCAACAACTCCCCTTTGGGCATGATGCCAAAGCGTTCCTCATCGGGAATCAGCGCCGCGCCCAACAGCTCGCGGTAAAACTCGATCCAGTCGTAACTGCGATCCGTGCCTATGTATTGCACAACACCAAAAAACGCAATGCCTGCGGTGGCTGGTGGATGCTGATCGACCGTAGGAATGGGCACAAAGTCCACGCTGTAAATTGAAAACTCCTTATACCGATCCACAAAATAAATGCGACTGCCCCCTGCGCCATGAATGGCGGGAATGTGCAACTCCATCACCTCGGCGTGGGTCGCCACCTCCCACGCGCCGCGCTCCACCACATAGGCGTAAGCTGCGCGTGCATCGCGCACCCGCAAGGCAATCGCGGACAAGACAGGCGAGCCACTGCGCCCCCCATCGGTGGCAGGTGCGTCGCTAGGATGGGCATTCACCACAATGTTCAACTCGCCTTGGCGATACAGCAACACCTCACGCGAGCGGTGGCGTGCAATGGGCCGAAACCCCATCATCTCCAACACTTGGCCCAAGGCTTGGGGCTTGTCGGTGGCGTATTCAATGAATTCAATGCCATCTAAGCCGATGGGATTGGACGCATCGCTGAAAAATGCCTGAAGCGGCTCGCGCACGGGCAAGGTCTTGGTCAAAAAATCACTCATGGTCAGATCGGTCTCAAAACGGACTCAAAAACAGGGCTGTAGCAGAAAGAAACGCACACAATGTACCAAACAGTTAATAAAATTGCATCTCCCACTCACCCTTTTTTGTTCGATGATGAACCATGACCGAACGATGATCGCTCCCTCGCACGAGCCGTCAGCTCATCCTTGCAGTTTTGCGCTGGACCGCCGTGACTGGATTGCGGGCCTAGAAAAGGGTTTGCAGGTGCTGAGCACCTTCAATGCCGACCACCCCCGCATGACCGCCAGCCAAGTCGGACAACACTGTGGCCTGACACGCACCGCTGCACGCCGCCACTTGCTCACGCTACTGCATCTGGGCTATGTCGCCACTGATGGCAAGCTGTTTTGGTTGACCCCCCGCATCTTGCGTCTGGGCCAGTCTTACCTCGAATCGGCCCGCCTGCCGCGTGCGGTGCAACCGTATTTGCAGCGCGTGACGGCGGGCACGAACGAAACCGCCTACGCTGCCGTGCTCGACCAACACGAAGTGGTCTTTATCGCCCGCAGCAGCATGCACCGCCACATGAGCACGGGCTATATGCTCGGCTCGCGCGTGCAAGCCCAAGTCACCGCCGCCGGCATAGTGATGCTGGCGATGCAGGGACCTGCGTTTTGGGAGGAATGGCTGCACCCCCAAGTGTTGCGCCCCTTCACGTCCTACACCTTGATCGACAAGGACAAGCTGATGGATGTCTTGCAGCAAGTGCGCCTCCAAGGATGGTGTCTTTCTGAGCAACAACTAGAAATGAATTACCGGGGCGTGGCTGTGCCCCTCTACGACCACACCGACACCCTCGTCGGCGCCATGAGCATCACCATGCCCATGAACAATGAAACCAGCAGTAATGCTACTCAGCGCGTGCTTCCAGTGCTACAAGAAACAGCAAGAATCATGCGCCCTATGCTCTGAACAACGGTCTCAGAGAGTGTGGAAGGTCATTTTTTATTTTTTTCGCTCCATTTTTCAATATCAAATCTGCCAAATTTTTGGTATTTCTTGCGTAAGCAGCTCACTTTTTTTACTATGCTTTTTGATAAGCCTACCATCGCTAAAACGTGGGTTTGAATACCATCAGGCCAAAGACGATGAGCATGGCGATGAAGGCGGGGTAGCCCAGTGCTTCCCATGTGCGTGCCCAGCGGGTGTACTCGGGCGGCAGGGCTTGCTGAGTCTCGTGTGCGCGTTGCGCGGCTTGGGCCATGCGCCATTGCAACACCAGCACGGGCAGCCAGCACGCGCCCGCCACCGCGTACAGCACCAAGGCCAGCCACAGCCACGAGGTGCTGAGGGGCCAGCCCGCTTGGTAGGCCAGCCACGCACCGCTCACAGGCTGAAAAATCACCGCTGGCGTGGTGAACCACGTATCAGCCCGTACCACCAGCCGCGCCACCACCGCCTGCGCTGCCACCGCGCCACGGTCTAACCCGCTGCCTGAACTGCTGCGGTTGGCGAAAAACAAATAAAACGCCGACCCAAATCCCGTCCCCACCAGCAACACGCTAGAGAGGATATGCAGGGTTTTCACAAGCAAATACGTGTTCATTGCACACCTCCGTCCACGATGCCATCCACTTGCCATGCCCAGACCAACGAGGCCATCAAGGGCAGATTCTTCAACAGCGGGCCATACGGGTGCAGCCACGCGCTGGGGGTCATGACCGTCGCCAGCACCGACAGCAGCCCCACCGCCACCAGCGCCGCGACATACACGCGCGGCCTAGGCCACAGCAGCAAGCACGCGCCTACGGTCACGTCCAGCAACACGCCGCCCAGAATCAAGCTGGCAGCCAGTGCAGGCGCGGTCACGCCCCCTTCGCTCAACAGCGCATGACTGGGGCCACCCCACCCGAGCAAAGACACCAGCGCCGTGCCCCACCACAGCAACACCCAACTCAGACGCACCAGCCAAGGGACGCGCGTGGCGTGTTGCACAGGGTTCACGCGGTTCAACTCGTTCAAATCGCTGACATGGCTCATTCAAACCTCCGCTGCTTGGGCGTTGGGACGCTGCATCGCCGCCTGTGCCATGAAGAAGGCGAGCGCGGGACTGGCGGGTCGGCCCAACACGCGCCGCCACGCCTCGGCCTCTGCGGTGTTGTCCTGCGCCAGCAAAGCCCATGTGTTGCGGCCCCACGGAGTCACGGGGATGGCATCGCCCCAACGCGCCGACAGCGCCGCCCACGCATCGGGCACGGTACACACGGTGGCAGGCTGGTGCCCATGTAGGGCACGGATACGAGCCACCCAGTCGGGCACACTGGCCCTTTCTTCGCCCACAGCGGCGAGCACGCCCGTCACCTCGGCCTGCGCTACCAGCAGGCGCGAGCAGCCCCACGCCACATCCTGCACACTCAAAGGCTGGACTTGGCACTGCCTTGCCCGACAAGGCCACACCAGCAGCGGCCACCGCGCCAAGGTGTTGAACAGGGCCGTGCTTGCACCGCCCTCGCCCAACACAATGCTAGGGCGCAGCACCACCGCGTCTAAACGACCTTGCTCGACCAAGGCCAGCAGCGCGGCATCGGCTTCGCGCTTGGTCTGGGCATAAGGCGTGGCGATGCCGTCTATGCCCAAGGCTGAGATTTGAATCACCCGCCGAATCCCCAACTCGGCACAGGCGTTGAACAAGGCGATGGGCGCAAGACTGTGTACCGCGTGCATGGGCTGACCTGCACGCTCGCGCAGCACGCCCACGGCGTTGATGACGGCATCGGGCACGAGATCAGGGCCGACACCGCTTTGGAGTTGCGAATGCCATGCCGCAGGTGTACACATCTGCGCCAGATTGAACCGCTCCCCGTGGGGCAGCGTCGGTATCAAAACCTCGTGGCCTTGCGCGTGCAGTGCATGGGCGATGTGACGACCCAGAAAGCCCGTGGCCCCTAGCAGCAGGACGTTCATGAGGGCTCCCGCTGCGTCGTACAGACCCCATCGGCACAGCTTTGGGCGCGGGCGTGTGCTTGGGTGGCGGCCTGATGTGCGCCACGTTCAAACACCAGCCGCGCCACCCAGCGGGGAATGCGCTGGCGATGCTGGGCCACCACGGGATAGAGCCGTTCGGCAAGCGGGCGCAAGACGGGCGCGTCCAAAGCCCGCGCCACCCACGGCAGCCCCAAGCGACGGTAGAGCAAGGAAAAGGCATCGACTCCGATCAACCAACGCCCATCGACGGTGTGCAGATGCAGCAAACGCATCATCTCCGCCTTGCGGTGGCCCGATGGCGGCACAAAGTCAGGCGCAGACGCATCCACAAACGCGACGATGTGGCCGCGATCTCGGCGCATGAAGTTGTGCATCTCGGCACGGCAAATGGGGCAAGACTCGTCGTAGTACACCGTCATTTCTGGCGTGTGTGCTGACGTATCTGGTGCGGTGGTCTTTTTCATGATCGCTTCCTTCATGGCTAGAAATAATAGAAATTTCAGTAAAAACAGAAATTAGTACTCAAAAAAAAGGGCGAACCCTTTCTTTTACGCATCCCCTCGAACAAACTTTTGCACGCTGGCCCCCATTTTCATCACCTTTTCTAGGGTAGTGGGCGAGAGGCGCAGCATTTCTTCCGACCACGACCCCAAGGTCTGCATGAAGCGCAAGGTTTCGCGCACGCGGTCTTGCGTATCGGGCGACTCGGCTTCAAAGTCGGGGCTGATGACCAAATCTTGCAGCAGCCGCACGGTGGGGTCGAACTCCCGCTCTTTGCGCTCACGCACAATCACGCGAAACAACTCCCACACGTCCAGCGAAGTTTCAAAATAATCCCGCCTGTCGCCCAGCACATGGGTGGTGCGGATCAAATTCCAGTTCAGCAATTCCTTTAGACTGGTGCTGACGTTGGAGCGAGCGACCACCAGTGTTTGTGCAATTTCATCGGCATGCAAAGGCCGGCCATGAAAAAACAACAGCGCATGAATTTGGGCCACCGTGCGGTTGACCCCCCACGCTGTGCCCATTTCACCCCAATGCACCACAAATTGACGAGCAGTTTCAGACAGTTCCATGTGTGCAATGATAGATGATTTATGAAATTTCTGTCAAGACAGAAATAAAAGAAAAACCCTAGGCAAAAACCCATTCCAGATGAACACCCCACACGACCCCCACCACAGGCTAGAGGCGCGTGTTGCTGACCTAGAAATTCGTTTCAGCGACAACGACGACTTGCTCGACACCCTCAACCGCTTGGTGGTGCAGCAACAAGATCGCCTCCATCGCCTTGAGCAAGAAGTCGCCCGACTGCAACAGCAATTGGCAGAGGCAGAACCACGCGCCCCCTTTCGCAGCCTGCGCGACGAACTTCCCCCCCATTACTGAGGGCGAGCCACCGAGATGGAGACCGACGAGCACGCCTCAGCTCACACCAGCAGCGCCACTTCCACCCGGTTGCGGCCTAAAGATTTGGCCCGATACAGGGCTTGATCGGCCAAATTCAGCAGCGTGTCTGTGTCCGCCTCTCGTCCGACCGGCAAACACACGACTCCAATGCTGATACTGATATTAATTTGAATTTGTGTGGATTGAACTTGCGTATTTTCTCCAGTCTCCATTGCTGCACCCTGCTGCTCGTTCGGCTCGGGCCACGACAAAGACCTGGCGGCGATATGCAGGCGCAATTGTTCGGCCAACTGCTGCGCGACGGCTTGCGATGCCCCTGGCAACAACAGCACAAATTCCTCGCCACCCAAACGAGCCACCACATCCGTTTCTCGCACTGCTTGGCGCATCAGTTGGGCGACTTGACGCAGCACGGCATCCCCGGCAGGATGTCCCCATTGGTCGTTCACGCGCTTAAAGTGATCGATATCCAACAGCAACAGCGACAGGGGGACGGCATCGCGCTTGACTCGCCGAAACTCAATTTCGGCCCGCTGCATCAGCGCACGTCGATTCAGCAAGCCCGTCAAGCTGTCCGTCGTGGCTAAAGTGTCCAGCTCGGCTTGTTGTTGACGCATCAAGGCATGGGCTTGTGCCAGTTCTTGTTGCAGCAATTGCGTCTGCACGAAGCGCCGCCACAGCAACACAGACACCAGCAAGGCCAAACTCGTGCTTGTGACCACCGTGACTGAGGCGCTGTTCAAATAAGCACGGTCAATCGAAAACAGATGCAGGGACACCATCAACAAAGCCCCTGCCGTGAACAGCAGCAGCACCGCCACCCAAGGCCGTAGAAGAACCACCACAGCCACAGCAGCGCACGCACTTTGGTAGGCATGCAGACCCAAGCCTTGTTGAATGTCGGCTGTGGTCACTGCCACCGTCCAGAACAAGACCAACATCACCACCGATTCAGGTACGTAGTAAGTCCATTTTGGCTTGGATGAACGCAGATAAGACCAGCGCAACAAGGGGTTCAACAGCAACATCGCCGCGCCCATCACCGCGTGTGCGCATACGACGCTGGTGGCCCATGCTTGTTCGGCAGGAGATTCAAAGGACAGCCACACCTCGAACCACAGAACGTGCAAGACATTAAGTGCCGCCAGAAGCCACGTCCCTATATATAAGTGCCGCAGATTCACATCTAGCGCAGCGACCTGCACAGGCTCATACGTCTGTGTCCCAGATGAAATGCTGGTCTGTAATTTGCTCATTGCAGTCTGGGACCTTTACCACAAAGTGACAGTCAGGCAGTCTGAGGTCATTCCCCCTACGAGACCTACAGGTCGTATGCAGCGTACGGATCGCACACTCAACGGCACAAACCGGAGAAGCGATCCTGCGGGCTGCACACACTGGCAGCAGGTGCAGGCGCTGCGACTGGGATGCTGCTTGTGGCACGGGAAGCGGCGCCGTCGGGACGACAGCTGCTCAACTGGCCTTTCACATGGTCCGAGTATTGCCAGCCTGCGGCCAACGCAGGCAAAGGCATGCCGGGTTTCCAACGCAACTCTTGCCATTTAGGATGACCTTGGCTTTGCAGGGTGGCAAATTTGGCACAAAACTGCGCTGCAAAATTTTGAATGAACTGGTTGCGTTGTGGATCGGCAAAACTGGCCGTGATGAGGTAGGAGTTCACCGCCAAGGTCGGCGATCCACCTTCGGGCAAATTCAACACCGGATAACTGCTTTTGCGGATGTCGGCTTTTTGATAATCGCGCAACAAGGCGGCAGAACTGGCATGGGCAGGATCAAACTTAAGCAACTTTAAATTGTTAGGCGCGTTTTTTTCCAACAAAGCCAAAGGCTGCCCTCCCACCAAGACCATCACGTCGATGCGCGGATAGGCGGCGTAAAAGCCCGGGTCGCTCAGGGCCATCATGGCTGAACGGCGGCGGCGGGTGCCTTCGTCGTCCCCAGTGGCGGTGGGGTTGACAAAGGGCTCGACCATCTTGGGTCGCTCTTGAAAGAGTTTGCCGTAAATGTTCAAACCCGTCAGATACGTGCCGCTTTTCGCCACATCCATCCAAATGGCCTTGTCTTTGATTTGATGCACATACTCAATGGGGTCGTCTTTACGCACCAAAAAGTGGACTTCTTCGGGGTACAGCGGCATAAAGACGCGCAAATTCGCCAGTAAATCAGCAAACTCACGGCGGGTGGCATCGGGCACGGTTTTATCGTCGCGCATTTGCACAAAGGCGGCATACACGTCCGACTGCACCACCGCCAGCGTCACGCCCTTGGTGCGACTCATTTCCTCGACGTTGACCCACGAGCCGTTGGTGGACTTGACCTCCAGCCGGTTGTCCACCATCTCGCGCAAGTTGTTGCCGATGGCGAAATACGTGCCCGTTTTGCCGCCTGTCACGATGGTTTCCGCGTGTGCGGCTCCGATCATCATCAGCGCCGCACCCACACAGGCCCTGCACAGTTGACTGAGTTTGCTTGTCATCAAAACACTCCTTTAAACCTTGAAAAGGGACTCACTGCGCCTTACGGCACAAACCCGCCTTGGCATCGGCATCTGAACAATGGCCGGTGATGGGTGGTGCGGGTGGTGTAGGTGCGGCCACGGGCGCAGGCGCGGAAGCAGGTGCGGGTGCAAGCACAGGCGGAGGAGGGGGCGGGGACGGCGGCGCTGGTTTGCTGCGGCCCAAAAAGAACCACGCCCCGCCCGCTGTCAACACCAAAGCCGCCACACCCGCGCCGATCAAGGCCATTTTGTTGCCCCCACCGCCACTGCTGTCTCCCATGTCCGTCATCAGCAGGGGTTTGCCGCATTCGGTGCAGACAAAATCCATGCCTGTGGGCACTTGCACCGTGGTGCGGGCATCGGCCAAGCTGCAATTGCCAAAGTTGGAACATTTACCCGATTTGCCAGATGAACTCATTGCTGCGCTCCTTTGATAAAAAAATCAAGCCGCCTCGCCCTTCAGAATCGCCACCGCTTTGCGGCCTGCATCTAAAAAGCGACGATAGGTCGGGTCTTGCACATTGCCGCTGCACTGGGCTTTGATCGCTTCGACTTCAGCAACCACCGCTTTTTGCACGGTGGTGCGGCGGTCGATGTGGCGGTACTCGGCACTGCCAAGCAAGGCGTTGCACGCGGTTTGGATGGTGTGCAAGTGTTCCAGATTCACACTGTCGGCACTGGCGACAAAGCTCGGGCCCAAGACCACGGGGTCGTTGTCGAAACCATCGGCATCTTTGGTCAGCAACAGCACCTCGTTCAAGCCTGTGGCGGGATTGGGCCCTTCGTGAATCAGCCCCAAGGCTTTGGCGAGCAACACGTAAGGCAAGGCTTGTTGTTTGACCTCGGCAGAGGAGGCGACAAAGAGGCGCGGCCATGTCGTGCCGTCGCCCTCGGTGTGCAGCTCCAGCTTGGCGCGTGCGCCGCCCGTATCGACACGGCGACGGTATTTCTCTTCCAGCAGTTTCAAGGGTTTGAGATAGCGCAAAGGCATCAAATTGGTGATGGACACCAAGGTGATTTCGTGGGGGCGACCATCGGACTCGATCAACTCCACATCACCCGCCTTGGTTTCGCGGAAGGCGGCTTTAAGGGTGTTCAAAAACTCGGCCTGATCGGGGGCTTTGGGCAAAATCACCGTGAATTTGTTCACCGCCGTGGGCTTGCCGACGGGAATGCCGGGCGCGGCGCGGTGCTGCTCCAACGGCTCCAGCGTCGCAAAGTTACCCGCGCGGCTGACCAACTCACTGACGTAGCTTTTCAGTTGATGCGGATCGGCCCCGTAGCGGTCGCGCAGCTTGTCGATGAGCGACACGCCCAACAGCCGTTCTTTGGGGTTTTGCACCAAGTTTTGATGCGCGATGCGGGCACTGTCTTCGCAGACCTTCTCCAACACGTCCAAAAAGGTGGATTCAGAAATGCGCTGATTGAACAGCGAGAACGAGGCTTGAGGCCCCATTTTCTCGATCAAGGCCGCCCGCACGCGGCTGGTTTGGGTGCGCTGCTCGGCCTCTTCAACCACCAAGCGGCGGCTGACTTGGCGTACCAGTTGCGGATCGTAGAACCGGATCAAATGCTGGCGCAAATCGCCCGCGTCGGCATCGGTCAGGCGCGACTGAATGGCGACTTCAAACTTTTTCAGCGCCTCTTGCAAGGTATTGGCCGAGCGATCGACTTCGGCACGCAAGTCAATCACCTCGGCCACCACGTCCATCAACAAGGCTTTGGCAAACATCCACCCCTCGGCACGGGTGCGATAGACATAAATTTCTTGCAAGAACACGCCGTGGGCATCCAACAAGCTGTCGGGCGTACCCAGCAAATGTTTAGAAAACACGCCCATATCGGCCCACTTTTTGGCATTGCTTTGGGCGCGAAGTTGAGCATCTTCTTCGGCTTTGCGGGCGCGGGAGACTTGCTCATCGCACTGTTTGAGCCGCTCGTCTAACGACTCGGACAAGGCCACCAGCAGGCGCGACACATCCCATGCAGACTTGGCTCCGACTTTCCATTCCTCCATCAGCTCTTGCTCGATGCGGTTGCGAATCTCACGCGCCATGTCTTTGCGTGCTTTGAGCTTGGTGCGGTAAAACCCGGGCACACCCAGCGTGCGGTAATCGTCTTGATAGCGTTTTTCGCACAGCTTGCTGAGTTCGTCCAACCACGTCGCCTTGTCGCGCTCACGCACCAGCAGCTTGAAGTTGGGCAGGACGGCCTCCCACTCGCCCACAAACGACTTCCAACGCTTGTTGGCCGCATCCTCGGGCAAGATGCCCAAGGCCAGCGTCAGGTGGTCGTCGGTCAGCAACCAACGGCCTTGCGTGTCTTTTTGCTGCACAAAGACGTTGAAATCTTGCTTGCGCGATTCGTCAATGAAGCCCGTGGCCTCTTGCCAGTGGTTGTAGCGCAACTGCAAGGTGGCTTGGCGGGCGAAGTGGTAGGTCAAATACTCCTCAATCTCTTGCTCAGGAATCGCCAAGCGTTTGAT
>DLPA01000101.1:951-2611 GCA_002479815.1 bacterium UBA7470 | reverse complement strand
AGCTACGGCGTGCGCGAGTTCGGCATGGCTGCCCTCATGAACGGCATGGCCTTGCATGGCGGCTTTATCCCCTACGGCGGCACGTTCTTGACCTTCTCGGACTATTCCCGCAACGCCATTCGCATGGCAGCCTTGATGAAGCAGCGGGTGATTCATGTCTTCACCCACGACAGCATCGGGCTGGGCGAGGACGGCCCCACTCACCAAAGCGTGGAGCACGTCCCTTCGCTGCGCCTCATCCCGCATCTGGACGTGTGGCGACCCGCCGATGGCTTGGAAACCGCCGTCGCTTGGGCCAGTGCCATCGAGCGCAAAGACGGCCCCAGCGCCTTGTGCCTGTCACGCCAAAACCTGCCGCGCCTGACCGACGTGGGCATGAGCGACGGCATACGCCAAGGCGCGTATGTGTTGGTGGACGTGCCCGCACCGCAAGCCATCATCCTCGCCACCGGCTCAGAAACCCATCTGGCGGTGCAAGCGCAAGCCGCATTGAAAGAGCAAGGCGTGGCCTGCCGCGTGGTGTCCATGCCGTGCAGCAATGTCTTCGACCGCCAGCCTGCCAGCTACCAAGAGGCCGTCTTGCCCTTGCGCGTGCCCACGGTGGCGATTGAAGCCGCGCATCCTGACTTCTGGCGCAAGTACGTGGGGCGCACAGGCCGCGTCATCGGCATCGCCAGCTTTGGCGAGTCTGCGCCTGCGCCTGTGCTCTACCGTCACTTCGGCATCACCACCGAAGCCGTCGTACAAGCCGTGAAGGAGCTGGTGTGAGCTGTGCCTACCAAGCCGTGTTGTTCGATTTGGACGGCACACTCATCGAAACCGGCCCAGAAATTGCCGATGCCACCAACGACACGCTGCGGCAATTCGGCCTGCCCGAAGTCAGCGAGACTCAAGTCTTTGGCTGGATCGGTCATGGCACGCACGAGTTGCTGATTCAAGCCTTGGCATGGGCGAACCAAACCACGGCAGCCGTGGTGCGCTCGTCCGACAGCCTCAAACTCATCAGCGCCGAGTTCATCAAACACTACCAACAACGCTGCGGCACACGCAGCCGCTTGTACCCCCAAGTGCGTGAAACCTTGACCGCCCTGAAAGCGCAAGGCGTGAAGCTGGCAGTGGTGACGAACAAGGAAGGGCGCTACACCCAAGTGGTGCTGGACGCGCACAAGCTGACCCCCTTGTTGGATAAGGTCATCAGCGGCGACAGCTTGCCGACCAAAAAACCCGATCCCGCAGGCATTCAAGCGTGTCTGAATGAATGGGGCATCAGCGCCAGCCGCGCCCTGTTTGTGGGCGACTCCAGCATCGACGTAGCCACTGCTCGCAACGCCAGAATGAGCGTCTGGGCCTTGCCTTATGGCTACAACATGGGCGAACCCATCGAGGCGTGCGAACCCGATCGTGTGATTCCCCACATAGGCTTATTGGTGTGACGGCAGCTGGATTGTCAACCCTGTGCTGCGAAGCGAATCGACACGGACCGACATTGACCGACAATGAGGGGTTTTTTTCACCCCTAAATGAAGGAGAGTTTGATGCAGTTCAACCGTTTTTCTGATCTGGTTGCCAAGGGTCAAGTCGCTGGCAAACGTGTGTTCATTCGTGCCGACTTGAACGTGCCCCAAAACGACGCGGGCGAGATCACCGAAGACACCCGCAT
>DLPA01000101.1:364-816 GCA_002479815.1 bacterium UBA7470 | reverse complement strand
CCCGAAGACAGCTTGGCTCCTGTGGCGGCCCGCATGAGCGAGTTGCTCGGCATGCCCGTGCGCTTGGTGGCCGATTGGGTGGACGGCGGTTTCAGCGTCGCCGCTGGCGAAGTGGTGATGCTGGAAAACTGCCGTCTGAACAAGGGCGAGAAAAAGAACAAGCCCGAGCTGGCCGAGAAATTGGGCAAGCTGTGCGATGTGTTTGTGCACGATGCCTTTGGCACGGCCCACCGCGCCGAGGGCACGACCTACGGCATCGCCGAAACCGCGCCCATCGCCTGCGCTGGCCCCTTGCTGGCGGCTGAAATGGATGCCATCAGCAAAGCCCTTGCCAACCCCAAGCGCCCCTTGGTGGCGATTGTGGCGGGCAGCAAGGTCAGCACCAAATTGACCATTTTGCAAAGCTTGGCGAACAACGTCGATCAGCTCATCGTGGGCGGTGGCATTGCCAA
>DLPA01000101.1:0-215 GCA_002479815.1 bacterium UBA7470 | reverse complement strand
GCGCGTGGCGCAGACGTGCCGATCCCGACCGATGTGGTCGTGGCGAAAACCTTTGCCGCAGACGCACCCGCTACCGTCAAAGCCGCTGCTGATGTGGCTGACGACGACTTGATTTTGGACATCGGCCCCGACACCGCCGCCCGCTTGGCCGCCCAGCTCAAAGCCGCTGGCACGATCGTGTGGAACGGCCCCGTGGGGGTGTTTGAATTTGCCGC
>DLPA01000165.1:5264-5673 GCA_002479815.1 bacterium UBA7470 | reverse complement strand
ATCAGGGCTTGCCAATCGCGGCGCTGAATCATCCCTTGCTCTTCCTCGCTCAAACCCGCATCGCGCATGCTGGCGCTTTCGTTGGCTTTGAACGCCAATCGGTGAGAGGGGTGAACCAAGTGGTGCAAAAACTTGTTCAAGCGATAGCCCTGATGGCTGCGGCTGAGTTCAAAAGGATAGGTGCCGTGCAACTGCGCCGTACCAACCCATTGGCTTTGGATGTGGGCCAAATGCCGCGCCTGCTCGCCCGCCAAGGCGGGGCCTGCGCTGTGGTTTTCAAAAACAGCGGTGGCAATGCCTGTCATGGACGGCAAGTGGTAGGCCCGATGCACACAATTCACTTGTGCAGACAAGGCCCCACGCATGATGAGCCACATGATGACTTCTGCGCCTTCCATACCGCCCAATT
>DLPA01000165.1:0-5103 GCA_002479815.1 bacterium UBA7470 | reverse complement strand
TGCGACAAGCCCCCCGTCGCGACGATGGCGACTTTTAAATCCTCGGGGTAGCTTTCGATGGCACGCTTCAAGGCTTGGCCCAGTTTGTAACAGCGTCTGGCCGATGGCACTGGAAATTGCAGCACCCCCACTTGCAGCGGCACGATGCGACAAGGCCAATCGGGTTCGTGCTCGCACAGCATGGACATGGGCGAAAAGCAGCCATGATCCAGTGCCTTGTCGCGGAAAATGGACAAATCAAACTCATCCGCCACCAGCGAATACGCCACGTGCCGCGCCAACCCCGTGTGCCCACGCAAGGGGGGTAAGTCGCGTGCCCCTCCGCCTTCGTCAGCCACTGGATACGACTCATCCACGCCCAGTGCGAATGCGGAATAGTGGTCAAAGAAAAACGAGGTGACGTGATCGTTGTAGATCACAAAAAGCACGTCCGGTTGCTTGTCTTTGATCCATTGTCGAACGGGTTGAAAACTTTCAAAAATGGGTGCCCACACGGGATCGTGTTGTTTTTGATGGTCAAACGCAAACCCAATGGTCGGCGTGTGCGAGGCCGCAATGGCCCCGATGATCTGTGCCATGTGCAAAGCCTCTTTATTTGGTGGTGGCGTGTTGGGCAATGAGTTTGCGGGCTGTATCCAACATCTCTGCGCCCGGCTTGCCTTTGGTGTTCATGTCAGCCACCCACGCATCGGCCAGGGGTTGACCCACTTTCTTCCAGTTGGCCAGTTCAGCGGCGGGAATGACGTTGGTGGTGTTTTTGGTGGTGAGTTTTTTGCCTTCACCATCGGCCTGTAAAAAGGCTTTGCCGATTTGGCCGGACAAGGCTTGGCCGCTGTTGGCATCAATGACTTTTTTCAGATCAGCGGGCAAGGACTCGTATTTGGCCTTGTTCATCGCAAAAATGAAGGTCGAGGTGTAGAACGCTGGCTCGCTGGGATCGGTTTCCGAATGGAATTTCACCAGCTCGTGAATCTTCACCGACGGCACGACTTCGTAGGGAACCACAGCACCGTCGATCACACCTTTGGACAAGGCATCCCCCACTTGGGGCACGGGCATCCCCACAGGCGTTGCCCCCAGCAGGGCAATGAATCTGTTGGTCATGCGAGTGGGGGCACGCAGTTTCAAACCCTTCAAATCCGCAGCGGTTTTAATGGGCTTGCTCGTCATGTGGAACACCCCATCGCCGTGCACATGAAAGGCCAAGGGTTTGACATCTTTGAAGTCGTCTTGGCTGTATTTTTGGGTGTAGTCCCACAACGCCTTGCTGGTGGCCTCGGGGCTTTGCATCATGAAGGGCAGCTCAAACGCTTCCACAGAGGGGAAGCGGCCTGCGGTGTAGCCCGGCAATGTCCACACCACATCGGCCACACCGTCTTTCGCTTGGTCGTACAACTGCGGTGGCGTGCCCCCCATTTGCATCGAGGGGTAAATCTGGCACTTGAGTTTGTGGTTGCTCTCTTTGGCAATTTTGTCGCACCACGGCGTGATGAACAGCGTGTTCGCAAAACTAGAGGCAGGCAAGAAGAAATGCACTTTGAGGGTGACTTCTTGCGCTTGCACAGGCGCACTCAGTGCAGCCCAAGCGCACAAACCGGTGGCAATAGAACGAATGAAGGGGGCGGTCATGGCAAAACTCCTTGTCTCTAGGGAGTGGGGTTGGGGGAGGGATAGATAGAAAAAGCAGCACTCATCCTGTGAGGGTGTGAACCAACCACAGCGACAAGGACGGAAAAGCAATCAGCAAGCCCAAGCGCAGGGCATCGGTGGCTAAAAAGGGCACGACACCTTTGTAGGTTTCGGCCATAGGCACGTCTTTGGCCAAGCCGTTCATGATGTACACATTCAAACCCACGGGTGGAAAGATCATGCCGATTTCGCACACCGTCAAAATCAAAATGCCAAACCACAGGGCTTTATCGGCAGCGGCCAAGCCATAAAAATCCAGCCCCATGATGACGGGGAACAAGGTGGGGACGGTGAGCAAAATCATGCTCATTTCGTCCATCACGCAGCCCAACATCACGTAAAACAGCATGATTCCAGCCATGATGAGCACAGGGCTGATGTGGAGATGGGCTACTACATCGGCCAGTTGCGCGGGCAATTGAGAAATCGCCAGTGCGGCATTGATCATGTCCGCACCCAAAAAAATCATGAAAATCATGCCGCTGGTTTGTGCAGTGGTGCGCACGCTGGCCCGCAGCTTGTCCCATGTCATTTGTCGGCGCAGCAAGGTGAATGCAAAGGTGAGCACATTGCCAATGGCGGCCCCTTCAGTGGCCGTGAACAAGCCGCCATAAATGCCACCGAACACCACCGCAAAAATCACCAAGATCGGCCACACCTGTTGGGCCGATTGCCACAAGGCCGATGCAGGAATGGTTTGCGCCTCAGGCGCATCTTGAGGCCGCAAGCGCACCACCACCGCAATCGCCAGCAAGTAACCAACGGCTGCCAGCAGTGCTGGCACATAGGCCGATAAAAACATTTTGGTGATGTTTTGCTCGGTCAAAATGGCATACACCATCAACGTCACCGATGGCGGCAGCAGCACCCCCATCGTGCCACCCGTGGCTAAGGCAGCCGTTGCCAAGCGCCCCGAGTAGTGGATGCGGCGCATTTCAGGATACGCCACTTGTGCAATCGTTGCGGTGGTTGCCACTGTAGAGCCTGAAATGGAGCCAAAAGCCGCACAGGCCAACACCCCAGCCATTGCCATGCCGCCTTTGAAGCGCCCCAAAAGCGCATTGGCAAAATCAAACAAGGCTTTTGACAAGCCGCCATTGACGGCAAATGCCCCCATCAACATGAACAGCGGAATGACCGACAAGTCATAAACCGAGACTCGACCATAGACCGCGCCTTTCAGGTGCGCCACCAGCGGCCCCCAGCCGGTCAAGCTCATATAGCCGATGACACCGGGCACAAACATGGCGACCGCAATGGGCACGCGCACCGCCATCAACAGCAGCATGCCCCCAAACATCAGCAAACCGATCGTCATCGTGCTCATGCGTGCACCTCTGCGGCAGCGGTGCGGCACATGTGCAGGGTTTGCGTCACGCCTACCAGCACAGCCAAGCTCAGACCGGGCAGCATCAGCATATAGGCCCACCACAGGGGCAAGTTCATCAGCATGGACGACTCGCCTGAGGCGTGCATATCAAGGCCACCCACCGCCACACGCCAGACGATGAGGCTCATCATCAGGGTATAGAGCACATGACCGAGTAAATCCATGCCATGCTTGCGCTGGCTGCTCGTATGTTGTGTAAAGAAATCGACCATGATGTTGGCTCGGCGCAGTTGTGTATAAGGCAAAAAGCAAGACACCACCACCGCACAACCCAACTGCACCAATTCCACGTCACCCAAGATGGGGTGCGAAAAGAAAGCACGCCCCACCACACTGACGACCGTCGTCATGGCCATCAACACCAATACGCATGCGCCCAAGGCAGCACTCCCATCACACAACTTCGCCAGCCAAGGCGGGCAGCCGGTATCGTTCAAAGCAGATTCGGTCATGTGTCTCCAACTCCAGTCTTGTTTGAGTGTCTTTTTGGTGAAAGTAGGCGGACTGTAGGCACTGCGTCTGAGCTGGAAAAGATGTTCAAACCACAAGCGTGATAACCATTGGTTATCATCTTTCTTCATGAAACTCTCAGGACTCCAAACTCTGGTGGCTGCGTTGGAAGAAGGCAGCTTGCGTGGGGGCGCGCGACGCTTGGGCCTCTCGCAACCCGCGATGAGCAAATCTCTGCGCGAGCTTGAACGTGAAGTGGGGGCGCCCTTGCTGCTGCGATCCACCACTGGCGTGACCGCGACCGCGCAGGGGCGGGTGCTCTACGAGCACGCCTGTGTGGTCGCCCGCGAGCTGGGCAGCGCACTCCAAACCATCGAGCAACTGGGCGGCAAGATGAGTGGGCAACTCTGCGTGGGTGCTGTGCCTTTGGCCGTGCTGGTGTTGATCCCTGAAACCATGCGCACGTTCGGACGTGCCTACCCTGATATTCAGTTGCGCTTGCGTGAGGAGTTGTATGTCGCCCAGCTCACAGACTTGCGCGCGGGCGAGGTGGACATCGTGCTGGGCCCCATTCCTGAGGGCTTGCCTTTTGGCGAGTTTCACGTGGAACCCTTGCTTCCTGTCGAGATGGCGGTGGTCGTAGGCAAGCATCATCCGCTGGCGCAATGTCGCTCTTTGGCCGAGCTGCAATCGGCGCGTTGGGTCTTCACCAGCGCCTCGGGGCACAGTGGGTACGCCAAATTGCTGTTTGAGCGGCACGGCCTACAAGCGCCGGAACCGGTGGCGATGGTCAACTCCACCTTGGGCTTGTATGCCCTCATCGGTGGTGGTGATTGTGTGGGCTTGATGCCCATGCCCATCGCGACCCATCCGGCGGCGCTTGCATTCACAGACATCGTGCCTATCCAAGAGGGGCGTTTGAACTTGACCTTGGGTGCGATTGTTCGCCAAGAGTCGTTGCTCAAGCCGATGGTCCGGCACTTTCTATCACACCTGCATCGCGCCGCTCACCATGCCCGGGATTGAGTCATCCACCACAGGGGCACACTCAAATTCATATAAACCTGCGATAGCAGCTAGTGCCACATCCCCGTTGGCATAGAGCATGAGGATTTGAAACAATAGACGCACGCTACTTTTTTATTTCTTATGGTCTCCTTCACCAAAACCCCCGGCTGGCTGGACTGGTTTGCTGGCCCTTCCAAACCGCGCTTTCAGTTGCCTGCGGGCGCGGTCGATGCCCACTGCCACGTCTTCGGCCCGGGCGCTGAATTTCCCTACGCGCCCGAACGCAAATACACCCCTTGCGATGCCAGCAAACACCAGTTGTTTGCCTTGCGTGACCACTTGGGCTTTTCGCGCAACGTCATCGTGCAAGCCACTTGCCACGGAGCCGACAACCGCGCCTTGGTCGATGCTTGCCTCAGCAGCGGCGGCAAAGCGCGTGGGGTTGCCACCGTCAAACGCAGCATCAGCGACGAGGAATTGCAAGCCCTGCACGCCGCTGGCGTGCGCGGGGTGCGCTTTAACTTCGTCAAACGCTTGGTGGACTTCACGCCCAAAGACGAGTTGCT
>DLPA01000077.1:2800-12221 GCA_002479815.1 bacterium UBA7470 | reverse complement strand
TAAAGTAACGCCTTCTGCGCCCACCATAGGGATGGTGATAGACACAGGTGAATCTCTGTCACGCACAGTGTTCCATGAAGAGCTTTGATTTTCTTTGGCTAAGCCAGTGGTCGTGGTTTCAGTAGAGCTTGTATTACACGCCGAAATTCCACTAGTAGCCCCCATTGCACCGACAGGAATGCCAGGGAACACACCATTAGCAGGAAGAGAGAGCGTCGATAAGTCAGTGCTTTGACGGTAAGCGGCTAAGCCACACAAATACCCTGGCGCAGTACGAATGGCTGCGTCATTGGTACCATGCCGGTGGGTGATGTAACGCCCATCTCGACTGGTTCCCATCACGCTGAAGCCGTGCGATCCAGCCAACCCCGCGCCCACGTTAATGATGTCTGTCGTGATTTTGATCGAGTACCCAGAAGAGACGCTTGCTGTCGGCACAATGTCGTAGCGTATATACCCAGCAATATCCATGTCATAGTCGCCGCCAAATAAAGCATCGTTCCAAGTGACCATGAATGCGCCATGCGTCGCAGATGAACTGATCGCGTTGAATGTCAACATCGCTGCTGGCATTTTTTTAGACCTATCCCATAAGCCCTCAGGCGTGATGTACACGTATTTTTTGGGATTGGTACCCGGAATGGGCACTTCAATCCGTGCTACCCCTCCAGCTAAAGAGGCCGCATACGTTCTGACGCGCAAGGCATCTTCTGGCAAATCCGGCGGTGGATTTGTAATTGTCCGAACTGGGTTGGTGTTACCGTACAGCGCAGCACCAGCAATTTTGAAGCTTCCTCCGATGGCTGGAGCTTCAGGACAGATTCCATTGACTTGGGCCAGACTGCCAACCGTCTTGGCGGAGCATTCTTCACCCCATGTACCACTGACATTGCCCACAGAGCGCAAAGTACCATGAATCCCTTCTGCAGTCCCAATTACATCGGTGAACTGAGCCAAGCTGCCTCTGCTTCGGTTCGGCAAAGTCGAAAATGCAGTATCCGCATCGTTTCCATCAAAACTTAAAGCACTGCTGGATACCGCTAATACGTTTAAGGGACGACATACCGAATTGCCATAGGCCGATGTACGAACGGTATTGCTGTTGGACAAAGGATCAACCCACGTTGCAACAGGCATGCCGACACCTGTGTCTTTAGACGTAGACGTCGGATTACCAGAACTCAAACCCGCGTAATACCGCAAAGCCTGGACGACCATTTCACCCACAGGATTTCCCCAAGCGGACAAAGTACCGTTCACCAACTCACTAGGAAGCTGTGCGTTCGAGCCTGCATAGCCACCACTGTTTTTGTCGATGAGCACGATACTGTCCAGTGCCTTGATTGCGCCACCACTGGTATAAGAACGCCCATCCGCCAACGTACCGCTACAACTGGCACCAGAGCTGAAACAAAATTGTCCTGTGGTGGGTTTGATCTCGTCAGATAAGTCGCCGACATTTTTGCGCAATGCACCCGCTTTCAAATTTTCGTCGTAGCTACCGGTCATCAAGCCAAACTCAGCGCGGGCAGAGGTAGCGCCGCCTTGGGGCGTGCCATAGCTTTGCAGTAACCCAATGGGTTTGTACACCACAGATGCCCCGTTGGCATAGGCTTGACAGTTTTCACCGCCCAACTTGGTGCTGACGCAGACCTGCACACGGGCATCTAAAACTGATTTTCCTGATCCACCATAAGCGCCATCCGTGGCCTCACTCGGCGGAGAGGACTCGTGGTTGACACCGCCGTTGCCTTGGTAAGCTGCTGTTCCGCCGTAATAACGACTGAGTTTATTACCGAGGATACCGCTGCCCCAGTTGCAGACTGTCCCCCCTTCAACAGTAGACCACATACGATAGTTGCCTTTGGCCAGTCGAATCTGTGGCGTACTTGTGCTGAGGTTATCGTTGGTGTTGGTCTGTACGCACATCGAAAGACCGGCGTAGACATTAGGATTGTTCCCCGTGGTCTTCGTCAAGCTGGCTGTGGTAAAAGGCGTGTAGTCGCGAATGTCTGTGCCTCTGTAATACTTGACGAAGGAATGCGAGTCGCGACTCAATCGGGCGATTTGCAGCACAGTCTCAGTGGTACTATCCACGTAGCGCTGCCCGCCGTAGAGCATTTTACGAACCACATCTAGGCGGGTCATAGTGGCCCAGTTTAAGAAATTGCCCGCCCACTGACCAGTGTCACCGCACACGTAGCGACCACTGTTGACCGAGGCATTTGTGTCTGGCTCGAACCGTTTGTTGGTTGTGTTGTACAAATAGCACTTGGTTGAATCAAAGTAGCCGTAGTACTTGAAGTCTGGCTTGAACGTGACGTCGATGATGCCATCACCATCCAGGTCCTCAAAGTCGGTATACATCGGGCCAAACAAGGTGTGATCCTTGCTTGCGGTGAGCATCATCATGGCTTTGTTGTTGCCCGCCACCCCAACATTGGGCGGCACAGGCTCCATCGCTGTCGCGTTCACTGGTGGCGCGCTCCACGCAGAAGTCACCCCTGCTGTCACAAAGACCGCAACCGCACCGAGCTGCACCCAAGCACTGGAGCGAGTGGCAGTTGTGGGCCAAGATAAACATCTGAACAAATCTGGACTCATCGTCAACCCCTAAACATCACTTCACGAATAATTGAAAGTAGCTTTGAAGCACCACTTCAACCAAGGGGTCTGGTTGACCCCCTAGCAAATTGGTGCGGGTAGAAGCGCCAAAACCGCGTGCGGTAATACGGAACAAGTAACAAGTACCCTTGGCTGCTCCAGATGCACCACCTGAGGTTTCATCCTGACTGGCCAATACTTTCTGGACCGAGCCGCTGTTTGCTTTTCCTGTGCATTCAAATATGGCATCCTGTGCTTGATTGATAGAACCTGGTAAAGACTCAGGAGAAAATAGCTCAATCAAGTATTCAGGTTGACGGGCCACACCGGAAACGGGTGTAGCGCCAGTCACTGCCCCCAAAGGAACGCCACCCGTAAAGCTGCAATCCGACACACTGGTTTTATTTCCCCACAAGCCCCCCTTTGAGGTAGGCCACCAAGGTGCTCCTGGGTTTGAGGGGGTCGCATTGGCCCAGGTCACAGCATAACGGGCGCTGGACATCCCACACTGTCCAGCCAAACAGGTATCAGTGAACTCCGCAGAAGGCAAACTAACAACGCCCTTTTCACGAAGCAAACTGCCAGCCCGAGAGCAGGGAGGTGAGCCAACAACCGGAAACTCGGGAATACGCAAATCAAGCTCTGCGTCTCGCAAGGCCGCTTCAGCCGCTTGCCTAGCCACTTGAAACTCCAATTCATTGCGAGACTGACGTTCACCCATTGCTGCATTGCGCGAACTGAATACAGCCAATATAGACAGTGCCAGCATAAACACCAGCACAACCACCAAGGCAACGCCTTTGGATTTGGCAAGTGACGTTCTCATGATTTGTTGGCTCATCATCTTCAGTCCAGCGCCATGTTTTTTAACGCAAAAGACTGCGTGAACACCTTGCGGCTGAAACCATCGGTGTGGCTGGTGTCGGCTCCTGCACAGTCTGTTAAGTTGTAACTGGCAGCCTGTGTACTTTGCAGTGAGCGAGCCAGCACGCATACACGCACGCCTACCACTGTAGTCCAGTCGGTCACAGCAGAGGCCTGCATGTATTGCGACATTCCTGCCGCAGTCCTCGCAAGGTACAGAAAACGCAACTGCTCAATACCAGACACCATAGGCGATGGGATGCTGGCAGCTGCAGCACTGCTGTCGTTGTCGTTGCCATTTCCATCGCAAGCCATACTAAAGGTGTTGACGGTAACGCCTTCCACAAGGTTGCTCATGACGGACAATGAATAACGGTTAGAGACGAACAGAGGTACGTTAGGTACGATACTGGGAGTAATGGTTCCTACCGGCTGGTCGTATGTGAGCCGATTCGGATTTGCCAACGGTGAGATTGTTGGAGTGACTTTGTTACGGCTATTGATCGCATCATTCGCCACATCTTGGCCTTCGCAATCACCTCTCTGGCCAATGTGCAGTTTCTCAGTGCTGTCAACCGTGTAGTAATTCACGACCAGTGCATCCGCCTGTGTCGCACTAATACCGGTCACGTGTGCTGCACAAGCGTATGTACCAGAACCAGAGCGCAACAAACGCTGTCCGCTGCATCCAAAAATACCTGTATTGAAGGGCGTTTGGTTGGCCACAGCACAAAACGACACGGTATCGTTTCTTGGATTGATACAGGGATTTTGGTACGCCACCACACTGACATTGGCAACGTTTTGATTGGGGCTGTATTCAGCAGGGTAATAGCCAGCGTTTTCTAAATCACGACCAATGATTTCCAACGCGACGCGCGCACCTTCAAACATGCCTGCTTTCTCAGTCAATACCGACTGGGTTTGACGGGTTGTCAGATAAACAGAGGACGCAGCCAACACCACCACCATACTGATGGTCGCAGCGACCATCAGTTCAATTAAAGAAAAGCCTTGTTGCCGTTGATATGTGGTCGTCATGGCGTAAACCTAAAATTGAGACAACGCACACCGGGCGTGCTTGCCACATTCGCAGCGGTAGGGCAACAGGTTTGTTGCTGAATGGCGTTCATACTGGTCGTACAAGTAGCAGATGTATTCAAACTGACTGTGCCGCTGTTGATACTGGTAAAGTCCTTGTCAAACCACATGAACGTCGCAATCAAGCCTGTCGCTGCATTTCCAGATAATTGCAATGCAGGTTGCGGCATGCTGGCGGCCATCGATGCGCGTACTTCCGCAAGGTCGAACTCAACCAATTGAGCACGAGTACACGCTGCAGCTGTGCCCGCACCCGTACCACAGTACACAGATGGCGTGGTACTCATGGCTTGCTGTGCACTCCAAGAGCTGCTGCTGACAGCTGCATCGGTATAGTGCTGCGCCCAACTGGCACGGCTGGCAGCGTTGCTGGTGTCTAAGTTCATCCGAACACGGCCTGCTAAATCATTGAACAAATACGTGATGCTTGAACGCGATTCCACACCCAGTTGATACCGAGTGGTCGCACCAAAAAGGCCAGCAATGCCCAACAGCGTGATGGTCATCAGCAAAATCGCCACCATCACCTCAATCAAAGTGATCCCCCGGTTGGAGGACTTGTACGCGTTGGTCTTCATTCGCGCCTCCTGTCAACTGCAACTACCAAGATAGGCCACACTGCGCACACGCCCAGTCTTGTCAAAGCATAGGGTTCTGCCATATTTGTTTTGATCGGCTGTAGAGGCATAAGAGTCTGCGATATTAAAACTAGCAGCGCCACTCAAGCCAGAAACACCGCGTGCGTTGAACAAAATGACACGACGACTGGCTGGACTTGGAATCAGGTTGTATCGCGTCTCTACTGATTCTTTGGCATACACCAACCGACCAGCGGCTACTGCAGCCGTAGCCTCCGCTGTTGAGTCTAATGCGTCATCTCCAGTACATGTCGGTTCTACGTAGATAACCCAACCGACATTCCAATTGTCTCCTGTGGTGGCACACCTGGGATTGGCTGCTGTTGGATCGCTAGAAAGACACATCACCACACATTGATTGCGGTTGATGGCTTCTGCGCGTGCGCGTTGCAAACTCATCGTGAAGTCGCCCGACAAAGCACGTACCGCATTGCGTGAGACGAACGAAGTCAAGGCAGGAGCAGCAAGCGAACCCAAAATCGCAGCAATGCTGATGGCGACCAAAAGTTCGACGAGGGTCAAACCACGCATCCAATGCCGCTTGGGGTTGGCACAGGCAAAACGCTGCGGTAGTTGATGAAGTTGAAAGTTCAAATCGGCCATAGTTGCTTGATGCTAACGAGTGCAGCAGATACATTATTAAGCATAGTCAACTTCTTTGATTAAAGGATGATTTATTTCACAAAAATAACATCTCAGCCGCTGACTTGCTCCACCAGTGCTTTGAATTCATCCACGTCGGCAAAACTGCGATACACACTGGCAAAGCGGATATAGGCGACTTTATCAAGCTGTTCCAGCTCGCGCATGACCATTTCGCCGATGCGTGAAGACGGCACTTCACGCAGGCCTAAATTCAATAATTGTTCTTCAATGCGCTCGATGGCCTCGTCCACTTGCGTGGTGCTCACGGGGCGCTTGCGCAAGGCCAGTGCAAAAGAGGCTCTTAACTTGGCGACGACGTAATCGGTGCGCCGCCCGTCTTTTTTCACGACCGTTGGGAAACTCACCTCGGGTCGTTCATACGTGGTGAAGCGTTTATCGCATTTATGACATTGGCGGCGGCGGCGAATAAAGGCCGCGTCTTCCGCCAAACGGGTTTCGACCACTTGCGTTTCAAGATGGCCACAAAAAGGACACTTCATGCTTGATAGCCTCCCCACCCCACAAGAAAGAAAACAAAGAGGCAGGGTTTGACGTGCATTGAATCAGCGATACACAGGGAAGAGGCTGGTCAGCGCATGCACCTTGGCACGAACGGCTTCGATGTGGGCGGGGTCGCGGGGGTTGTCCAACACGTCAGCGATGAGGTGGGCGGTGGCACGCGCCTCTTCGTCTTTGAAGCCGCGTGTGGTCATGGCGGGTGTGCCGACGCGCACACCACTGGTCACCATCGGCTTTTCCGGGTCGTTGGGGATGGCGTTTTTGTTGATGGTCATGTGGGCGCTGCCCAAGACGGCTTCGGCCTCTTTGCCGGTGATGCCTTTGGCACGCAAGTCCACCAGCATGACATGGCTTTCGGTGCGACCAGAGACGATGCGCAGTCCGCGCTCGGTCAAAGTTTCAGCCACGATGCGGGCGTTTTGCACCACTTGCTGCTGATAAGCCTTGAATTCAGGCGACAAGGCTTCTTTGAAAGCCACAGCCTTAGCTGCGATGACGTGCATCAGTGGGCCGCCTTGCAGGCCGGGGAAAATGGCGCTGTTGATGGCCTTTTCATGCTCGGCCTTCATCAAAATGATGCCTCCGCGTGGGCCGCGCAAGCTCTTGTGCGTGGTCGATGTCACCACGTCGGCATGAGGCACGGGGTTGGGATAGACACCCGCTGCGATCAAGCCCGCGTAGTGGGCCATGTCCACCATGAAGATCGCACCCACGTCTTTGGCGACTTTGGCAAAACGCGCAAAGTCAATGCGCAAGCTGTACGCCGATGCACCCGCCACGATCAGCTTGGGTTTGTGCTCGTGGGCTTTGCGCTCCATCGCGTCGTAGTCGATTTCTTCTTGGGCGTTCAAGCCATAGCTGACCACGTTGAACCACTTGCCCGACATATTCAAGGGCATCCCGTGGGTCAAGTGCCCGCCTTCGGCCAAGCTCATGCCCATGATGGTGTCGCCGGGCTTCAAGAAGGCCAAAAACACCGCTTCGTTGGCCGATGCGCCGCAGTGGGCTTGCACGTTGGCGGCGTCTGCGCCAAACAGCTCTTTCACGCGGTTGATCGCCAATTGCTCGGCCACATCGACGTGCTCGCAGCCGCCGTAATAGCGTTTGCCCGGATAGCCTTCGGCGTATTTGTTGGTGAGTTGCGTGCCTTGCGCTGCCATCACGGCAGGCGAGGCATAGTTTTCGCTGGCAATCAGCTCAATGTGATGTTCTTGACGGGCGTTCTCGGCTTGAATGGCGGCCCAAATTTCAGGATCGGTTTGTTCAATCAGGATGTTGCGGTTGTACATGGCAGTCTTGGAAAAGAAAAGTTGATGTCGGTTTTTCGGTCAGGACGACAAAAAACCAAAGCTGCCCAGGCGAACGGCGGTGCGTGGTACGTAAGATCACGCAGCGCACTCCCCAGTGGTGTTCCACGTCCACCCTGCTGTTCGTCCTAGGAAACGAGCGGGTGTATCGCCAGTTGTGCGCTGCCTATAAGTGTAGCTGTTGCGGACCTGTCTCTCACAAAAAACCCCATACACGACAATCCAGTCTTTTTTAGACCCAACGATTCAAGCACAACAAACGATGAACAAAGTCACGATTTACACCGATGGCGCGTGCAAAGGCAACCCAGGCCCCGGCGGCTGGGGCGTGCTCTTGCAATCGGGCCTGCATACGAAGGAATTGTGTGGCGGCGAAGCACACACGACCAACAACCGCATGGAGCTGATGGCGGTGATACAAGCCCTCTCGGCCTTGAAACGCCCTTGCGAGGTGGAACTGCATTTGGACAGTGAATACGTCCGCAAAGGCATCACCGAATGGATCAAGGGCTGGAAGGCCAAGGGCTGGGTGACCGCCAGCAAAGACCCCGTGAAGAATGCTGATTTGTGGCAACAACTGGACAGCTTGGTCTATCAAGGCCCACACCGTATTCAGTGGCATTGGGTCAAGGGCCATGCAGGCCATGCGGGCAACGAAAGAGCCGATGCCCTTGCCAACCAAGGCGTGCCTTCAAAATAAATAGTAAAAAAAGTGAGCTGCTTACGCAATTAAATGTAGGTTTTCAAGATTTTTTCTTCTAGAAATAGACCCAAAAAACGTCAAAAATAACATCTCAAATCGCTCGCCCCCCTTGTAAGACGGTTTTTTTGCCCTAGCGCATCATTTTTTTATAAAAGAATGGCGATTATTAAAAATAAAATAGTCTAAAAGCTTGGCATTCATTGCGTCAGCAGCTCATATTTTTTACTATTATTTTAGATATACATCGTTTGTCTCGTCTGTGACAAGTTAAATGGCTTTGCTTTTCTTTACCGCCAAAGTGGGGGAAGTCGCTCTACATTTCGGCACTTTATCCTGCACGTGTAAAACGCAACACCTACACTAAGGCGCATTGACTCAAGGTGATTTATGGCAAAAAAATGGCTCGTTTGGACATCGGCAGTGGTTGGCTTGACTGCCGCATCTGGTGCGGCGTGGTGGTTGCAAAATAAATCTGTCCCCAGCGGGGCGACCGTCTCGTCAAGCACAGACGCCAAAGCCAATCCAGCTGCGCCACCCGCAGCGGCAGGAGGCTCTCCCGCTCGCGCAGGTGGCGCACCTACTGGCGGCGGGGGAACGCCTGGCGTAGAGATCACCCGTGTCAAAACCATGCCCTTGCAGGACGATGCGCAAGCCGTGGGATCGTTGCGCTCGCGTCAAAGCGTGATGCTGCGCCCTGAGATGGCCGGTCGTGTGTCACACATTGCCTTCAGCGACGGGCAACGGGTACGCAAAGGCCAACTGCTGATTCAGTTGGACGATGTGCTGCAACAGGCCGAACTCAGCCAAGCACAGGCACAGGTGTCGATTGCCCGCGCCAACCTCAAGCGCAATCAGGAACTGGTAGCGGAGAAATTCGTGGCCCAGCGCGTGGTTGAGGAGAGCCAAGCGGCATTGCAAGTGGCAGAAGCCCAACTGGCCCTGGCACAAGCGCGCCTCAAGCGCATGCGCATCGTCGCACCGTTTGATGGCACGCTGGGTTTACGCAATGTCAACTTGGGCGATTACGTCAAAGACGGCGC
>DLPA01000077.1:0-2689 GCA_002479815.1 bacterium UBA7470 | reverse complement strand
GAGCGTTATCAGGCCAAGCTGTCGGTGGGGCAAGCGGTCAAGGTCGAGCTGGATGCTCTCCCCGGTCAAACCTTCCATGCCAAGGTGCAAGCCCTTGATCCCTTGCTGGATGCCAATGGTCGTTCGGTGGCGGTGCGCTCGGTGTTGACGGTTCCCCCCGGCTCACCCGTGCGCCCAGGGATGTTTGCGCGTACCACCACCGTGTTTGCCATGAACGACGAGGCGCTGGTCATTCCCGAAGAAGCCATCGTGCCGCAAGGGGGCAAACAGTTTGTGTTTGTACTGGACAAGCAGGGCGAAGGCGAAGAGAAAAAACTACTGTCGCGTCGCGTTGAGGTCAAACTGGGCACGCGGCGAGAGTCGTCGGTACAAATCGTCGAAGGGTTGAAGGCCGGGGATACCGTGGTGGTCGCTGGCCAGCAACGGCTGCAAAAAGACGGCACGGCGGTGCGCGTGGTCGATTTGACTGCACCGCCTAAATCTGGTGCTAAACCAGAGGCCAAACCAGACGCTAAATCGGATAGCAAGCCCGACGCAAAGCCAGATGCCAAAGCTGACGCCAAACCCTAACACCTGAGCCTGAGCGGAGTCCATCATGCAGCTGCCTGAAATTTCCATACGCCGTCCGGTGTTTGCCACCGTACTGTCTTTGCTGGTGGTCTTGATCGGTTGGGTGTCGTTTCAAAACCTTTCGGTGCGCGAGTACCCCAAAATCGACGAACCCAACGTCACCGTCACCACCACCTTGGCCGGTGCGTCCAGCGAGGTGATTGAATCGCAAATCACCAAAATTTTGGAAGACTCGGTGGCGGGCATTGAAGGGGTGGATGTCATNNAATCCTGTGGTCACCGTGGAAACAAGGTACACCGGCGCATCGAGCGCGGTGGTCGAATCGCAAGTGACCAAGGTGCTAGAAGATTCACTGTCTGGCATTGAAGGCGTGGATGTGATCACCTCGATCAGTCGCCAAGAGCAAAGCCAAATCACCGTGCGTTTTAAATTAGAGCGCGACCCTGACTCTGCCGCTGCCGACGTGCGCGATAAAGTCAGCCGTGTGCGCCAGCGTCTGCCCCAAGACATTCAAGAGCCTGTTGTGGCCAAAGTGGAGGCCGATGCCTTTCCCGTGATTTGGCTTGCCCTGAGTTCTGACACCCACAATGCCCTGCAACTCTCGGACTTGGCCAACCGCATCGCCAAACCGGTGCTGCAAACCGCCCCTGGCGCTGCCGATGTGCGGGTGTTTGGAGAGCGACGGTTTTCCATGCGGATTTGGCTCGACCCCGACCGCTTGGCCGCCTATCGGCTGACGGTACAAGACGTGGAAGATGCCTTGCGCCGCAACAACCTAGAAGTACCCGCCGGACGCATCGAAAGCGGCCAACGCGAGTTCAACGTCACCGCAGCCACCGATTTGCAGCGCAGCGGTGAGTTTGCCAAGATGACCATCAAAACCGTCAACGGCTTGCCCGTACGCTTGGGCGATGTCGCCCGCATCCGCGAAGGCGCACAAGACGAACGCACCTCTGTACGCTTGAACGGGCGCGATGCCGTCTCGCTGGGCGTGATCCGCCAAGCCACCGCCAACCCCTTGGTGCTGTCAGCAGGCGTGCGCGAACGCTTGGACAAGCTGCGGGCCGACTTACCCGCGGGCATCACGGTAGATGTGGCCAACGATAACTCGGTGTTCATTGACCGCTCGATCAAAGCGGTGTACACCACCATTGCCGAAGCCGTGGTCTTGGTGGCTTTGGTGATTTTTGTGTTTCTGCGCACCCTGCGCGCGTCCATCATCCCGCTGGTCACGATTCCGGTCAGTTTGATTGGGACCTTTGCGCTGATGGCCTTGTTTGGCTTTTCCATCAACACCCTGACCTTGCTGGCGCTGGTGTTGGCAATTGGGCTGGTGGTGGATGACGCGATTGTGGTGCTGGAGAACATCTACCGCCACATCGAAGAAGGCATCCCCCCGTTTCAAGCCGCCATTCAGGGCGCGAAAGAGATTGGCTTTGCCGTCGTTGCCATGACCCTGACCTTGGCTGCCGTGTATGCCCCCTTGGCCTTCACGCCGGGGCGCACAGGCCGCCTGTTTGCCGAGTTCGCACTGGCACTGGCAGGCGCAGTGGTGGTGTCGGGCTTTGTCGCCTTGACCTTGTCGCCCATGATGTCCTCCAAGCTGCTCAAACACAACCCCAATCCGGGCTGGTTCGACCGCAGCATGGGACGTCTCCTCACAGGCATCACCCACACCTACGCTACCGTTTTGAATTGGGCATTGCGAGCGCGTTGGTTGATCATTTTGGTCATGCTGGGCAGCGGCGTGGGCACATGGGCCTTGCTGAAAGACATCAAGCAAGAACTGGCCCCCATTGAAGACCGGGGGGTCATCCTCACCGTCATCAACGGCCCCGATGGTGCGACGATGGACTACACCCGAAAATACGCGCAAGCCATCGAAAAGATCGGCCAAAGCTATACCGAATTTGATCGTGTGTTCAGCATCGTGGGCAACCCCACGGTGGCGCAGGCCAATGTGTTTTTGCGCGCCAAACCTTGGGAAGAGCGCGAAAAATCCACCCAACAAATTGCGCGTGAAATCACGCCCCGCATCGCTGGACTGCCGGGCGTAAGCGCCTTCCCTATTACGCCGCCGTCTTTGGGCCAAGGCTTCAGAGAGCGCCCCATCAACTA
>DLPA01000075.1:19383-19505 GCA_002479815.1 bacterium UBA7470 | reverse complement strand
GTGGGGAAATTGCCGCGCTCGCTGAGGATGACTTTGCGTTGAGGCTGGTCTTGGGCGGCGATGTGCAAGGCCGCACTCAAGACTTTGAACAGATTGACTGAGGTGCTGTCGGTGGCGACGAC
>DLPA01000075.1:18973-19187 GCA_002479815.1 bacterium UBA7470 | reverse complement strand
CCGTGCGGCGGTGGCCTTGGGCATCGCGCCCAGCGAGTTGCCATCCAAGTAAATGGTGTTGGGGGGAAGGCTGAATTGGTCTTTCAGCGCCGCCAAGGGGTCGGCTGCGTCCATCGCAGCGCAATCGGCGAGGGTGAGGGGGGTGTTTGTCATGAAGAATGCTCCTGAAAGGTGGACGGGCAGCAGCGAGTAACCACCCCGTCAGGCTGTCGCC
>DLPA01000075.1:12403-18948 GCA_002479815.1 bacterium UBA7470 | reverse complement strand
CCACTGGAGGGGAATTGGGCTGCCTCGCTCGTTGCCGTAGTGCAGTCGGCGCGAGACATTCCCCTCCGATGGAGGGGTGGCAGGCGACAGCCTGACGGGGTGGTTTCGCTGTGATGGAAACCATGTTCTCGCTTAAAAATCCAGAATGCCGTCACACCCCACCAAGGGCCGCAACACCGCACGCACGGGGCTGGCATCGGCGGTGGTGAGCTTTAAGGGCAGGGCGATGAGTTCGGCATCGCCTTCGGGGATGTCGTCTAAAACGAGGTTTTCCAGCACCCGCAGCCCACGCTGGCGGATGACTTGGTGGCTGGCTAGGGTTTTGCTGCTCGCGGGGTCGATGCTGGCGGTGTCGATGCCGATCAAGACCACGCCCAAATCGGCCAAGAGCGACACCGTTTCAGGTGCAAAGCCTGTGAGAGCTTCGTCCCACGCGCGTTGCGGCATCTGAGCGTAGGCACGCACCAGCACGCGCGGCGGCAAGGGCGTGCGGGTGTGCAGGGCATGGGCGAGGTGCTGCGGCAAGATCAAGGGGCCACACGCAAGGGCATGGATGATGCGACAGGGGCCGATGAAGGGCCGCAAATCCACTGCACCAATGGCTGCACCCTCGGGGTCGTAGTGCAGTGGCGCATCGGCGTGTGCGCCCAAGTGGGGCGAGAGGGTGAGGGCGGAGACATTGACCGGACAGTCGGGGCCGATTTCAGCCACCCACTGTTGGCGGTAAGGCGTGTCGCCTGGAAAGGCGGGGGTCAAGGCATCTACCGGGGGCGAAATGTCCCACAGGCGCGGCGATGAATAGGGTGCATGGATCGTCATGGGGGGCGAAGTTAGCACCGCTGAAAGTTCTACGGTGTCGGTTATTTACAACAAACTGACAAAAAACCGAAGACCGACTGGCTTGGGTGTGCATCGCGTTTCTATATGGCGTGATGCAGGCCATAGTCTCTAAAATCGACACTTTTATTGCTTGAACTTCGCACTTCTACATTCCTATGAACGCAGACAAAGAACTTGATGCCCGTGGCCTAAATTGCCCCTTGCCGATCCTGAAAGCCAAAAAGTCGCTTGCTGAAATGGACAGCGGGCAGTTGCTGCGCATCGTGGCGACCGATGCAGGATCGGTGCGTGACTTTCAGGCCTTTGCCCGTCAAACGGGCAATGAACTCATGCACCAAGAAAGCGTCGATGGGGAGCACATCACCGTTTTGAAGCGGCGTTGAGTCTGGACTTGAATGCGCATGTCTTCTTCATTCGCCACCACACCAGTACCGCCGTATTACACGGTCATTTTTTCATCGCAACGTAGCGCAGGCGATAAGGGCTATGGGGCGATGGCCGAACGCATGGTCGAACTCGCCACGCAGCAGCCCGGTTTTTTGGGGGCAGAAAGTGCCCGTGGCGGTGATGGCTTTGGCATCACGGTGTCTTATTGGGACTCGCTGGAGGCCATTGCTGCTTGGAAAGCGCATTTGGAACACCAAGTGGCACAAGCCAAAGGACAGGCGCAGTGGTATGCCCATTACGAGCTTCGGGTCGCCAAGGTGGAGCGCGCTTACGGCAAATCCCCCGACTGAGGGGACGAGAAGGCCGTCCAAAAGCAGGGTGAAGGCCATGCCACAATCGCCCCCATGTTGTTTCTTTTATCTCCTGCCAAAGCCTTAGATTTTGAAACGCCGCCTGTCACGCCTACAGCCACACAGCCGCTGTTTGTGTCAGAAGCGGCGGCCTTGGTCGCCCTGTTGCGCGACAAAACGCCCGCCGACATTGCCAGTTTGATGGACTTGAGCGACGCGCTCGCTGCCTTGAACGTGGGGCGCTATCAGGCATGGCAAGCGTCGTTTGCACCGCCTGACGCCAAGCAAGCGGTCTTGGCCTTCAATGGCGATGTCTATGAAGGGTTGGATGCACCTCATCTCTCGCTTGAGGATTTGGAGTGGTTGCAAGATCATGCCTGCATCTTGAGTGGGCTGTATGGCGTGTTGCGCCCACTGGACTTGATGCGCCCCTATCGCCTCGAAATGGGCACGCGCTTGGCAACCCCCAAGGGCAAGAATTTGTATCAGTATTGGGGCCGTCAAATTGCAGATTATTTGAACACTCGCCTCTCGGCAGATGACACGCCCCCCGTCGTGGTGAATTTGGCGAGTGAGGAATACAGCAAAGCGGTGGATAAAAAAGTGTTGCAAGCCACCGTGGTGAACTGTGTATTTGAAGAACACCGGGGCCAAGGACAGTACAAAATCATCAGCTTCATGGCCAAGCGTGCCCGTGGCCTGATGCTGCGCTACGCCACCCAACAACGCGCCCGCACGCCCACCGATTTGCAAGGCTTTGATGCCGAGGGCTACGCCTACGTGCCTGCGCTGTCCTCGCCCACGTCGTTGGTATTTCGGCGGGAGCAGAAACACCAACAGCAGCCATTTGGTTGAACACAGCAATCTCTTGTTTTGGAGTCGTTTTTATGTCTCAAGTCATCACCCCCGAATTGCGGCGTTGGATTGTGGAGCAAGCAGTAGCGGGCCACAGCCCGGCGTCGGTTTTGCAAGCGATGAAAACCGCAGGCTGGAAAGAGGATGTCGCACTGGAAGCGCTGGAAAGCACCTTGGCCCACCATTTGAACGACCACGGCGTGAGCGTGGAGGCCGTCACAGCCGCGCAATCGGTGGCGCAAATTGGCGAGATTGTGGCGCGGGCCAAGGCAGGTACCAAGGCCACGACCACACCGGCCCTTACCACGCAGCACACAGCGCACCACCACACCGCCGCCACTCGCCACAAGCCCATGCCAGAGCCGACGATGCAAGGCTCACCCCGGTGCATCGACTTGGGCGACCGTGTGGTCGATGTCCTGCTGTTGATGAATGCGCCTCGGGTGGTGGTACTGGGAGGCTTCCTGAGCGATGAGGAGTGCGATGCCCTGATTGCAGGCGCGCGCCCGCGCATGGCGCGCTCTTTAACGGTAGAGAACCAAACAGGTGGCGAGGCTGTCAATGCCGACCGCACCAGCAACGGGATGTTTTACCGCCGTGGCGAAACCGAGCTGATCGCTCAGATCGAAGCCCGCATCGCCCGCTTGCTGCATTGGCCCATTGAAAACGGTGAAGGCTTGCAAGTGCTGAACTACCAAATCGGTGCGGAGTACAAGCCGCACTACGATTACTTTGACCCAGCACAACCCGGTACGGCCACGATCTTGAAGCGCGGCGGTCAGCGGGTCGGCACGCTGGTGATGTACCTGAACAACCCTGAGCGTGGCGGAGGAACCACCTTCCCCGATGTGGGCCTAGAGGTCTGCCCCAAAAAAGGCAATGCCGTGTTCTTCAGCTACGACCGCCCTCACCCTGCCACCCAAACCCTGCACGGTGGCGCACCCGTACTGGCGGGTGAAAAATGGGTAGCAACGAAATGGCTGCGCGAAGGCGAATTTAACTGATCCCTCCTGATTCACGTCATGACCTCACCAGCCCACTCACTACCCGAGCCACAACCTGAACAATCCCCACTGGGTAAAAGCAGTGCCTACATCGACCGCTACGATGCCGGTCTGCTGTTCCCTTTGCCACGCGCGCCTAAGCGCGAAGACATCGGCATCACCGGCACGCTGCCCTTCATGGGTGCCGATTTGTGGATGGCGTTTGAGTTGAGTTGGCTCAATCTCAAAGGCAAACCCCAAATCGCCTTGGCCCACATCACCGTGCCAGCCGAATCGCCGCACATCATCGAAAGCAAAAGTTTCAAGCTGTACCTCAACAGCTTCAATAACACCCTGTTTGCCGATGCGGAGGTGGTACGCGATACCCTGAAAACCGACTTGACCGACGCCGTGTGGCGTGGACATGGCTCGGTGGGTGCCAGCGTGGGGGTGCGCTTGGTGCTGCCAGACGCTTTCGATCAACAAGCCATCCACGAAATGGAGGGTCTGAATCTGGATCGCTTGGACGTGGAATGCAGCCGCTACACCCCCGCGCCCGAGTTGCTGACCGCCGCCTTTGACGAACAACCCGTCACCGAAACCCTGACCAGCCGCTTGCTCAAGAGCAATTGTTTAGTGACAGGCCAGCCCGACTGGGGCAGCATACAAATCACGTACAGCGGCCCGCAAATCGATCAAGCCGGTTTGTTGCAGTATTTGGTGAGCTTTCGCAACCACAACGAGTTTCATGAACAGTGCGTCGAACGCATCTACATGAACATTTGGCAACGCTGCAAACCCACCAAGCTGACCGTCTATGCCCGCTACACCCGTCGCGGCGGCCTAGACATCAGCCCGTGGCGCACCAGCCATCCCCAAGCCATGCCCCCCCACATTCGCACCGCACGGCAATGACATGATCATCTAAAAGCATAGTAAAAAAAGTGAGCTGCTCACGCAAGGAATACGTGATTTTTATCATTTTTTATTTCTAAAAATAGCTCTATAAACTGAAAAAATAAGCTCCAAACCCGTTTTTCCTTACGAAAAACGGGTTTTTTGTTATGGCATACGCATTTTTTAACAAAGAAATCATCTTTTTTGAGTCTTATTTAAGCTGAAAACCTGATTTTACTTGCGTGAGCAGCTCACTTTTTTTACTATGCTTTTTGATAAAATTGATGCTGTCCTTGATCGAGTAAATGGCGATAAAACACCGTGGCGATGGGGGAGAGTTGTTTGCCCTTGGGCCAGACGACGTGCCACTGAGAGGGGATGGGCAGGCCTGTGACGTTCAGTTCGGCGATGCGCGGGTCGGCTTGTGGCCCCAAGGCGTGGCGGGACAGGAGAGCGATGCCCAGTTTGCTCGCCACTGATTCTTTGATCGCTTCGTTGCTGCCCAACTCCAGCCACTTGGGCGGGGCAAAGCCCATTTGCTTGAACCACAGCTCGGTCGCCATGCGTGTGCCCGAGCCGCGTTCGCGCAGAATGAAGCGGCTTTGCGCCACATCTTGTAGCGTCAAATCCTTGTGATCTATGCAGGGATGGCTGATCGGGGCAATCAGCACCAAGGGGTTGGGCATGAGGATGTGGTCTTCCAGCGCCAAATCTTCGGGGGGCATGGACATGACGTACAAGTCGTCGCTGTTGGCCCGCAAGCGGTGAACCACATGGTCGCGGTTGAGCACTTCTAATGAAATGTCGATGTCGGGGTGCTGATCGCAAAAGCTACCCAGCAAGCGCGGAATGAAGTATTTGGCCGTGCTGACCACCGCCACCCGCAGCCGCCCGCGTGTGAGGCCTTTGGCAGCGGCGATGCCTTGCTCAAACGCTTCCCATTGGTCACTGATTCCCCGCGCAGTACGCGCCAATTGCTCGCCCGCGTCGGTCAGATAGACCTTGCGTGAAATGACCTCGTACAACGGCAAGCCCACAGCTTCAGCCATTTCCTTGAGCTGCATGGACGCGGTGGGCTGGGTGACGTGCATGCGTGCGGCAGCGGCGCTCACGCTGCCGGTATCGGCCAAGGCCAAGAACAAACGGAGTTGCCGAAAACTGATATTCATCGGTTTTTATCTATACAAAACTAAGTTTGAATTGATTTTACTTTTGTCATCGAAGTTTTTAGCATCGCTGTTGGTTTGGGTGAGTGACTCTTCAGTCTCCGCCTTGCTTTCGTTTTGAAAAGGGAAGTCGATATGCAAAGTTTGTTCGATCCGGCGATTTTGTTTTTTGTGTTTGGAGTATTTGCGGGCTTGGTGCGCTCTAACTTGGAGATTCCGTCTGCGATTTCTAAGTTTTTGTCGCTCTACCTGCTGATGGCCATCGGCTTGAAAGGCGGGTTTGCGTTGGCCGATTCGGGCTGGAATCACAACGTTGCGACCAGCTTGGGGCTGGCGGTGTTGATGGCGGTGCTTGTGCCTTTGATGGGTTATGTGGTCTTGCGGCGCTGGCTTTCGGGCTTTGATGCCGCTGCCATTGCCGCGACTTACGGCTCAGTCAGTGCCGTGACCTTTGTGACAGCGGTGCAATCTTTAGAGCATCAAGGCATTGCGTTTGGTGGCTATATGGCGGCAGCGATGGCCTTGATGGAGTCGCCCGCAATCATTCTGGCGGTGCTGATGGCAAATGCCTTGCGCCAACGCCAAGCCGCTGGGGTGCGAGTGCAGATCAATGGCGCAGCAGCGGTGAGTGGCCCCACGCCACCTGCAAGCCCGTTTCGTTTGAGCAAAGTGCTGCACGAGTCTTTGACCGATGGGGCGCAATTGTTGCTGCTAGGGGCGATGTTGGTTGGCCTCATCAGTGGCGAGGCGGGGCGCAGCGCGATGCAGCCCTTTTCCGGCGACTTGTTCAAAGGCATGCTGGCGCTCTTTTTGTTGGATATGGGGCTGATGACGGCTAAAAATGGGCCGCAATTGCGCGGGCAATCGCCTTGGCTGCTGGCGTATGCGGTGTTGGGGCCGTTGACCCATGCGGCACTCGCTTTGGCACTGGCGTGGCACTTGCAAGTGCCGATGGGGGACGCGATTTTGCTGATGGTCTTGTCTGCCAGCGCGTCTTATATTGCCGTACCCGCTGTCGTGCGCTACGCCATCCCAGAGGCGAATCCGACGCTGTATTTCAGCCTCTC
>DLPA01000075.1:10903-12261 GCA_002479815.1 bacterium UBA7470 | reverse complement strand
TTTCACTCATGTCGCACGATCTTCATCTACATCCCCCTCAGTGCTATCAGCACCAAAGCGCCGCCTTGCTGACGCAACATGGCAAAGAGTTGATTTTGGGGCCGCTGCTGCTGGCCGAACTGGGGTGCAGCGTCACCCACGTCACGGGCTTCGATACCGATCAACTCGGCACGTTCACCCGCGACCAAGCCCGACCGGGCAGCCAGTTGGATGCGGCGCGGCGCAAGGCTGAAATCGGCATGGACTTGTCCGGCTTGCCACTGGGTTTGGCAAGCGAGGGGGCGTTTGTGCCCGATCCCCATGTGGGCATCCTGCCTTGGGATGTGGAGATCGTGATCTGGATCGACCGTGAACGCGGCTTGGAAATCGTCGGCATGGCACAGGGCGAGGCGCACGACCACCAGCAAGTGCTTGAGGATTGGCCCAGTGTGCAGCAATTCGCAGCGCAGGCCGACTTTCCAAATCACGGCTTGGTGCTGCGCCCGAATGGGCCAGACGATCCGCAGTTCGTCAAAGACTTGCATGATTGGGCGGCGCTGGAAGCCGCGTTTCATCGCCTGCATCGCCTATCGGCACAAGGGCAGGTGTTTGCAGAAAGCGATTTACGCGCCCACCGCAACCCCACCCGCCAAAACTTGATCCGGCAAGCCGGGCTGGATTTAATCGCCCGCCTGAAATCCCCCTGCCCAAGCTGCGCCACACCGGGCTATGCGGCGGTGAGTGCCGTCCCCGGCCTACAATGCCGCGCCTGCGGCACACCGACACGCCTGCCCGTTGCGACGCTGTGGCGCTGTGTACGGTGCGGACACGAAGAACGCAAACCCTTGGTCAGCCCTTCACAAAGAGCCGATCCCTCGCGCTGCGAATGCTGCAATCCTTGATCTCTCATCCCCTTTCATTTCTTTTCATTTCCATCGACTGTGACTGCCCCTTCTCCCACCTCTCTTTTGCCCGTGGCCGTCATCGGTGGCGGCCCTGCTGGACTCATGGCGGCCCAAGTGCTGTGCGATGCGGGCGTGCCTGTGCATCTCTACGATGCCATGCCCTCGGTCGGGCGCAAATTCTTGCTGGCGGGTAAAGGTGGCTTGAATCTGACCCATTCCGAAGAGGCCGAGGCGTTTGCCAGCCGCTACGGGTCGCGCCGTACCGCCGTCCAAGATTGGTTGCACGACTTTGATGCCGACGCGCTGCGGGCGTGGGCTTTGGGCTTGGGCATTGCCACCTTTGTCGGCACGTCTGGACGTGTCTTTCCCACCGACATGAAGGCCGCGCCGCTGCTGCGGGCATGGTTGCACCGTTTGCGCTTGCAAGGCGTGCAGTTTCACATGCGCCACCGCTGGACGGGGTGGGCGAGCAGT
>DLPA01000075.1:10140-10807 GCA_002479815.1 bacterium UBA7470 | reverse complement strand
GCAAGTGCAAGCGCGGGCCGTGGTGTTGGCGCTGGGCGGCGGCAGTTGGGCACGACTGGGCTCGGATGGGGCATGGGTTACGGTCTTGGCAGCGCAAGGGGTCAAGGTCGCCCCCCTGCTGCCTGCCAATTGTGGGTTTGACGTGGCAGGGGGCTGGAGCGAGCACTTTGCCAACCGCTTTGCGGGGCAGCCCTTCAAATCGGTGGCCTTGCGCTTTACCAGCCGCGAAGGCACGCATTTCTCACGCAAGGGCGAATTTGTCGCCACCGCCACCGGCGTAGAAGGCAGTTTGGTTTATGCCGCGTCTGGCTTGCTGCGCGACGAGATCATGAGCCACGGTAGTGCGACGTTTCATCTGGATTTGCTGCCCGACCAGAGCGCCGACAAGGTGCTGGCCGAAGTGCGTCACCCACGCGGCGCACGCTCGCTGTCCAACCACTTGAAAAGCCGCTTGCACATCGACGGCATCAAGGCAGGCATCTTGCACGAGCAATTGAGCAAGGCCGAGATGAACGATCCAGCCCAACTGGCGGCGGTCATCAAAGCCGTGCCCATCACCGTGACAGCCACCCGCCCATTGAACGAAGCCATCAGCACTGCTGGCGGCGTGGTGTTAGAAGACATGAACCGCGACTTGATGCTTGCGTCTTGCCCGGGCGTGTTTTGC
>DLPA01000075.1:0-10025 GCA_002479815.1 bacterium UBA7470 | reverse complement strand
GTGGACGGCGTGCAGGCGCAGGCGCATTAAGGTTTTTGGGCTGAATCAGTGGCCTTGTGCGGTGCTTGCACGGCCTCGATGACCTCGCAGGCGCTACGAAATCCGTCGATGGCGAGAGGAAAGCCGCAATAAACGGTGGCGTGCAAAAACAACTCGCGCAATTCCTCAGGCGTGACCCCGTTGTTCAATGCACCGCGCACATGGCCTTTGAGTTCGTGGCTACGCCCCAAGGCGGTGAGCATGGCGACGGTGATGAGGCTGCGGGTTTTCAAGTCCACACCCTCACGCTGCCAGACGGTGCCCCAAGCGTTGCGGCTGATGAACTCCTGCATCACCAGGGTGTAGTCGTTGGCACTGGCAAAGGCCTTTTCTACAAAGCCTTCGCCCATGACTTGGGTGCGCGTGGCTAGACCGGCCTCAAACTGGGCATCGCGCAAGGCGGTGGTTGCAGGGGCAGCCAATGTGGTGGCAGAAGATGCAGAAGTAGAGGAGGTGTCTGTGCGCATGCTGGTTTGCTGTGACAATGAAAGAAGACCCATCCGTCATCCCTGATGAATGGTGGATGCTTGGTCGTTGATTGTCAGTCAAACCAAGGAGACTTTATGAACACGCCCGCCACTTCTCGCTATCCTTTTCCTGATCTGAACGATGTGCCTGAGGACATACGCACACGCATCTTAGAGGTGCAAGACAAGGCTGGCTTCATTCCCAATGTGTTTTTGGCCTTTGCCCGTCGGCCTGCCGAATGGCGAGCATTTTTTGCCTATCACGATGCTTTGATGATGCCGGATACCGTGGGCCGCACCAGTGGCCTGAGCAAGGGCGAGCGTGAAATGATCGTCACGACCACCAGCGCCGCGAACCACTGTCTGTACTGCGTGGTGGCGCATGGGGCCATTTTGCGGATTTATGAAAAACAGCCCTTGGTGGCCGATCAGGTGGCAGTCAACCACCGCAAGGCCGATATTTCGCCACGTCAGCGTGCTATGTTGGACTTTGCCATGAAGGTATGTACGGCCTCGCACACCATCGACGACAGCGATTTTGAGCATCTGCACACCCACGGTTTTGACGATGAGGACATTTGGGACATCGCCGCCATTACAGCTTTTTTCGGGTTGTCCAACCGCATGGCCTCCTTCAGCGGGATGATGCCCAATCCTGAGTTTTATTTGATGGGCCGTATGCCCAAGGCCAAGACCTGAGGCAGCAAGGAATGAAAGCAGGGAAGGCATCCCGAGAGATGCCTTCCTTATCGTCAAGCCCGTGTCGAGCACCAAGCGCAATCAAGGATTGGACAAAATTTCCATCATGTGATCACGCAACGCCTGTGTCAACTCAGGGTTGGCCATCGCCAGGTCGATGGTGGCTTGCAAGAATCCCTCTTTGCTACCGCAATCGTAGCGAGCACCTTTGTATCGCAGGGAATACACAGGTTCATGACCGATGAGGCCAGCAATCCCGTCTGTGAGCTGGATTTCACCACCCACACCACGAGGTTGCTCGCGTATGCTCTGGAAAATACCGGGCGACAAAATGTAGCGTCCCGCAACCCCCAGATTCGACGGTGCTTGCTCTGGTGCAGGTTTTTCCACAATGGCATCCACCGCAGCATACGCACGCTCGCCTTGAACACTGACAATGCCGTAGCGACTGGTGTGCTCACGAGGCACTTCCTGTACCGCCAGTACCGTGCCTGGCGCAGTAGAGAAGCTTTGGATCATTTGCTTCAGAACGGGTGGCTCACCAACCATCAAATCATCAGCCAGCAATACAGCGAACGGCTCATCTCCTACCAAATTTTCAGCACAAAGCACAGCATGACCCAAGCCCAAAGCACTGGGCTGACGGATGAATATGCAGTCCATATCGTCAGGTTTGATCGAACGCACGACCTGGAGTAAGGCTTTTTTGTTGGCGGCCTCAAGCTGGGACTCTAGTTCAAAGGCGGTATCAAAATGGTCTTCGATTGACCGTTTATGGCGACCTGTGACGAAGATCATCTGGCGGATGCCCGCAGCATAAGCCTCTTCGACGGCGTATTGAATCAGGGGCTTGTCAACGACAGGCAACATTTCTTTAGGAATGGCTTTGGTCGCGGGTAAAAACCGCGTGCCTAAACCTCCCACCGGAAAAACGGCTTTGTTGATTTTAGGAATGAGTGTTTTTGACATGACGTGCTCCTTAGATGAACTTTAAAAACAACACTGCAACTTATCGTAAAACCGCCTTTTGAACCGAAAGGGTGCGTACACCTGCTTCTCCCACAGCCGCCCCAAAACGCTTGACCAACCGCTCTGCGACGTTTTCGCGCTTGGTGTAATCGACAATTTCTTCTGCTTTCACAATTTCTCGTGCCACGTAGTCAAGCGAGCCAAGGTCATCGGCCAAACCCAACTCAATGGCTTGCTCACCAGTCCAAAACAGGCCACTGAACATGGAGGGGTGCTCTTTGAGCTTGTCGCCACGCCCTTTGCGAACAGCGTCAATGAACTGTTTGTGTATTTGATTCAACATCGATTGCGCGTGTATGCGCTGTTGCTCATTTTGTGGACTGAATGGGTCTAAAAAGCCCTTGTTCTCGCCAGAGGTCATTAGCCGGCGCTCCACCCCCAACTTTTCCAACAAACCAGAGAATCCAAATCCATCCATTAAGACGCCAATACTGCCGACCAAACTTGCTTTGTTCACATAGATCGCGTCTGCTGCCGCCGCAATGTAGTAGCCAGCCGAGGCACACGTGTCTTCTACAACGACATAAATTGGTTTTTTATGGAGTTGCTTCAATCTGAAAATCTCGTCGTAAATCAAACCCGCCTGCACAGGACTACCACCTGGAGAGTTCATCAACAGAACTACAGCCACAGCCGTCTGATCTGCAAAGGCAGACCGCAGCGAGTCGATGGTGTTGATGGCATTCACTTCCGAGTCACTGGCAATCTCACCTTTGATATCAATCAACGCGGTGTGAGGTTTATGTACCGTGGTAGACGTGGGGGCTGTGAACCATGCCGCTCCAATGACCGACAGAAACACCAACAACCACACCAAGCGCCAAATTTGACGCCAACGCTGAGTGGATCGGCGTTCGTCCAACAGGGATTCCAACAGTCGATTCAGCTGTTGCCTGTCGGTAGGCTCGGGGGCAACCACGGGCGCTGCAAGTGCAGGCGAGTCTTGCTTAACAGCTGATTCTGATGTCGATGGCGTTGACGAATCGGTAACGAGACTCATTGGATTGAATTAAAACTCTGCTGGATTGAGGTTGTATTGTGTACGCCAAAAAACGTTTTCTCCGTCGTCTTTCAAATCTATTTTTTTTAAACCCCGTTTGCATGGCCCCATCACGCACTGACCCGTGTTGGGTTGATAAGCAGCACCGTGGGTTGCACACAACAACCATCGTTTCTGATGGTCCCAGAACTGATTGGGTTGCCAATCCATTTCCATTGGAACGTGTGTGCATTCGTTCAAATAAGCGCACGCCTGTCCTTCAAAACGGATGGCAAACGCACGCATCCAACGGCCAGCATACGCCACATCAAATGCAATCGCAGCCCCACGCTCTAAGAGGTCGCGGCTTTTACACAGCCAAATCCAAGTGTCGTTGATGTCCATATTTGTCCCTTTTCATCGGATCGATGGGGGCGAGGTCATGCAAAATCAACCAACCATTGATGTAACTCAAGCGGTGTATGCAGCACGGCCTTCGGATTCCATTGAGGGAAGGCAGCTGGTTCATGAGCACCATAACTTACCCCAATACTGGCACAACCCGCATGATGCGCCATTTCCAAATCGTGAGTGGTATCACCAATCATCAACGTACGCTCTGGAGAAACGGCAAACGCTCGGATCAACTCTTCTAACATCAAAGGATGGGGCTTACTTTGGGTTTCATCTGCCGTTCGTGATGCGTCAAATATATCTTTGAGCACTGTGTGTGCCAATGCTTCATTTAAACCACGACGACTTTTTCCTGTCGCAATTGCAAGCCAATAATGTTGATGCTTGAGTTCGTGGAGCATCTCTAACACACCAGGAAACAAATGAATGTCATGCTGACCAAGAGCATAATGGTGGCGATAGCTCGCTGCCATTTCTAGGTGCTTTTCTGGCGCAATATCAGGAGCCAAATACTCTAATGCCTGCCGTAATCCCATTCCGATAACATATAGTGCAGATGCGGTGCTTGGTTTTTTGCCACCTGCGTCTACAACGGCCGCCTGAAGGCTATTGACAATCAATGCGGTCGAATCGGAGAGGGTTCCATCCCAGTCAAATACGATTAAGTCAAATAAACGACGTGCCATAAAAGAAAAACCCGGCAAAACCGGGTCCTACTGAAGATAGTCAATTGAAAATGAGGCTGATCTTAAATGCGATAGTCTTCTAAACTTTGACCGGCCGCCAATAAATCATGTACCCATTGCGGCTTACGGCCCAATCCACCTGCCCATAATTCTCCGTTGGGTCCTTTGTACTTCGCGGTTGGGTCAGACTTGGCTTTTCCGACTCTTTTTGCTTTCTGTGACTTGCCTAAGTCTTCGACAGTAATTTGATGAGCTGCCATCTTGGCTTTGATCTCGTCAATGAGATGGGCCAACTCTGCTTTACGTGCGGCCTCTGCTTCTACTTGCAGAGCACTGATTTGTGCTTGAATTTCTGCGTACGTGCGCATTGGGTATCCTTTCCTGTTTTGACAGCATTTTGCTTTTTAAACACAAAAGCAATTGCTTGCTGTGTGGTTTATTTTATAGGCATTTATATAAATTTAATCAAAATTAATATTAGCAATCGTAAAAATGCGTTCGAAACTCTTCAGGTAACATGGCTTTCAGCTCAGAAGACGGCTCGGCTTCTAAAACCATCGAAATTTGAGTCACAGGATGGAGCAGTTTCAATTTCCAAGCATGAAGGAACATTCTTTTATGTCCTTGCTTTATAAGCTGGCGATTCCATTCAAAGTCTCCATATTTATCATCGCCAGCAATGACGTGCCCTGCGTGCGCCAAATGCACCCGAATTTGATGTGTTCTCCCGGTTTTAATTGTGACCGCTAATAACGACACCCCTTGTTGCAAATGCAAACAAGGTTGCCAATGTGCCAATCGCTGCACCAAAGTGATGCTGCGCATCGCGTCAGGATGATTTTCATCCACAACAGAAACCCTTCTTTCTCCGTCAGGAAGCAAATATTTGCGTAAAGCTTGATCGATGACTTTGAGTCGAAGTGGCCATGCGCCCTTTACCAAACTCAAATAGGTCTTTCCTGTTTCTCGGTTGCGAAATTGGTCTTGCAAATGGCGTAAAGCACTGCGCTTTTTCGCAATCAATAAAACCCCACTGGTTTCTCGATCCAGACGATGCACCAATTCTAAAAAGCGATCATTCGGACGGGATTGGCGCAATTGTTCAATGACACCGAACTGCACACCGCTTCCACCATGAACGGCCAGACCAGCAGGCTTATCAATTGCAATGAACGCCTCATCTTCGAACAAAATCTGAAAATTTCGTGTCGGTATCAGCGCCGTATCGAGAGATGGTACGAGAGAGGGCGTGGCTACCCGCACGGGAGGCAGGCGCAAGACATCGCCGATGGTCAGTTTGGTGTCTGCGCTGGCACGGCCTTTATTGAGCCGTACTTCACCAGACCGAATGATGCGATACACATGCGTTTTAGGCACACCTTTAAGATGTCGAAATAAAAAATTGTCGAGCCGTTGCTCGGCCCCGTTCTCGTCCACCAAGAGGTGTGATACTTGTGAAAAATTCAATCGCTTACCTTCAGGGGTTTGTCCGCATGGAGCACGGGCATGGTCTGCCACCTATAATCGTTGGTCAGGTCAGCCGGTTGCGTGTGTGGTGTGGTGTCACAAGTTTAAGGCAAGCATCCCAGCCGGTCTTACCCGATGTTTGTCGATGCCAAATTACGCCTTGATTTTTCATGTGCCCGTTTAATGTTAGGGGCCGTATGACATCAAAGAGCGTATCAGGATTGTCAGAACCAGTGAATACAACCACGGAATACCCCAAACCACCCAGAACAAATGCTGGGTGGGGACCCAAGTGAAATTGTGCATTTCGATTGCAGACAACACAAACGATTCAATGAGTCGATTCACCCACCTCCACGCGCCCACGCTGTTGCAGATGAACAAAACTTTTGGTGAGAAAGCGCACCAAATTCAAATGAAAACCATCGCAACTGGCTTCCCGGCAATTCCCCGAGTTCGCTGTTTTTGACTTCCTTTGGCTGGAGTGGCCACTTTTTGTGATCAAGAAAGTGGTGTTTTTTGTGACTTAAAAGCTTAAGGAGTACGCGATATGAAGCGTATGCTGATCAATGCCACGCAGGCTGAAGAACGCCGCTTGGCCATTGTGAACGGGCAAAAACTGCTCGATTATGAAATTGAGATTGAGGGACGAGAACAACGCAAAGGCAATATTTACAAAGCAGTTGTGACTCGTGTTGAACCCAGTCTAGAAGCATGCTTTGTTGACTACGGCGAAGACAGGCACGGCTTCTTGCCTTTCAAAGAAATATCGCGGCAATATTTCGCTCCAGGGGTGTCCGTCAGTCAAGCTCGAATTCAAGACGTGATCCGTGAAGGCCAAGAGCTGTTGGTTCAAGTCGAAAAAGAAGAACGCGGCAACAAAGGTGCAGCCTTGACCACCTTTGTCAGTTTGGCTGGACGCTATGTGGTCTTGATGCCCAACAATCCGCGTGGTGGCGGTGTCAGTCGTCGCATTGAAGGAGAAGATCGGCAGGAGCTGAAAGCTGCGTTGGATCAGTTGGAATATCCCAACGGTATGAGCATCATTGCCCGCACTGCAGGCATCGGTCGTGATGCGTCTGAACTGCAATGGGACTTGAATTATTTGCTCAAACTTTGGGGAGCGATCGACGGCGCCACCAAAGGTGGCAAAGGTGCTTTTCTCATTTATCAGGAATCCAGCCTCGTCATTCGTGCCATACGGGATTATTTCAATACGGACATTGGCGAAATTCTGATTGATACCGATGATATTTTTGAACAAGCCCACCAGTTCATGAATCATGTGATGCCCGAGCACGGGCATCGTGTCAAACGTTATCGGGACGATGCGCCGCTGTTTTCGCGCTTTCAAATCGAACACCAAATCGAGAGTGCATACAGCCGTACCGTGCAATTGCCCAGCGGTGGTGCGATTGTCATTGACCATACAGAAGCCTTGGTGGCAGTTGATGTCAACTCAGCCCGCGCGATCAAGGGGGGTGATATTGAAGAAACCGCCACGCGCACCAACTTAGAAGCCGCTGACGAAGTCGCTCGGCAAGCCCGTTTGCGGGACTTGGGGGGCTTGATCGTCATCGACTTCATTGACATGGAAGAGGCAAAGAACCGTCGGGAAGTCGAAAATCGATTGCGCGATGCCCTTCGTCAAGACCGTGCTCGCGTGCAGTTTGGAGCAATCAGCAAATTTGGTTTGCTCGAAATGAGTCGCCAACGACTGCGCCCTGCCTTGAGCGAAGGCGCTTCGATTCCCTGTCCGCGTTGTGGGGGCGCTGGGCACATTCGCGACACTGAAAGTTCAGCCCTCCAAATTCTGCGCATCATTCAAGAAGAGTCGCTCAAAGACAACACATCGGCTGTGGTCGTGCAAGTCCCGGTAGAAGTGGCCAGCTTCTTATTGAATGAGAAGCGGACGGAAATCACCAAAATCGAACAAAAGCAGCGTATTCATGTGTTGCTGGTTCCAAATAAATCTTTGGATACACCCAACTACAAATTAGAACGCTTGCGGCATGACGATGCACGCTTAGAGTCGATTAACGCCAGCTACAAACTCGCCGAAGTGTCCGAAGAAGCAACGACCTTTACTCGGCGCAGTCACGAACGCAGCAACAAACAAGAGCCCGTGATCAAGGGAGTACTTCCCGACGGGCCTGCACCAGTGGTGACACCGAAAGACCCCCCTCCACCGGCACCAACACCTGTGGTAGCTGCCGTGCCAGCACCAGCGCCAGCGCCTTCAGGTGGTTTCTTTGGTTGGTTGAAAAAATTGCTTGGCGGCAGCACACCTACCCCTGCTCCGGTCCCCACCGCAGCTGCGGTGGCACCAGTGCCGACCGCAGCACCTGTGGGAGACGCTACTGCTGAATCAGCGGTACGCAGCAGCCCGCGTGCCGACAACCGTGGGGAGGCAGCCAGCGGCAACCGCCAACCCCACGCCAACCGTGATGGTCGTCACACCAGTCATCGCCGCCAAGATGCGCGCACCGAACCACAAGCGTCTCAGCGCGAAGGGCGAGAGCCTCGCACCTCGAGAGCCGACCGGCCTGAGCGGGGGGATCGTGCAGAACGTTCCGTCCAAGAGACACGCAGCACAGCGCAAGCAGGGTCGGCAGCGACAAGTGGCACAAGCGCACAAGGTGATGCGCGTGCTGAGACAGTTTCACCGCATCGCAACAGCGAGCGTCGCCCTCGTCACGAACGTCCTCCGCGCGACGCTGCAGCACAAACGCCTAGGACGGTACTGTCGCCACCAGTCGTGGCAGATGTACCAGCAGAAGGCGAGGTGTCCTCGCTGATGGGAGGCATATCTTCGACGACCTCGTCCTCACGCACGCAAGGGGAAGGCAGGCGCGAGCGCCCACCACGCCGTGAGCGCCGTCCCGCAGAAACCAACCAGGATGAACTCAGCGCTGCACCCTCAGAGACATCTGGAGCCAGCAGTGACAATGGTGTCTCATCGGTTCAAGCGCAAGACGATTTTCAATCGACTTACAGCTACTTTAGCCCTGCGCCTGCTGTCACAACACCAGCCCATTCGGTGGTGGCAGATGTGTTGGCGACAGCGCAGAAGCCAGAAGAGCATCCTACAGACTCGGTACTGGCCGATGCGTCTGGGGGACACAACCCAGCTCGTACACCCCGAGAGCGTCGTACCAGTCGAGATCGTTATGGACGTGACCGACGGGATCGTCATCCTTCTCGCCAAGAGTCAGAAGGAAACACCGACCATCCTTCTGCCCAAGAAGCGGGAGCTGCCGCAGCACCAGCGGTACAACAGCCACAAGCAGACTCTGTGCAACCCGTTCGCGCTGTAGTCCCCATCAGCAGCACAGCGGACGGTCATGCAGCGGTACCTTCAAGCACCACGACGACCGCATGGACGGATAACCCTGCCTCGACAGCGTTGCCTGAAGTACAAACCTACCGCCTGCCGATTGATGAATTGGAAGCACTGGTGCAAACTGCTGGTTTGCAATGGGTGCATTCCGATGCTGAAAAAGCAGCTCGGGCACAGGCTGCGATTGCAGCGATCCCACGCCCGATTCATGTGCCGCGACTGCGCCCTGAACCTGTCGCTACGGATGAGGGACCACTGATTTTGGTCGAAACCCGCCGTGATTTGCGTACCACTGTGTACCCATTTGATCAGACTGCCACATAGAGGAGCGACGCCCTGGTCAAGGGGCGATGTGCTATCAAAAAAACCCGCCTGCTGTGAAACCAGCGAGGCGGGTTTTTTTTGAGCTGTTTTGTTGCGAAGACAACCTCTGCTGTGCCATGGAGGGCAGTGCAGAGGTTGTGCAAGGCGGGGGGTGAAAATTACATCCCCATACCGCCCATGCCACCCATACCACCCATATCACCAGCAGGTGCGGCAGACTCGGCTTTAGGAGCTTCTGCCACCATGCACTCGGTCGTCAACATCAAGCTGGCAACAGAAGCGGCGTTTTGCAGCGCAGTGCGGGTCACTTTGGTGGGATCCAAAATGCCCATCTCGATCATGTCGCCATAAGTGTCGTTGGCGGCGTTGAAGCCGTAGTTACCAGAGCCGGCCAAGACAGCATTCACTACCACGGAAGGCTCGCCACCGGCGTTGGCCACGATTTCACGCAAAGGTGCTTCGATGGCTTTCAACACGAGGTTAACACCGGCTTGTTGATCTGCGTTTTCACCCATGATTTGGCCTGCAGCTTGTTTGGCACGCAGCAACGCCACGCCACCACCGGCCACAATGCCTTCTTC
>DLPA01000017.1:1902-2885 GCA_002479815.1 bacterium UBA7470 | reverse complement strand
CTTGGCTTTGGCTTCTGCCGCACGCTTTTGCTCTTGGTGTTTGAACTTGCCGTAGTCCATCAAACGGCAAACCGGTGGATTGGCCGTGGCAGCAATTTCAACCAAGTCCACATCCAGCTCACCCGCCATGCGCAGAGCCTCTGCCAAAGACAAAATGCCCAATGGCTCGTTTTCAGGGCCGGAAACACGGACCTCAGGGGCCATGATTTCACGGTTCAAACGGTGTTTGCGTTCTTCGCGTTGGCGACGATCACGAAATTCGGTAGCGATGACTCAATCCTTCAAGGGTAAAAACTGCAAACAGCAGAATGTCCGTCTTTGTGCCCACGGGCCAAAGCTTGTGGCGAAACTCACCTTAGGCTTTAGAGGCAATGTCGGATGCAATGAGTTCAATGAACGCATCGACCGACATCACACCGAGGTCTTTATTGCCTCGGGCACGCACTGCGACGGTACCTGCCGCCTTTTCCTTGTCACCTGCGACGAGGATATAAGGCAGCTTTTGCAACGAATGCTCGCGTATTTTATACGTGATTTTCTCGTTTCGCAGGTCCAAATCGACCCTAAGGCCTTGATTTGACACCGATTTTTGCAGTTTTCCAGCGATTTCACGACAGTAGTCGGACTGCGCATCGGTGATGTTGAGCACAGACACCTGGATGGGCGCCAACCAGGTAGGCAAGGCACCGGCATGCTGTTCCACCAAAATGCCAATGAAACGCTCCATGCTGCCCACGATGGCGCGGTGCAGGATCACGGGGCGCTGGCGTGAGCCATCTTCGGCCACGTATTCGGCGTCCAGACGCTCCGAGAGGTTGAAGTCCACCTGGATCGTGCCGCATTGCCATTCGCGGCCAATCGCATCTTTCAGCGTGTATTCGATCTTGGGGCCGTAAAAAGCGCCATCTCCTTCGGAGATCACAAACTCGCAACCCGAAGCACGCAAACTGTCCATGAGCGCTTTTTCGGCCTTGTCCCACAAC
>DLPA01000017.1:1497-1772 GCA_002479815.1 bacterium UBA7470 | reverse complement strand
ACCTTTTTGAGCACCTTGGTGAAGGTGTCGCACTCGGGCAGGATTTGGTCTTCGGTGCAAAAAATGTGACCGTCGTCCTGCGTGAAGCCGCGCACGCGCATGATGCCGTGCAAACCACCCGAAGGCTCATTGCGGTGGCATTGGCCAAACTCACCGTAGCGCAGCGGCAGATCACGGTAGCTTTTGATGCCTTGCTTGAAGATCAGGATGTGACCGGGACAGTTCATCGGCTTGAGCGCGTAGTCGCGCTTTTCCGACTCGGTGGTGAACATGTT
>DLPA01000017.1:1072-1440 GCA_002479815.1 bacterium UBA7470 | reverse complement strand
TACTTGTCCCAGTGGCCGGTTTTCTCCCAAAGGGTCTTGTCCAGAATCTGGGGACCTTTGACTTCTTGGTAGCCGCTGTCGCGGTAAACCTGGCGCATGTACTGCTCGACGGTTTGCCACACGGTCCAGCCTTTGGGGTGCCAAAACACCAGCCCTGGGGCATGCTCGTCGATGTGGAACAAATCCAATTCGCGGCCCAGCTTGCGGTGATCGCGCTTTTCCGCCTCTTCCAGGCGGGTCAAGTACGACTGCAGGTCGTCTTTGCTAGCCCAGGCTGTGCCATACACACGCTGCAGCATCTCGTTTTTGCTGTCACCGCGCCAGTAGGCACCCGCCACTTTCATGAGCTTGAAGTGCTTGAGCTTGCC
>DLPA01000017.1:0-1007 GCA_002479815.1 bacterium UBA7470 | reverse complement strand
CTGGGCACATGGGGGCCGCGGCACAGGTCTTCAAAATCACCTTCGCGGTACAGGCTGACCTCCTGGTCTGCTGGAATGCTGCCGATGATCTCGGCCTTGTAATGCTCGCCCAGGGCTTTGAAGTGCGCAATGGCTTCGTCACGTGGCAACACGCGGCGCAGGACGGGTTCGTCTTTGGCCGCCAACTCGGTCATGCGCTTTTCTATCGCCGCCAGGTCCTCCGGCGTGAAGGGGCGGCTGTAAGAAAAATCGTAATAAAAGCCGTTATCAATGACCGGGCCAATGGTGACCTGAGCCTCGGGAAACAAGGCCTTGACGGCATACGCCAACAAGTGGGCGGTCGAGTGACGGATCAACTCCAGACCTTCGGGGTCTTTGGCGGTCACGATCGCCAGCTGCGCGTTGGCGGCGATGCTGAAGCTGGTGTCCACCAGCTGACCATTGACCTTGCCGCCCAATGCGGCCTTGGCCAAGCCTGCCCCAATCGAGGCCGCCACTTCGGCCACCGTGACCGGGCCAGGAAACTCGCGCAATGAACCGTCGGGAAGGGTGATCTGAACCATGTGTGTACAAGTAAAAAAGCGCAGCAAAGGCCGCACTTGGAGAAAACATCTAGAGCTGAAAGCCGATTTTACGCCGCCGCGTCATGGGTACAGATCTTTCAGCAACTCGCTGACTTTGTGATGGATGTCGGACCACTGCTGAATACTGGCATGGTTGAGACCGATGGCACTTTCATAGCGGGACTTAACGCCTTTTGCGGCGGCCTGCTCCACCCACCGACGGGCGAACTCCGGGAGTGTGTTGTCGTCTTGCGAACCTGTGACCGCCACCACCGGTGTGCCTGCTGGTATGCCCGAAATGAATTGCAAAGGATTCAGACTATTGGACCAAGGACCACCGCGCCCGCGTTGTGCGTTTCGGTGATCACGCCAAGGCGGTACATCGCACGGACAACCCAGCAGCAAAGCCGCATCGGCAATACCTGAATCGCCCCGGGTTTCGTG
>DLPA01000199.1:9180-13712 GCA_002479815.1 bacterium UBA7470 | reverse complement strand
GCAACCGCAGCAGCAGCGCCCCCGCCTTCTTATTCATGGCCGACGAGTCCCCCTTGCACCGCAAGATGGGCGTGTATGAAAACCGAGATTCACAATGACGACTTACCTCTGGAACCCACCCCCTGTACCCAGTTTGGCCGTGCGCGGCAAAGACGAACGCTATCCCATCCACCGCCTGTTTTTTGTGGGGCGCAACTACCACGCACACGCCGTGGAAATGGGCCGCCCCGTCGATAAGACGGTGGAAGTGCCGTTTTATTTCACCAAGTCGCCACAAACGCTGCTGCCCAGCGGTCAAACCATCGCCTATCCGCCGGGGACGCGCAATTTCCATTACGAGATGGAACTGGTGGTGGCGATTGGCAAAGCAGGCTTTCGCGTGAGCGAGGCCGACGCGCACACGCTGATTTACGGCTACGCCGCCGGCCTAGACATGACACGGCGCGACCTGCAACTGGTGGCGCGTGACAAAGGCCGCCCGTGGGATTTGGGCAAGGATGTCGAGCACTCCAGCGTGTGCAGCGAGATCGTGCCCATGCCCCACGTCGTCATCGACAGCGGCGACATCGCCTTGTCGGTCAATGGGCAAGTCAAACAGCACTCGAACGTGAACAAGCTGATTTGGAACATCCGCGAGCTGATTGCCGACCTGTCCCAGTACTACCACCTGCAAGCCGGTGATTTGATCTACACCGGCACACCCGAAGGCGTAGGCCCCGTGGTGGCGGGCGACCACCTCAGCGGTCATGTGGCAAACATCGCCGAGGTCAGCTTGCACATCGCAGCGGCCGAGTAAGCCCTATTCTTCGCTTGGCAAGGACAAAATCCCTGCCCTTTGCTGCTGCAAATGTCTGCCAGAATCCAACGCCTTTCATTCGATCTGCACTGGAGCCAAAGATGGACGATTCACACACGTGGAAATGGCTGAAACTGTTCCTATCACTGGCCGTTTCCATCTTCATGCTGGCAACAACTGTCCATGCGCAAAGCAGCAGCAAAACGTTTCGGTTTGAGTCTGAGCACCCCAACAAAGTGGAGGTGGCGATTTACTCATCAGACCGCAAAGGCTTTCAATGGCCGGGGCCAGGCCGTGTGTATATCCTTGATACGGATGACGTCACCAAATTCAAAATCAGTTGCTTGGGCGGCGAAAAAGTTTGCTACGGCGCGTGGGTCGCGGGCGACTCAAGCACCTACTGGGGCGCCGGACGTGGCGGTCATCGTGGATGCAGCAAGTGCTGCTACACCTGCGATGGCGGAGAAACCAAAGTCATCACTCTGGAAGAGTAACCAGCACCTGCCTCCAGATGCAATAAAAGTATAGTAAAAAAAGTGAGCTGCTCACGCAATTAATACGGCTCTTATAGCCATTTTCATCGTTAAAAAATGTCCTTTTTGTTCTGAAAGTGGCTTGCAGTCCTGTCAACACTCGGTTTTTGGACCTTCAGAAGGCAGAAAAAACAGGTTTTTTGCGTTTTTAAGGCTTTTTTTAAGAACTGAATCAGCCAGAACCCTTTGTTTTGTTGCGTAAGAAGCTCACTTTTTTTACTATTATTTTTACAATGTGATAGAGCGGCGCTGGGGGCACGGTGCGGGGGCGCTTGGGTAGTATCATGCGTGACACGCTCCTCTTTGTCATCATATCTCTTGATATTGTTCGCATGACGCTTTCTTCTTCCTCTGCTGCCCACCCACCCGCTGCCACCGCCAGAACCCGGCCTCGTTCCCTGACGGGGGAGGTCGAGCAGACCATGAGCGACCGCATCCGCGATGGGCGCTGGGCAGCCGGCATCAAATTGCCGCGCGAAGCCGATTTGATCGCCGAATTTCAGGTCAGCCGCACGGTGGTGCGCGAGGCCATTTCACGCCTCCAAGCCGCAGGCATGGTGGAAACGCGCCACGGCATCGGCACGTTTGTGGTGGGCTTGTCCGAGTCCTCGGGTTTTCGGGTGCGGGCCGAGCAAATGGCGACGTTGCACGATGTCATCGACGTATTGGAGTTGAGAATCGCCATTGAAACAGAAGCAGCAAGTCTCGCCGCTTCTAGGCGAACCGACGATCACATCAAGGCCATGCGTTCGGCCTTGGATCGGTTTGCAGCGGCCCTGCAAGCGCACCGCGATGCCGTGGGGGCGGACTTTCAATTCCATCTCGAAATCGCCCGAGCCACCCAAAACGCCCGCTTTGTGGAGCTGATGACGACGCTGGGCAACTCCATGATTCCCCGCGCCCGACTGGAAACCAGCACCCCCGTTGCCGCCGAGCGCGAGGCATATTTGCAGCGGGTAGCCTTGGAACACGACGTGATTTTCAAGGCCATTGAGCGCCGCGATGCCGAAGCCGCACGCGCCGCCATGCGCACGCATTTGACCCACAGCCGCGAACGCCGCCAACAAGCCTTGCGCTGAACACCTAGGGGTTTTCACTGGTATCTGGCTATGCACAAAGATATATGATCTCTTATATCAAGTCTTTCGCACCACTCAGGAATCCCCATGCCCCCTCAAGACCTCAAAACCATCATGTCGCACGGCTTGCTGTCCTTCCCCTTGACGGACTTTGATGCCGATGGCAACTTCAATGCCAAGGCCTATGCCGAACGCTTGGAGTGGTTGGCCCCCTATGGCGCGAGTGCTTTGTTTGCGGCGGGTGGCACGGGTGAGTTTTTCTCACTAACGGGCGATGAATACCCCCGCATCATTCAAACGGCGGTCGAGACCTGCAAGGGCAAAGTGCCCATCATCGCTGGCGCAGGCGGCCCCACACGCTTTGCCATTCAATGCGCTCAAGCGGCAGAGCAAGCCGGCGCACACGGCATTTTGTTGCTGCCGCACTACTTGACCGAAGCCAGTCAAGAGGGCTTGATCGCCCACGTCGAGGCGGTGTGCAAGAGCGTGAACTTCGGCGTGATCGTCTACAACCGCAACGTCTGCCGCCTGACCCCAGACTCTTTGGCGATGCTGGCCGAGCGTTGCCCCAACCTGATCGGCTTCAAAGACGGCATCGGCGACATCGAGCTGATGATGTCCATCTATTTGAAAATGGGCGACCGCTTTTCTTACTTGGGGGGCTTGCCCACAGCGGAAGTCTATGCAGCGGCCTACAAAGCCTTGGGCACACCTGTGTACTCGTCGGCGGTGTTCAACTTCATTCCGAAAACGGCGATGGACTTCTACCATGCCGTCGCGCGGGACGACCACGCCACCCAGCACCGCCTGTTGAAACAGTTTTTCATGCCCTATTTGGCGATACGCAACCGCAGCGCGGGCTATGCCGTCAGCATCGTCAAAGCCGGCGCAGCTTTGGTGGGCCACAGCGCCGGGCCAGTGCGTGCGCCCTTGACCGACCTCAAGCCCGAAGAAATGGCGCAACTCCATGCGCTGATTCAAGGCTTGGGGCCGCAATAAGCCGACACCGCACGGCATTCCACACACCAGATTCCAGATGGTAAAGGCTGCACCTGTGAACGACGACGCTCCTCTGTTCAACGTCATCCGCATCCACCCGGCGGACAACATGGCCATCGTGGTGCAAGACGGCGGGCTGCCCGCCGGTGTGCGCGTGTCTGATGGGGTGCTGCCCCCCGTGGTGCTGCGCGAGCGCGTGCCGCAAGGCCACAAAGTCGCCTTGTGCGAGGTCAGCGCGGGCAGTGCCGTGCGGCGCTACAACGTGCCCGTGGGCTATGCCAAAGCCGACATTCCTGCGGGCGCATGGGTGCATGAACGCTTGCTGGACTTGCCTGCCGCGCCAGCCTTGTCGGCCCAGTTGCCGATGGCGACGCAAGCCGCGCCCGCCCTCGCGCCGCTTTCAGGCTATACCTTTGAGGGCTACGTCAATCCCGACGGCAGCGTGGGCACGCGCAACTTGCTCGCCATCACCACCACGGTGCAATGCGTGGCAGGGGTGCTGGCGGTGGCGGTGCGGCGCATTGAGCAAGAACTTTTGCCCCTCTATCCTCACGTCGATGGCGTGGTGGCCTTGGAGCACACCTACGGCTGCGGTGTCGCCATTGACGCACCGGGGGCCGAGATTCCCATTCGTACCCTGCGCCACCTCAGCCTCAACCCCAACTTTGGCGGGGAAGTGATGGTGGTGAGTTTGGGCTGCGAAAAACTGCAACCCGAACGCCTGTGGCCTGAGGGCAGTATTCCCATTCATGCCGAGGCCGATGCCGCCGCTGCATCATCGGCCTCTGCGGGCATCGACAGCATTGGCAGCATCGACACCGTTTGCCTGCAAGACCGCGCCCATGTGGGCTTCATGTCCATGATCGACGGCATCGTGGCGCGGGCGCGGGTGCATCTGGAGCGCCTCAACGCCCGCCGCCGACAAACCGTGCCCGCCAGCGCCTTGGTCGTGGGCGTGCAATGCGGCGGAAGCGATGCGTTTTCGGGGGTCACAGCCAATCCTGCGGTGGGCTACATGGCCGATTTGGTGGTGCGTGCCGGGGGCACGGTGATGTTCTCGGAAAACACCGAAGTGCGCGATGCCGTCGAACAACTCACCGCCCGCGCCGCCACGCCCGAAGTGGC
>DLPA01000199.1:6755-9021 GCA_002479815.1 bacterium UBA7470 | reverse complement strand
TGTCCAACATCACCGAAAAGGCGATGGGGTCTGTCGTCAAAAGCGGCAGCACCGCCATTCGCTCGGTCTTGGCCCCCGGCGAGAAATTAGCACCTACCCAAAAAGGGCTGGTGTTTGCCGCCACGCCCGCCAGCGATTTCATTTGCGGCACGCTGCAACTGGCGGCGGGCATGAATGTGCATGTGTTTACCACCGGACGCGGCACGCCCTACGGCCTGCAAGCCTGCCCCGTGGTCAAAGTCGCCACGCGCACCGAACTGGCCCAGCGTTGGCACGACTTGATGGACTTCGACGCAGGCCGCATCGCCCAAGGCGATTGGCGCATCGAAGACGCGGGTTGGGCGCTGTTTGAGTTGCTGCTGGAAACCGCCAGCGGCAAACGGACGTGGGCCGAGCACTGGAAGCTGCACAACGCGCTGGTGCTGTTCAACCCCGCACCTGTGACCTGAATGGGCATTGAGTGCGAGCTGAGTTTGAGCTGAGTTTGAGTTTTCCCCACCCCTGCATCCCCTTGATTCGATTGGAGACATCATGAAAACCTTGCAAAAATTATTGATCGCGGGCCTCACCGCCACCGTCACCACCTTGGCTGCCGCGTGGCCCGACAAAACGGTGACGATGGTCGTACCCTTTCCGCCGGGCGGCGCGTCTGACATGATCGGGCGCACGCTGCAAACCAAAATGCAGGAGAAACTGGGGGGCAGCTTCATCGTGGACAACCGCGCGGGGGCCACGGGCACGATAGGCGCAGGCCAAGTCGCCAAAGCCGCCCCTGATGGGCACACCTTGCTGGTGGCCTCGCTAGGCCCGTTTGTGATTGCGCCGCATTTGCTCGCCAAAGTGCCTTACGACGCGCTGAAAGACTTTGACTACATCTCCGTGGCGGTGCAAGCGCCGAACGTGCTGGTCGTGCCCGCCAACTCTCCCCACAAGAGCATGGCCGATGTGATTGCCTACACCAAAGCCAATCCCAACAAAATGACCTTTGCCTCGTCGGGCAATGGCAGCAGCGACCATTTGACCGCCGAGCTGTTTTGGCAGCAAACCGGCACGAGCGGCATCCATGTGCCCTACAAAGGCGGTGGCCCCGTGATGTCGGATTTATTGGGCGCACAGGTGGACTCGTCCTTCATGAACGTCAACACCGCACTGCCCCAAATCAAAGCGGGCAAGCTGCGCGCGCTGTCCATCACCAGCGCCAAACGCTCCCCCGTGCTGCCCGATGTGCCCACGCTGGAAGAGTTGGGCATCAAAGAATGCAATGTCTATTCATGGCAGGCGGTGGCTGCGCCCAAAGGCACGTCACCCGAGCTGAAAAAACAACTGCACACCGCGATTGCCAACGTGTTGAACGATGCCACCGTCAAAACCCGCTTGCTGGACTTGGGCTTTGAAATCGTCGCCAACACCCCCGAGCAATTCACCGCCTACCAAGCCAGCGAATTTGCACGTTGGAAAAAACTGATCGAATCCCGCAACATCAAGGCCGATTGAGCGCCTTCATCCCCCCCTTTTTCGTCATGCTCGGTTCTAGCCCTCACATTCAACAGATGCGTGTCGTTCCCGTCGCTGGGCGGGATGGCATGTTGCTCAACCTCTCGGGGGCGCACGCGCCCTTTTTCACCCGCAACCTCTTGATCTTGCAAGACAGCGCCGGACACACCGGTGTGGGAGAAGTCCCCGGCGGTGAAAACATCCGTCAAACCCTAGAGGACGCACGGCCCCTCATCACAGGGCGCTCCTTGGGCGAGCTGCCAGCGATTTTGGCTGAGATGCGCCGCGCCTTTGCCGACCGCGACGTGGGCGGGCGAGGGCTGCAAACCTTTGATCTGCGCACCACTATTCACGCCTTGGCTGCCGTGGAGTCGGCGATGCTGGACTTGCAAGGCCAGCACTTTGGCGTGCCCGTCGCCGCTTTGTTGGGCGAAGGGCAGCAACGCGACAAGGTGCAGATGTTGGGCTACTTGTTCTTTGTGGGCGACCGTCAACAAACCCCCCTGCCCTACGCCAGCGAACCCGAGGCCGAGGACGATTGGCTGCGCTTGCGCCACGAAAAAGCCATGACCCCCGAGGCCGTGGTGCGCTTGGCTGAAGCCGCGCACGCCCGCTACGGCTTTCAAGACTTCAAGCTCAAAGGGGGCGTGCTGCGCGGCGAAGACGAGGTGCTGGCGGTGCGTGCCTTGGCCGAACGCTTCCCCCAAGCCCGCATCACCCTAGACCCCAACGGCGGTTGGCGCTTGCAAGAGGCGATTCGCTTGATGCGCGA
>DLPA01000199.1:4368-6634 GCA_002479815.1 bacterium UBA7470 | reverse complement strand
GAAGTCATGGCCGAATTCAAACGCGCCACGGGCTTGCCCACCGCGACGAATATGGTTGCCACCGATTGGCGGCAACTGGTTCACGCCCTCAGTTTGCAAGCGGTGGACATCCCCTTGGCTGATCCGCACTTTTGGACGCTTTCGGGCGCGGTTCGCGTCGCGCAAACCTGCCGTGACTGGGGGCTGACGTGGGGGTCGCACTCCAACAACCATTTCGATGTGTCTTTGGCGATGTTCACCCATGTCGCGGCGGCTGCGCCCGGGCGCGTCACCGCCATCGACACCCATTGGATTTGGCAAGACGGTCAACGCCTCACCAAAGCGCCCTTCCAAATCAAAGACGGCTATGTCGATGTGCCTCAGCGCCCCGGTCTGGGCATAGAGCTGGACATGGCGGAAGTCGAAAAAGCGCACGCCCTCTACCAACAACACGGCTTGGGTGCGCGTGACGATGCCCTTGCCATGCAATACCTGATTCCGGGGTGGACGTTCGACCCCAAACGCCCCTGCTTGGTGCGTTGATGGATGGATTGGATAGGTCAAATACATGGGATGTTTCAGATGCTTTACGCCACCCACGCCCGCACGGGCGAGCCTTACGGTGCGGCTTTGCCCAGCACCAGCCTTGCCGATTTAGATCAGGCCACCGCACAAGCCAGCACCGCTTTTGAGGTGTGGCAAGCCAGCGATGCCGCCACCCGCGCCCACTTGCTCCAAGGGCTGGCAACCGCGCTGGAGTCCGAACGCGACACCCTCGTCACCACCGCCGACGCAGAAACGGGCTTGGGGATGGCCCGCTTGAATGGCGAGCTGGATCGCACCGCGTTTCAACTGCGCCGCTTCGCCCAGTTGGTGACGGCGGGCGCAGCATTTGCCCATGTCGATGATCCCGCCGTGCCCGGCCTACCGCCCGCGGGTCATCCGGCCTTGATGCGCGTGCGCGTGCCACTGGGGCCGGTGGCGATGTTTGCGGCGAGCAATTTCCCGTTTGCTTTTTCGGTGTTGGGCGGCGATACCGCATCGGCGTTGGCCGCTGGCTGCACGGTGGTGGTGAAGGCGCACAACGGTCATTTGCACACCTCGCGCTTGGTGTTTGCGCTCATTCAAACGGTGCTGACCGCGCAAGGGCTGCCTGCGGGCGTGGTGCAAATGGTGCAAGCCGAGGGCTTTGAGATCGGGGTCGCCTTGATCCAGCATCCGCGCATCGCCGCAGGGGCCTTCACCGGATCGACCCGAGGCGGCTTGGCCTTGCAGCAAGCCGCGCGTGAACGTGTGCGCCCCATCCCGTTTTATGGAGAACTGGGGTCGATCAACCCCGTACTTGCCACACCGACCGCATTGGCTCTGGGCGGCGAGGCGCTGGCGCAGACCTTGGCCGCGTCGATTGCCTTGGGATGCGGGCAGTTTTGTACGAATCCGGGCTTGCTGGTGCTGCAACGCAGCCCAGAAAGCGTGGCTTTTGTTCAAGCCTTGGTGACGGCCTTGCAAGCCCAACAGCCCCACGTCATGCTCACCGCAGGCATGCGCCACGCCTTCGATGCGGGCTTGGTGGCCCAGTTGCAAGCGGGTGCGCGTGCCCTGCTGCACGAGCCAGTGGCCGATCGTGCCCCACGTCCGGCTTTGTTGGAAGTCGATGCCGACCCTTTCTTGCGCCATGCCGTGCTGCGCGATGAGGTATTTGGCCCGAGCAGCTTGATCGTGTGGTACGACGACACCGCGCAAGGGCATCAAGTGCTGCACGCCGTGGGCGGCGCGTTGACCGTGACCCTGTGGGGCATGAGCGAGGACACCCCCGCGCACCGCGCATGGGTGCGCACGGCGGCGAGCGTGGCGGGCCGTGTGCTGTTTGCGGGCGTGCCCACAGGCGTGGCGGTCAGTGCCGGACAACAACACGGCGGGCCTTGGCCCTCATCGACCGCCCCCTTCAGCACCTCGGTGGGAGACGCGGCGCTCGATCGTTTTTTGCGCCCCGTGGCCTACCAAGACGCACCCGCATGGCTCAGTGCTTGCCAAGGTCAACCGTGTTGATGTCCATCGTGTGAGCCTTCTTGCAATTCTTGTCGCGCTTGGCGCAGCACGGCCCAACCGCCTTGCAGCGCCAGCGTCGCCATGATGGCCGCGACCAGCACATCGGGCCACGCCGACCCCGTGCGGAACACGCCCAAGGCAGCCAGAAACACCGCCACATTGCCAATGGCATCGTTGCGCGAGCACAGCCAGACGCTGCGCATATTGGCATCGCCTTCACGGAAGGCGTACAGCATCA
>DLPA01000199.1:0-4274 GCA_002479815.1 bacterium UBA7470 | reverse complement strand
TGTGCCATGCCACAGCGCCCACAGGCCACGGCCCAAGACGAACACACCAAAGCCCATCATCGACACGGCTTTGAGGATGGCGGCCCGCGCCCGCCACACCAAGGCTGAGGCCAGCACGGCCAGCGACACGCCGTAGTTGAGCGCATCGCCCGCAAAATCAATCGCATCGGCCAGCAGCGATAAAGACCCGGCATGGCCGCCCGCCGTCAATTCCACGACAAACATCGCCGCATTCAGCACCAAGGCCACCCACAACACCCGCCGATAGCGGCTGAGGTGGACGATGCGTTCTTTGGCGGGTGGGGTGTGGGTACAAGCCCCACGACAAGATTCAGACATACACGACTCCTTTGAAGATTCCCTTGCTGGTTTTGATTAAAAACCTTGTAGTCGATATAGTGTCAAGCCCTTCGTCCGTACGCTTTTTTCTTGCCCGTATGCAAATTAAAACTTTAGCTCGCCGCACGGGTGTCGATGCGCAAACCATCCGTTTTTACGAAAAAGAAGGCTTGCTGCCCGCACCCGCCCGTCACGACAACGGGTATCGGGACTATGACGATGCCCATTTGGAGCGTTTGGCCTTTATTCGTCATTGCCGCGCCTTGGATTTGCCGTTGGCTGATGTGCGGCAGTTGCTGGCGGTGCTGGACGACACGCCTTTGAGCGAATGCGACAACGTGGAGCACTTGCTGGAGGCGCATCTGGCCCGCGTGCGTGTCCGCTTGGTCAGTCTGCACGCGCTAGAGCAGCAACTGTTGGCCTTGCGCTCGCGCTGTCATGGCGGACATCTGGACGCACAAGGACAACGGCACTGCGGCATCCTCAGTGAACTGGTCGCTGCCGCCCACGGCGAGGCTTGCGTGTGCCACACTCACGAAAAGCATAGTAAAAAAAGTGAGCTGCTTACGCAATGATTACCAAGTTATTATCTGTTTTTATTCTGAAAATAAAACCAAAAAACCCAAAAAACAGCTTTGATACGCTCCCCCGCAGGCTTGCAACGGCTGTTGGCGGGTAATCAAAGGCATTTTTTAGCATAAAAACGATATTTTTTAAGTAAAAAATACGACATATTCTTTGTATTTGTTGCGTAAGCAGCTCACTTTTTTTACTATTGATTTTAAAACTTATCGCCGATTTGATAGGCGGAGGTGGGCAGATGGGCGAAAATTCGAGTTCTTTCTAACTTGGCTTGATTGGCAGTTGCCCTGCCCTATGTTTCCTTGAATCATCTACATTTATTTTTGCCCTGCGCCGCTGGCGTCGAAGGTTTTTTGGCCGATGAAGTGGCCCGCATCACTGGCATCGTGGGGCGCACAGGACGGGCGGGTTTGATGCTGCAAGCGTCTTGGCGTGACGCGCTGCAATTGAACCTGCACAGCCGCTTGGCCCAGCGGGTGCTGGTGCAACTGGCGCATCAGCCTTATCGTACCGAGGCCGATATTTATGACGCGGCGGCTGGAGTGGCGTGGGAGATTTGGTTCACTGCGCGTGAACGCTTTAAGGTCGAAATCACCGCACAGCACAGCCCCCTCAAAAGTTTGAACTTTGCGGCCTTGAAAGTGAAAGATGCGGTGGCCGACCGCTTTCGGCACAAAACAGGCGCACGCCCTGACGTGGATACCGCCTGGCCCGATGTGCGCGTGTTTGCGCATTTGACGCACGATCACGTCAGCATCTATATTGACACCTCGGGCGAACCGCTGTTCAAACGCGGTTGGCGTGAAGACAAAGGCGATGCCCCCTTGAAAGAAACCTTGGCTGCCGCCATGCTGGCCGCCATCGGCTGGGACGGACAAGCCGCCGCCGCGCTGCCTTTGTACGATCCTTGTTGTGGCAGTGGCACCATCGCCATTGAGGCCGCCCAAATCGCTCTCGGCATCCCAGCAGGGATGCAGCGCCGCTTTGCCTTTGAGCAACTGCTGCCCTACCAAGCACACGTCTGGGCTGCCATTAAAAAAGAAGCGGCCCAAGCACAAAAAACCCATGCTGCCGACGAAAAGCCCTTTATTTTCGGCAGTGATGTGGCCCACCGCATGGTGGACTTTGCCCAACGCAACGCCCAACGCGCGGGTGTCGCCCACGCCATTGAGTTCCGAGGTGGGGATGCCTTGCAGCGGATGCCGCCTTGCGAGCAGGCCGGGGTCATGCTGCTCAACCCTCCCTATGGCGAGCGCATTGCCGCTGCTGGGGTGGCGGGGCAACGTGCCAGCAGCTATGCCACACAAGCAACTTCGCAGCCGCGTGTGCATCGTGTGGGGGCTGGTGCGGTACCCACGCCTTTGGGGCGGGAGCAAGCACAAACCGACACCGGCGGCGATGACTTTTTCCCTCGTCTGGCAGCGCACTGGAAACGCCACTACAGCGGCTGGACGGCATGGATGCTCACGCCCGATTTGAAGTTGCCCAGTTTGATGCGTTTAAAAGAGTCGCGTCGCATTCCGCTGTGGAACGGCCCCATTGAATGCCGAATGTTTCGCTTTGATTTGGTCGCTGGCAGCGCCCGTGGCCCCAAGCCTACACCGGAGGCGACGCAGGCGACCCCACCCGCCTCCAGCTCAAGCCCTGCCCCTGAATGATGCACACGCATACCGCGGCAGCCCTGGCGCGTGACACGGATGACCTCAGCCCCAGCCCCCCTGCGGCATGGGTGTTGGATACCAATATCGTGCTGGACTTGTGGGTTTTTGACGACCCTGCCACGCAGCCCTTGCGTCAGGCCTTGGGTATTCCTTCTGGAGCGCAAGGCCAAGCGGCCGAGGCTCTCACCGCTCCCTTGCATCCGCCTTGGCTGAGTACCCCAGTCATGCGGGAGGAGTTGGCGCGGGTGCTGGCGTATCCGCATTTGGTGCGTCGTCAAGCGTTGGATCGCCGTGTGGCCCTGGAGGTGTTGGCCGCTTACGACCGCTGTGTGACTGTGTGCGCACCTGCGTCCAAAGTGCCCTACGTCTGTCGTGACGCAGACGATCAAAAATTCATTGATTTGGCGGTGACCCATGCCTCGCGTCAGGCACCCCTCATCCTTTTGAGCAAAGATCACGCGGTTCTGCGGTTGCGTAAACGTCTTCGACACGTGGGCGTGTGGGTTGGCTCCTGTTGGCCGCTGTCGCCTTCGCCCATGGCCACGTCAGCGCCGGCTGCTGCACTTTGACTTGCTTTTTCTCATTGACGTTCTACACCATGACCCATACCACCCTGCCCACCCACGACACGCCCAGCCCCATGGGGGCGGACGACTTTGACACCTTAGATGCCATCCTAGACGACATTCGTACCCGTGAACCCGAAACCGCACAGTGGGATTTTTTTGAAGGTGTTTTAGCCGCTATCGTTTGCTGTCGTGACCCTATCAGCGACGAAGATGCCTTTGGCTGGTTGTTCCCCCAGTTTGAAGATGAGGTGCCCTTGTTTGCAGACGCGGCGCAAGAAACGCAGTTTTTGGCCTTGTGGCAACGTCGCCGTGCGGAAATTGCAAGCAGCCTCTTGACCGAGGTAGATTCCTTGAGCGATGACCGTGCCTTCTCGCCTGAAGTCATGGACACGGCAGGTGCGCTGCTGGCGTTGCCCGAAGAAGAGCGTCAGGCGTGGTACGAGGCACAAGGCGATGGGCATCTCGTCCCTTCTTATGCACAAGTATGGGCGATGGGGTTCATGGCCGCCGTGGAAATGTGGGACGCATCATGGGCAACGCCACGCGACCCGGACATCGCGGCATGGTTTGACGAGTCGATGGACAAGATCACGGCCTTGACCGAGGACGACAACCATCCGCCTATTGTGAATTTGTTTGACGACGATGCCTTGCCCAGTGTCAGCCAAGAGCGCATGAATGCCTTTGGTCTGGCCTTGTGGGCCGTTTACGATCTGCACCAAATTGCCCGCAGCCTAGGCCCACGCATCGGCCCGATCGTCAAAGGCAACAAACCCGGTCGCAACGACCTGTGTTGGTGCGGCAGTGGCAAAAAGTTTAAAAAATGCCACGGCGCATAAGCCCATAAGCCACTTCTTCAGTGCCCTGTAAAGTGAAGCAGCGTGAATAAAGACAAGCCGCTGGTGCGCAAGCGTTCGGAGCCGCCCAACTCGGGCAAATCCACAATGGCAGCGCCTTCGGTGACGGTTGCCCCCAGTTTCTCAAGCAACTTCTTGCCTGCCATCATCGTGCCACCAGTGGCGATCAGGTCGTCGATTAAGAGCACGCGGTCGCCTTGTCGCACGGCATCGGTGTGCAGCTCGACGGTGGCACTGCCATACTCCAACTCGTACGTTTCTTCCAC
>DLPA01000178.1 GCA_002479815.1 bacterium UBA7470 | reverse complement strand
CACAGCGCCTGTGAGGACTATCGCGCCAGTGCGGGCATTGATTTGGAGCACGACCGCAGCGCACGCGCCGCCCAGCAGCGCATCGCTTGCGACACCTTGGTGCTGTGGGGCGAGCGGGGCGTGGTTCACAAACTCTTTGATCCGCTGGCCTTGTGGCGGGCGCAATGTGCGGTACACGTCTATGGCGAAGCCTTGCCTGCGGGCCACTTCATCCCCGAAGAGCTGCCTGAAACCACCGCATGGGCGCTGCGCGACTTTTTCCTCAAGCCGTCACAATAGGTCTTGATTTCGCCTTTTATAGGCTTTCGCTTTTGTTATTTTTCTGCCTTTGGAGACAACGGTGCTGCATACGCTCAATCGCTTTTATCCTGTGCGCTATACCGTGTGGGGCCTCGCCATCATTGCCGTGCCTTTGTGCTTGCTTGCGCTGGTCATTGGGGGATGGTCGGCAAGCTGGGGCTGGGGGCTGCTGCTCGCCCTCCTTTTGGTGGCGCTTGGTGTACACGATGTGCTTCAGACCAGCAGCGCGGTGCGGCGCAACTATCCCGTCATCGGCAACTTGCGTTTCATGTTGGAGTTCATTCGGCCCGAAATACGCCAATACTTCATCGAAAGCGACAACGAAGCTGCCCCGTTTTCGCGTGCCCAACGCAGCTTGGTCTATGCCCGCGCCAAGGGCGATACCGATAAGCGCCCGTTTGGTACGCAACTGGATGTGAAGGCGGCGGGCTACGAGTGGATCAACCACTCCATGATCCCCACCCAACTCGACAGCCCTGATTTTCGTATCCGCATCGGGGGGCCAGACTGCACCCAGCCCTATTCGGCCAGCATCTTCAACATCTCGGCCATGAGTTTTGGGGCGCTCAGTGCCAACGCCATTCTGGCCTTGAATGCGGGCGCACAACGGGGCGGCTTCGCCCATGACACGGGTGAAGGCTCCATCTCACGCTGGCATCGTCAGCATGGCGGCGATTTGATTTGGGAAATCGGCTCGGGCTATTTCGGCTGTCGAGACGCACAAGGTCGCTTCAGCGCCAAAGACTTTGTCGCCAACGCCGCTGACCCTCAGGTCAAGATGATCGAAATCAAACTCAGCCAAGGCGCTAAACCCGGCCACGGAGGGATGCTGCCCGGGGCCAAGGTCACGCCGGAAATTGCCGAGGCGCGTGGCGTGCCTGTGGGTCAAGACTGCATCTCTCCGGCCTCGCACAGCGCGTTTGGCACGCCCATTGAGTTGATGCAGTTCATCCGTCAGTTGCGCTCGCTGTCGGAGGGCAAACCCATCGGTTTCAAGCTCTGCATCGGTCACCCGTGGGAATGGTTTGCGTTGGTCAAAGCCATGCTGCACACGGGCATCACGCCGGACTTCATCGTGGTCGATGGCAAAGAAGGCGGCACAGGCGCAGCGCCCTTGGAATTTACCGACCACGTGGGTGCGCCACTGGAAGAGGGCTTGCGCTTGGTTCACAACACCTTGGTAGGGGTGAATTTGCGCTCACGCATCCGCATCGGGTGTGCGGGCAAGGTGGTGAGTGCGTTTGACATCGCTCGCGCCATGGCCATTGGAGCCGATTGGTGCAACAGCGCGCGCGGCTTCATGATGGCCTTGGGCTGCATTCAGGCCCAAGCTTGCCATACGGGGCATTGCCCTACAGGTGTCACCACCCAAGACCCTGTGCGCCAGCAAGCCCTGCACGTGGGCAATAAGACCGATCGGGTGTTCAACTTTCATCAGCAGACCCTCAAAGCTTTACAAGAGTTGGTGCAGGCGGCAGGGTTGACACATCCCAATCAAATCAGCCCCCAACACATTGTGCGCCGCATCCATGCCAACGAAGTGCGGTTGTTGGAGCGCGTGTTGCCCTCCGTCGCTGCAGGCGCATTGCTGGACACGCCCGATTGGGACGCCTTGCCCCCCGTGTTTTCTTGGTACTGGCCCACGGCGAGCGCTACACAGTTTCAGCCACAGGTGGTGGATGTGCATGTGGCCTGAGCGACCTCATGCGCCGATTCCCCTCAGTGGCGTTTCATCTCGACGATGCTGTTCACAAACTCTTTGACCGATTGGGTGGCGTTGGCATCAATCGACGTGAACTCAATGCGACACTCGAACTCACCATGAACAGGCGTGACCCGCAGCACTTTGGCGTAAATCTCTGTCAAATCAGGCTCTAGCAAAGACATGGAGACCGAGATTTTGATGTCGCTCAAGGTCTGCAACTCGACTGGGCTGAGAATGAACATACCGCCATAGCTCATGTCCACTACCCTCGCAACGTGCGCTTGCGGCTCGACAGTTTTGTCGATCAGGCGCTGAAAGCGTATAGGCAAATCGACCTCTACCCGAGGGCTGTTGCGTATCTCGCGTGTGGGGGCTTTTTTGGGTTCAGGACGGAGCACACCCAGCAGCTCGTACATCCGTACCATGCCTTTTTTGCCTTTGACGCGCACTTCGTTGATGTCGCCAATTTCGACAATGTCACACGCCAATTGGTAGGCGTTTTCACTGAGCAAAATTTGCCCTCGCAACGTGTGCGCTTCAATACGGGATACCAAATTGACCTGATCGCCGATCACGGTGTATTCGTTGTGCAGGGACGACCCCAAGTGCCCCGCCACGACCTCACCCGTGTTGATGCCAATGCCCATGTACAGTGGAGCCATGCCGTACAGTTCGTTCTCAGCATTGATGTCCTGCATGGCAGCCTGCATCTCAATCGCACAGGACAACGCCGCCTCTAAGTCATCGCTGCGGGACGCGGGCGCACCGAACAAGGCCATGATGGCATCGCCCATGAATTTGTCGATTGTGCCTCCGTGACTCAAAATGATGTCGCTCATGCGCTCTAGGTAGCGATTTAATGCGCCGACCATTTCCATGGCGCTGTATTTTTCGGAAAGGGAAGTAAAGCCTCGCAAATCGGACAACAAAATCGTCACGCGGCGTGTGTCGGTTTGTTGTCTAGGAAAGATGGCTTCGTCAATCGCTTTGCCAATGCGTCGTCTTAGCTCTGTCACATCAGTGGTCTGATCGGCGTGGGCGGTGGACTGCATCAGCTGTAACAAACTATCAATGAGTGTGGGCTTGTGAATGCTGGGCATAAATCGTCATAGGCATGAATACCATGCGGGCTGTTTGTAGCGAGAACTCTAGACGGTGACACCGCTGCTTTAACGTTGCTCTAATTCCACCAAACGTTCTTTGATGGACACTGCATCGACAGGGTCACCTGTGTGCAACAAATAGGCGCGTAAGTCGTCAATGGCGGCCCGACGCATGCCCAACTCGGCCAACACCAAGCCACGATCTCTAAGCTCGTCCCAGTGCGCCGGCAAGAGGCGCACCAAACGCTCTTGCACCGGCAACAGACGTGACCAGTCTTCTGCGGTGCGGTGAATTTCTTTGAGGTTGCGCAGCATTCGCGCAATCGTCTCCCGTGCGGTGCAGGCTTGCAGGTACAAACCCAATGGCACGTCAAAGTCACCCACCAGCCCTTGCGCTTGTGCATAGGGCGTGAGGCGTTCTTGCAGTTCTTCCCGACTCAAAGACTGGCCGGTGAACGGGTCAATGATGACCTGACCTTGGGGCAAGCTCACCTTCAACATGAAGTGACCGGGGAAGCTGATGCCGCTGGCGCTCAAGTCGATGCTCTGCGCCAACTCCAGCCACAGCACAGCCAGACTGATGGGAATGCCCTTGCGGGTTCTCAGCATCACATTCAAGTAACTGTTGTCGGGATCGTGGAAATGATTGACATTGCCGACAAAGCCCAAATCACGATAAAAAAACTGATTCAAACCGCGCAAACGCTGCAAAGGGCCAGCGTCCACAGGCAGGCGGCGGCGCAAACGGGCCGCTAATTGATCGACATCCCCTAACACCTGCTGAATGTCCAACTCGGGGTATTCGTCCTGCGCCAGACTCACCGCCACCTCCAACAAAGGGAAGTGTTCGTCGTCGTCCACCAAGATAGAAAAGTAGTCCAACGGGGAGGGTATTTGGGTTGAGAACGTATTCACAAGCGCGCCTCGATGTTTTGCTCACACACTAAAAAAGATCGCTTCCATATTAGCCGCAGTTCAGCGCGTCTGATCAGTGAAGCCAACACTGCCTCATGAAATATCGGACCCCTGCACGGCCTCACTGACGTAACACCCCGTGCCTTGCGCAATGCCACGACGGATTTCGCGCACGTGCGTGTGTTGGGCGTGTAGTTGTTGTGACAACACCCGCATGGCGAGGTGAGGCAAGGGGTGATCGCCACAGGTATACACATCAACCGCCGCGTACGCCCGCTCGGGCCAGGTGTGAATGGAGAGATGGGATTCCTCTAATGCCACAATCCCGCTCACGCCCGTCGGTTGAAATTGATGCACAAACACATTCAGGACATGGGCGCGACCCGCGTCGGCCGCACTCAGCAAAGCCGCACGCACCCGCGCTGCGTCGCCCAACATCAAGGGGTCGCAGCCGCTCATTTCCACTACCAGATGTGTGCCCGCCATGTGCATTGAAGTTTCCAAAAAAGTGCAGACTGATTCTATGCGGTTGACTCCCCATCCACCTACGCTCATGCCTCTCCCGGCCTTGTTGCCCAATCGCCTGTCCTCGCTCACGCGCCCCTTGCTAGGCGTGCTGACCGACATCGACGACACCCTGACGTGCGACGGAGCCATCGCCCCCGAAGCCTGGGCCGCCTTGCAAGCCCTGCACCAGGCCGACATCCCCGTCATCGCCATCACCGGACGACCCGTGGGCTGGAGCGTGCCCTACGCGCAAACATGGCCGCTGCGGGGCATCGTGGCCGAAAACGGCAGCGTGTGCTTGTATCAAGCGCATGGGCAGCTCCAAAAAATATACCTGCACGACGCAGCGACCCGCCAGCACCATTACCAGCATTTGCAGCGGGTCTTAACCGACATCGAAGCCCAGATACCCACGGCCCACCGCGCCCACGACAGCGCCGGACGGGAAACCGACATCGCCATTGACCACAGCGAACACCACTATTTAGACGAGGCCACCATCGCCGCCGTGGTGCAGCAGATGCAGCAAGCGGGCTTGACCGCCACCGTCAGCTCCATCCACATCAATGGCTGGATGGGCACACACCACAAATGGCAAGGCGCGTGCTGGGCGGTGCGGGCGCTGTTAGGGCAAGACTTGGCGCAGACAGCAGCGCAGTGGGTGTATGTGGGCGACTCGACCAACGATCAAGTCATGTTCCAACACCTGCCTTGGACGGTGGGCGTGGCGAACATCCGTCGCTTTTGGTCGCAGTTGCAGCACCACCCCCGCTTCGTGACGACGGCAGAACGTGGAGCGGGCTTTGCTGAAGTGGCGCGTGCGGTCTTGGGTGCGGCCTGATGAATCAGCACGCGCCCGCCGCTGCCCTTGCACCCGCGCTGGCCCAACGCACCTTGTGGCTGGTGTTTGCGTCCACGTTTTTAGAGCTGGTAGGAGTCTTCATGCTCTCGCCCTTGCTGCTGCTCTTGCTCAAAGCCGATGGTGTGAGCACGGCGGTAGCGGGGCTGTTCGCCGCCGCTGGTTGGGTGGGGATTTTGTTCGCCACACCCTTCATCGCCAACGCCACCCACGCCCTAGGACGGCGCAAAGCCTTGTGGCTGGCAGCAGGCTTGCCCGTGGTCGTCACCACGGGGTTTTATCTGAGCGACGACTTGGCGGTGTGGTTCGTGCTGGAATTCATGGCGGGCATGGCTGGCGGCTTGCGCTGGGTACTGGCCGAAGCACTGGTGGCCGAGTGTGCGCCTGCGGGTCAACGAGGCCGTTGGGTCGGGTGGTTTGAAACGATGGTCGGTGCCACCTTCGTCGTCGGCCCCGCCTTGCTGGCGTGGGTGGGGGCCGAGCGCGGTGTGGCCCTCACCGTCGTCTGGCTCGTGCTGCTGGCGGGGCTGCTGTGCAGCTTGTGGATACCCGCCTTGCCCGAGGAACACGTACCCCCCTCAGCCGCTGACTCCCCAAAGGCTGAGGGGGTGGACGGCGTGTCTGGCCTGTGGCAGGCGTTGCGCGCGCACCCCGTCATCATGATCGCAGGCGGTGTGGGCGGTTTTTTTGAAAGCGGTATTTCCGGCCTGCTGCCCCTGTACGGCTTGGCTTTAGAGTGGTCAGCTCCCCAATCGGCGCTCTTGGTCTCGGCCAGCGGCTTGGGCAGTGCCTTGATGATGCTGCCTATGGGGATATGGGCCGACCGCATGGCGCAAGACCCCCAACAGCGTTGGGGCATGCCCTTGCAAGCACGCTTGACGCTGATGCAAACCTGCGCCCTTTTGACCGCCCTCACCACCTTGATCGTGCCGTGGGTGGCCGATTGGACTGTACTGGCGTGGCCGCTGGTGTTTCTGTGGGGCGGCATCGGCGGCTCGCTCTACACCCTGTCGATGATTGCCATTGGCGACCGTGAGCAAGGCTTGCCACTGGTGCAAGCCACCGCCGTCTTGGTCATGTCCTACACCCTAGGCGGCACGCTGGCCCCGGCACTGGGCGGCTGGATGCTGGACGTGTCCCCCCGCATCGGCTTCGTCGCCCTACTCCTGAGCGTCGCCACTCTAGGCTGGCTCGCACTGCGGCATCAAAACAATCCACATGATAAAACCAATAAAAACGATAGTAAAAAATGAGAGCTGCTTACGCAATTAAATCAAGCACTATTGGCGATTATGATCTGAAAATCAGCCGATTTTTCCAAAAAAAAGAGTCCACAGCACCTAAAAACACTGTGTGTGGCCTGTTGGGACAGGTCAAAAACAGGTTTTTTGATGATTTTTTAGAATTTTCGACTTGAATTTAAGCATCAAATCGGCCAAAACCAGCGTTTTACTTGCGTAAGCAGCTCACTTTTTTTGCTATTTATTTTGAGGGCTTGAGGCTGACCCGCGCAATTCATCGAGCTGCGTGTGCGCTTCCAGATACTCCGCCAATTGCAAAAAGTCGGCCAAGGGATAGTTTCTGCCGCCGACTTCTTTGAAGGCCAATTGAGGGCTGCTGCCTTCGATGATGTGAAAGCCCCAGTATTGCAAGGCCGCGCTGTAACGGATTTTGGCTGCGTCGGGATGCACAAAATGGCAGTGGGGGTCTTGGGCGGTGTACTGATCCACATGGTGTTTGAGGTGGTGGATCAACTTCTCGTTGCGCTTTTCAACGGCTTTCGATCCATCGAAGGCGTTGATCACACAAAACATCTCCGCCTTTTTGTTCAAGTCTCGAATGTGTTTGAAGGTGCGGGTAATCACGTCGGCATTCTTCGCCACGCCCAGCGGGTTCAGGGTGGTGGGGATGATGCAGTAATCGAACTTGGCAATCAGCTCTTTGGGGTTTTCTGCCAGCACGGGTGAGCAATCGCAGACGACGATTTTGGTGTCGGGATACTCCGCTTCGTTCCATTCGTCATGATTCAGCACGGTGAGCGTCGTCCCCAACTCGCCTTTCATCACAGGTGGCACGAACAAAGAGGCCGCCTCATCGGGGTCGGTGGGATCGTTTTGAAACAGCTTGCGTAGGTTTTTGTCGGGGTCTAAATCCAGCAAGATGACATCGTGCCCCATCAAGGCAAACGCACCCGCCAAGTGCGCCGCCGTGGTGGTTTTGCCGACACCGCCTTTGCAAGTGAACACGCCCACGTAGCGAATAGGACGCTCAGACTCTGACAGAGGCTCCGATGCAGGAGGACGCGGCTCGGGAGGCGGCGGGAAGATGGTGTCGGGCGGGTAATCCCAAAAAATATCGCCTTGCAGATACGTTCCCAACACCAGTTTGGGTATTTTTTGCGTATGCACATACGTCAAAGCGGGCTTGCCAAACCCACTGCCCGAAATGAACCAGCCTTGATGAAAGCGTTCGGCGGGGATGGACTCCATGAAGCTGATGAACTTCTCCACTTGGGCGATGTTGCACTTGATCTTTTGATTCTTGACCTGCACCGCAATGCACAAATCACCCAAACGCAGCTCAATGTCGTAGCCCTTGTTGTTGGTGGGCGGCATGATGACTTCATAGCCCAGTTTTTGAAAGTACAAGCCCACAAAGCGTTCAAAATCTTCAAAACTGGTTGGGCGCAAAGGATCGTTTTCCACGGTCATGTTCTCCTGAATCGTTGATGTGCCACACGGATACATCGTACATTGTGCCCGGATTGGGGTTCAAAGCTCAGAGTTGCAGCCAGGCATGGCTCGTGCGCCGAGTTCAAGCGTCTATATCATCAGATCTCTTCAAAATTGTTGTTTTTCTCTTTCTTGCCATGTCTTTTGATGCTTCATCCTCCTCTGTGACCCGTCGTTTATTACCACCCGATGCGGCCCAGCGACTGGTCTTGCACAACGAAGTCCATGCTCGGCCCACAGCGCGGATTCGCTTACCCGCTTTAGTGGTGTACATCGCCGTGCTCAACGAAGGAGTGAGTCGGGCCGATGAGTGCAGGCACTTGCAACGATTGCCTGGACAAACGCATCTGGCGGAGCACGATCTGGCCTCGCACTTCCTGCGCTTGCGCTTTGCCACCCACACCGTGAAGTGGGAGCGCCACAGCGAATTTACGCGCTACGTGGTGGTACAGCCTTTGGCTGCATCAGCAGGGCTAGGGGCGCAGAACCCCGCTTTGCTGCCCTCGCTCGCGGTCGAACCTGAATGGTTGGCGACGATTCCTGGGCAGACGATCGCTGCCATCAAGTTGGCCTTGGTGCATGGCGATTTGAGCGATAGCCAACAAGCCTTGACCTTAGGGCGGCGTTGGTTGGGCGATGCACCCTTGGTCGCGTCGATGATGGGAACGCTGGGGCATTCGATGGCTTTGACCGATTTTCGGCTGCGCGAGAGTGGGTTTGAGCGAATGTTGGTGATAGCACCACCCGACACCTCCGACACCCGTGCAGGACGCATCTCCCAGCGCTTGCTGGAGCTGGAAACCTACCGGTTGATGGCCCTACGCGGCCTCCCCGTTGCCAAAGCCCTGATGCCCAGCCTGGCCGATACAGAGCGCGAATTGGCCGACATCACCCATCAGCTCGACAGCGGCAGCGGCTCGGACACCGAATTGCTGCAACATCTGGCGACGCTGGCGGCGCGTGTGGAGCAAGCCACCGCCAGCCACGCCTACCGCTTTTCGGCGACTGCCGCCTACCACGGCATCGTGCAACAACGCTTGGGTGAGCTGCGTGAGCGCCCGATTCCAGGCACACAGACGATTGGCGAGTTCATGGGCCGACGTTTGTCGCCAGCCATTGCCACCGTGGCCGCCACCAGCAACCGGTTGGCAAGTTTGTCTGAGCGCATCACCCGCGCCACCGCCTTGTTGCGCACGCGGGTGGATATTGCCACCGAAGCTCAAAATCAGGAGCTGCTCGCGCAACTCACAAAAGGCCAATCCTTGCAATTAAAGCTGCAAGGCACAGTAGAGGGGCTGTCGATCGCAGCCATCTCTTACTACATGGTCAGCCTGATTCTGTACGCTGCCAAAGCAGGCAAAGCTGTGGGGCTACCTCTACACCCTGAACTGCTGGCAGGCAGCTTCATTCCCTTGGTGCTGTGGGGCGTTTGGCGCACCACACAGCGCATCCACGCCAAGCTCCACCAGGGAGCGCACTAAAAAGTCTGACTGGGACCTGGTGTAGTGGTTAGGAACCTGGTCAATTCGACTGTCAGTGCGCTGTACGCACCTTACAGCGCAGGTATTGCACCGCAATGTTGACGAATCAGACCCAGCAATATCTCTTCTGAGTAAGGTTTGCCTAGGTAGTGATCGACACCCAACTCCAGCGCGTGTTCGCGGTGTTTTTCTGCAATGCGCGACGTGATCATGACGACAGGCAAATCGGCCAAGCGAGCATCGGCACGGATGTTGCGCACCAAGTCAAAACCATCCATACGTGGCATCTCAATGTCCGAGAGAACAATGGTCGGTTTCTCTTCTTGCAAACGTTCCAAAGCCTGCAGGCCGTCGGCGGCCAACGCGACACGATAGCCTTCGCGTTGCAGCAAACGTTGTGTGACGCGGCGTACGGTGATCGAATCGTCCACCACTAACACCAAAGGGATGACATCGGCTTTGGGTTTAGCTGTATGGCTGGGAGGTTCGATGCTGGTGACCGCTGCCGCCACTGGCGCATCTGTACGTTCCGTTTCAACCGAAGCGAGTGTGGTCGTGGGCGGCAAGAGTGGTTGCAAGCCTTCTTGTGCCCAGGCTTGCATTTGTGTGCCGTACACCTTGGCCAAGGCCACCGGGTTATAGATCAGCGCAGCAGCGCCAGAAGCCAACACCGTAATCCCAGCCAAGCCAGGCAGCCTAGACAACTGAGGCCCTAAGTTTTTGACCACGACTTCTTGGTTGCCTAGCACCTCATCGACGTGAACGGCGATGCGTTGCGCCGCACTGCGGAAGATGACCACAGGCAGGCTACGGCCAGGTGTGTCTTCTGTTTTTCTAGATGTTTGCAACAAAACACCTGCCCAGTAGAAAGGCAAATCCTCGCCGACGACGCGAATGGCTTTGGCGTCATACGCCTGTTCTAGCTCTTTGGGAGAGACACGCCGAACGATTTCGATGAGTCCAGAAGGCACTCCAAACGTAAAACGTCCCACCCGCAACATCACCACTTGCGTCACAGCGGTCGTCAACGGTAACACCATACGGAACTGCGTGCCTTGTCCAGCCTGTGTCGTGGTCTCAATGCGGCCACCTAAAGCGACGACTTCAGATCGGACAACATCCATGCCAATGCCACGCCCAGACAGACCTGTCACTTCAGCTGCAGTGCTCAGACCAGCGGCAAAAATGAGTTGACCCGCTTCTTCGTTGCTGAGTGGGTCGTCGGGGGCAATCAAACCTCGCTCGACTGCTTTGGCTCGAATTTTCGCAACGTTCAAGCCTGCACCATCGTCTTCAAAGATGACGGAAACGTCATTGCCTTCCTGAACCAAGCGCACCATGATGCTGCCTTCTGGCGATTTACCAGCCTTTTGGCGTACTTGTGGTGGTTCGATGCCATGACCCACACAGTTGCGCAACAAGTGCTCAAAAGCCGGCGTCATGCGATCCAGCACGCTGCGGTCCATTTCAATGCGTCCACCCTCAATATCAAGACGCACTTGTTTACCACTGTCTTTGGCAGCCTGACGAACCACACGATAGAGTCGTTCTGAAATACCATCAAACTCCACCATGCGTGTGCGCAGTAGGTCGCGTTGTAACTCGCGGGTTTGACGGGTTTGTGCGATGAGGCCATCTTCAGTCACCTCGACTGATCGAGCCAAATTACGCTGCACAGTGGCAATGTCGTTGACCGACTCTGCCATCATACGTGTCAACTCCTGCATCCGCGTGAAACGGTCAAACTCCAAAGGATCAAATGTGGGGTCTTGTTCTTTGGCCAACGCCAAACGCGATTGCATCTGGCCCTCAGCTTGCAGTTCAATGTCACGCAACTGATAGCGCAAACGCTCCAAGTTGTCGCTCAAATCTTTGAGTGACACACGGACTTGGGTCATCTCTGCGTCCATGCGGGAACGCGTGATCATGACCTCGCCTGTTTGATTGACCAAGCGATCCAACAAGTCTGCACGCACCCGAATGGACGCGGCAGAAGCAACGCTTCTTGTGGCTGGATTTGCGCGCAACACTTTGGGCTGCACAGCAGAAACGGTGGTCGTGCTTGTGGCGAATGGAGCAAATGGCGCAACTGCGGGCTGGCTGCCCTGCGTGAGTTCAACGTTTGAAGGCAGTTTCGCAGGCGAAGCGCCCACGGTTTCTCCCTCATGAAGCTTCTGAGTCGGCAAGGGTAAGTGGTCGGCCACCTCCTCAACGCGAGACTGGGTGCGATTGGGCACAACAGCAGTTTCAGGTTGACGTATCGCCTCAAAGCGAGAAGCGATCGCATCGAAGGCAGTCAACAAAGGCTCTAGATCGGTAGATGCGTCTAATTCAGACCCAAAAGACTCCGCCTGCGACTCCATTCTGTGGGACATCTCACCTAATCGCAACGCACCGGTCAAGCGAGCACTGCCCTTGAGCGTGTGCAAAGCCCGCAGTGTTTCGACTCTTGCTGCGGCGTCGATTGGATTGTTGACCCAGCGGCGCAAAGACTCGCTCAAACGGGGGATCAGCTCTAATGCTTCTTCTTCGAAAATCTGGAAGAGGTCGGCATCTAAATCGTCACTGACGTCAATGTCATCGTCAATGTCTTGGACGGGTGCAGTCTCTGCAACCGTAGGCTCGTGTACGAATGAAGGGGCTGACGGTGGCACAAATACCACACTTTGTACGGGTAGTAACTGTGGCTCACTGTCAATAAGGGCTGGAGTTGTGTGGGGTGCGTCGGTCTCTTGGGCGTGTTGAGAGGAGGGTACGTCAATCACATCAGGTGCGAACACTGCGCTGGTCACCGACGAAGCAGACTTGGTCTGTGCTTCGTCAAATGTCATATCCTCCAGCAGGAAGGGTTCCGATTCGGGCGGCAGTACACCGGGATCAAAACCAGCCACAGTAGGGGCTGGCCTGTGGACGTATTCGTTCAAGGCGACCAACCACTGGGGCTGCGGGTCTTTTAAAAACCCAGCTGCGAATTGGTGGAGCAGTCTTCGAATTTCATGCGCTGTATTTGCAAACAACTGGATGTCGGCCAACTTGTGAATGCCACCGGCCTGTTCATGAGCGCGAGCGACATCCAAACCGTGTTCAAGAGCGCGTGCTAATTGAGACAAACTGGTAAAGCCCACCGCACCTGAGGAGCCTGCGATCGAGTGCGCTAACTTTTCAGGCGCTTGAGGCATAGGAATGTCAGCATTTTCAACCCATGCACTCAACAGATCATTCAAACGGCGAGACCACTCATCAGCCTCACTCAGGAATACATGGAACAAACGGACACCTATTCGCAAAGTACCAATCTGTTTCGTCCCATCATCCTGTTCGCTGGCCATGACTGTGGAGGCTTGATCAGTCGCCGCACTACTGGGCTGAAGTGGTGGTGGACTGACTACCACAGACAATGCCGGAGGCAAGTTCGGCGAAGGGATGGCCTGTGGCACAGACGAAGGAGCAACGACCGATTCGACAAAAGCGAAATCGCCATCCGAATCGGTTTCTACCATCTCAAGCAAAGAACCCAGATCATTATTAGGAGAGACCTCGGATCCGTCGCTGATGGGCACCATGTCAAACTCGACCGCAATCGGCTCAACGGCGGTCGTGACCAGGGGCAGGGGCTGCGTTGTACTCAAGTCCAGTTCTGCGGATGATGCTACAGACGGTACGCGGTCAACGACCTCTGGCTCTGGTATAGAAAATGTCCAATCGTCTGTAGGGGTAGATGCAGTGATGGGCACCTCAGGGGAAGGTGCAGTAACCCCAGCACCAAAGAAGTTGTCAAAGTCAGCGTCTGTCAACTCTTCTGCGACGACTGTCTCAGGTTGAGTAATGGGGGTGATCGCGGCCAGCGGAAATGCTTCGTCTGAGGACATCGCAATGTCTGACAACGACAATGGTTCAGGCAGAGCTTGCTCGTCAAACACGCGAACACTGTCAAAGTCAGTCGGTGCGAATGTGAGATCCGTCACGACCAGGGACGCTTGTACTGCCGGTGGATTGAAAGACGACGCTACAGGCGTTTCTGCAGGAGCTGGGGGCAGTGGCGCCGCATCGAATGAGAGAGGCAGCATTTCACCGCGCAGGCGCAGCGCATCTGCACTACGCCTAAAACTGTCTGAGGTCCACCGTGGTGTGCCTTGTGCTGCAATACAAGCAATCCACGCTTTCATTTCGCCCAGAACCGTTTGCGACAAGCGACAGAGGTCTGGTGTTGCTGGCTTCGCCTCGGCCAACCACGCGTTTAGCAGTTGCTCCATCGCCCAGCCAGACTCGCCAAACTCATTCAAGCCAACCATGCGAGAGCTTCCCTTGAGGGTATGAAATGCCCTTCGTAAAGTCGTTAAGTCATCTGGTGAGCTGGGGGTACGACTCAAGGTTGCAATCGCGGCCAACCCTGCACCAATCACCTCTTGTGCCTCTTCTAAGAAAATCTCCAACAATTCTGGGTCTACCGACGATGCCGATACTTGAACCGGGGCGGAAATAGACACAGAAGGCAAGGGCGGCTGAACCACAGGTGCAGGCAATGGAGCAAGAGATGGAGCAGGGGAGAAGGCAACTTCGCTGGAATCGGTCGGCAGGAGTGACGCGTATGGGGTCTGTTGGGTGCGCGGCAATTGAAGGTTCGTGGCATCACTGTCAGTGTCTGGTTTTTCAGGTGCTGATGGTGCTGCGAGAGATACATCCAAATCATCAAGAATATCGATCAAGGGAGCCGCTTGCTCTTCAGGCGGCTGCTCGATGTCCAAACCAATGATGCCGTCGCTTGCATCTGCATCTGCTTGTACAGTGCGAGTTTCAGCTTGCGTACGCCCCATTAAGGGTTTGAGCTCACCAACTTCTGCATCGAATATAAACAGCTTACGCGCCAGCGTCGGCTGGTAGTTCAGCATGTCAATTAAAAAACTCAGCGCACTGAGATTATTCGCAAGATGGCCGAAAGTACCTGTTTCTCTTGCTTTGGTTTCATCAATTTGGACGATTAACAACTCATTGACCGTGTCGCGCATACGCAGGACGGCTTGCGTCGCGTGTTGCAAGCCTAAAACGGACAAGACACCACGCATTTGAGACAACTGCTGGGGAACCGGTACCAAGGGAGTTTTATTTGCCGGCTCTCGAAAAAACTGGTCCAGAGACCGCTCCAGCTCGGCAAGTGCAACCTTAAGCTCACCGACCACACTTCCCATCGTATTACGGTCGCTGACGCGCCGATACAAATCTTCCATCCAATGCTCTAAAGGTGCTGAAGGCAAGTTGGCGTGCGCTTGGGTAACTCTGTGTGCCAGTTTTGTGAGTCGTTCGTCTAGGTGGGGATCACTCAGATCCAATTCTTGCAACACCGCTTCTAAATACAAAATGGCAGTTGCCACCTCAATTCCCAATTCTGGAGTGGGTACGCCATTGGGTGATTTGGTGATGTCTACGGCGTGTACGAGGGCTTTGGCAAGTGCCAGGCCATGAGGGAATACTTTTTGCAGAGAGTCCCCCACCAAAGAGAAATGATCGACGACCTGTTTTTGTTTGGCTACATCCCCCCCAGACAACAACGCCCAGCTCTCTCTTGCGGTTGCGATACGCTTACGCGCTTGAACCAAGACTTGGGGATCAAATCGACCCAAGCTTGCTTTTTCGTAATCAACAGGCTTTACTTGGGTCAAACCCCATGCTTGTCGGATTGCGGATACCCAAGGAGCAACCGTGTTGTCCTTCATTCGAGCCTGTGACAGCAAAAACAACAAGTCTTTGAACAGCTCTTGAGATATGTCGTACTTGCCTTGTGCAAGACTTGAGTATTGGAGCAATACACGAGATGCCGCGCGTTTCACGTAAACATCGTTGGGAAGCAATTCGTGCTCAATGCCCTCAAAATACGCAGCCACTGATACCCAAAACAGACCCACATCGGTATTGGATTTGAAGTGCGCAGCCAAACCGCCAGCGACATTTTTGAGCTGAGCAGCTGCAGCTTGATTCTGGTTGCGGATGACGTGCAAAAGATTTTGGTCGAACTGGGAGCGTACCTCCGTACCAGGAGGCAACGGCTTGAGCTGTATCCCCGCTGGCCAATGCAGTGCAGACCGGCGAGAAGGCATTTCCCAAAGATCGGCTGGGTGAACGCGCTGGGCACCTGCGAGTTCTTGTACGTCGCGATAGTTTGGAAACAGGGTTGTAGGCTGAATTGATTTGTTGTTGAGCACCGACTCAAGGTACTCAACCAGTGCGAAACCTGCTCGCTCCAGCTTCTCAATCGCATCATCCGTACAGGCGTTGGGCTTTGTTAGGAATTTCTGAACTGCTGCCTCCATTGCTTTAATCACAATGGCTGGCGCATTCAACCCCACCATCTCCAGCGCACCCGTGGCTTGATGCAGTTGCGTACGGGCCACGCGAAGAGGTGCAGGATCAGCAACCCCTAAATCGGATTCACGGGCCTGCCGAGTCTCTAGTGAGAAACGTCTTAAGGCTTTGTTCGCAGACTCTAAGGACTTGCGTAACTCCTCAAATACCCAGGCCAGCGGGCCCAGATCACTGATCACTGCATCGGCTGTATCGTGTTGGGTACCGGCAAGAGACATAAGACGTACACCCTAAACGGGTCAAACTAAATGACACAAAACTAAGAAAGATACAAAACAATCTTTGTACCCACGTAAAAACGGATGCAAGACTTAAGAGATTTTGAATCGGGCAACGGATTGACGGAGCTCTTCAGCCATACGGGAGAGTTCACGCACCTGATTTGCTGTGGAACGCGTACCATCGCCAGTTTGTTCGGTTACCGCAAAAATGTGCTGAATACTTTGAGCAACTTCGTTGGCAGATGAGGCTTCACGTACCGCAGTGTCCGAAATCTGCTCAATCAGGGAAGCGAGGTCGTGCGACACCTTGTCGATCTGAGACAAAGCAGCACCCGCGTTGTCTGACAAACGAGCCCCTTCAACCACACCCTGTGTCGATCGCTCCATCGCAGCCACAGCGTCTTGCGTATCCGTCTGAATTGCCTTGACCAGTGCAGCAATCTGGCGAGTAGCGTCTGCAGAACGTTCAGCCAAACGTTGCACCTCTTCCGCCACGACCGAGAAACCTCGACCGGCTTCACCAGCAGACGCTGCTTGAATTGCCGCGTTCAGCGCCAGCACGTT
>DLPA01000090.1:20761-20999 GCA_002479815.1 bacterium UBA7470 | reverse complement strand
ACTGATAAGACAGTTGATGCACTGATGAAATTAGATTTGCCCGCTGGTGTGGATGTTGAAATCAAGTTGCAGTAAATCGACTTGGCTTTACTTGTCGCGCAAGTGAGTTCGGTATAAAATGCGCGCTTTCTCGTTTCGATGAGAATTTTGAGTAACGCGCCCCAACAAGGGCGCGTTTTTGTGTCTTTTTTAGACTACTACCCCCGGCCAATTGCAGTCGGGAACGGAGAAAACAATG
>DLPA01000090.1:13327-20676 GCA_002479815.1 bacterium UBA7470 | reverse complement strand
TGGGTCGCAAGGTGGGCATGATGCGTCTGTTCACTGATGAGGGGGACGCAGTGCCCGTCACAGTGGTGGATGTGTCGAACAACCGTGTGACTCAAGTCAAAACCCAAGCCAACGATGGCTACGATGCTTTGCAAGTGACATTCGGCTCACGTCGCGCTTCTCGCGTGACCAAGCCAGAAGCGGGTCATTTGGCCAAAGCTGGTGCTGAAGCTGGCGAAATCCTCAAAGAATTCCGCGTGACGCCTGAAGTCGCTGCCCAGTACAAATTGGGTGCGCAAGTGGCTGTGACCGCCATTTTTGCAGCGGGCCAAAAAGTAGACGTACAAGGCACGTCCATTGGTAAAGGTTTTGCTGGCACGATCAAGCGCCACAACTTTAGCTCTCAACGTGCTTCTCACGGTAACAGCCGTTCGCACAATGTGCCCGGTTCTATCTCTATGGCGCAAGACCCTGGTCGTGTGTTCCCTGGCAAGAAAATGTCGGGTCACATGGGCGATGAAACCGTCACCACCCAAAACCTGGACATCGTGCGTGTCGATGAAGCGCGTCAGCTGCTGCTGATCAAAGGGGCCATTCCCGGCTCTAAAGGTGGCTTTGTGACGGTTCGTCTTGCTGTCAAAGCAAAATCTGCAAAAGGAGCTAACTGATGCAAGTTGAACTCCTGAACGAACAAGGGCAGGCTGCTTCTAATATGGAAGTGCCTGATACTGTTTTCGGTCGTGATTACAACGAAGCCTTGATTCACCAATTGGTCGTTGCTTTCCAAGCCAACGCTCGTCAAGGAACTCGTGCACAAAAGAACCGCGAAGCAGTTCATCACTCCACGAAAAAGCCTTTCCGTCAAAAAGGAACAGGTCGTGCCCGTGCGGGTATGACTTCTTCTCCTCTGTGGCGTGGGGGTGGTCGTACTTTCCCGAACAGCCCTGACGAAAACTTCTCTCAGAAGCTGAACAAGAAGATGTACCGCGCTGGTATGGCTTCTATTTTTTCTCAGCTCGTGCGTGAAGGTCGCTTGGCCGTGGTCGAGTCCCTCAAAGTGGACTCTCCCAAAACCAAACAACTGGCCGATAAATTCAAGGCCATGAACCTGAGTTCAGTGTTGGTGATTGCTGACGAAGTGGATGAAAACCTGTATTTGGCCTCTCGCAATTTGGTCAATGTGCTGGTGGTTGAACCTCGTTATGCCGATCCAGTCTCATTGGTCCACTACAAAAAAGTGATTGTGACCAAGGCCGCCATTGAACAACTCAAGGAGATGTTCGCATGAGCACCCCACAATTCGATGAAGGCCGTTTGATGCAAGTATTGGTCATGCCTACCGTGTCTGAAAAAGCCACGATGGTGTTTGAAAAAACCAATACGGTTGTGTTCAAAGTGTTGCGCGATGCCACCAAGCCTGAGATCAAGGCGGCTGTGGAATTGATGTTCAAAGTCACAGTCAAAGGCGTTTCCGTGGTCAACCAAAAAGGTAAAACCAAACGCTTTGGTAAAACAGTGGGTCGCCGCGACCACGTTCGTAAGGCTTATGTGACATTGAACCCCGGTGAAGAAATCAACTTGGGTGGAGAGGCTGTTTAATCATGGCAGTAGTCAAGATGAAACCCACCTCACCTGGCCGTCGTGCCGTGGTGAAGGTCACACGCGATCACCTGTACAAAGGTGACGCATATGCACCGTTGCTGGAGCCGCAATTCCAAAAAGCGGGCCGCAACAACAATGGTCATATCACCACACGCCATAAAGGTGGTGGTCATAAGCACCATTACCGCGTGGTTGATTTCCGTCGTAACAAAGACGGCATCGCTGCCAAAGTGGAACGTGTCGAGTACGATCCCAACCGTACTGCACACATTGCCTTGTTGTGCTATGCCGATGGCGAGCGTCGCTACATCATTGCTCCTCGTGGCGTAGAAGTCGGTGCAACGCTCATGAGTGGTGCTGAGTCTCCCATTCGTGTGGGCAATACGCTTCCCATCCGCAACATCCCTGTGGGTTCGACCATTCACTGCATTGAACTGCAAATTGGCAAAGGCGCACAAATTGCGCGTTCTGCGGGTGCGTCTGCGGTGCTGATGGCCCGTGAAGGCACTTACGCTCAGGTGCGTATGCGCTCTGGCGAAGTTCGCAAAATCCATGTGGATTGTCGTGCCACCATTGGTGAAGTGTCCAACACCGAGCACAACCTGCGTCAGTTGGGTAAAGCCGGTGTCAAGCGTTGGATGGGCATTCGTCCTACCGTTCGTGGTACTGCGATGAACCCGATTGACCACCCACACGGTGGTGGCGAAGGTCGCACTGGGGAAGGTATGGCTCCTGTCGATCCATGGGGCAACCTGACGAAGGGCTACCGTACCCGTAACAACCGCCGCACGCAAGGCATGATTGTCTCGCGTCGCAAGAGCAAATAATTAAGGGGTAGCGGTATGACTCGTTCACTCAAAAAAGGCCCATTCGTTGACCATCACCTGATGGCCAAAGTCGAAAAGGTCATTGCAACCAAAGACAAACGACCAGTGAAAACTTGGTCACGTCGCTCGATGATTCTTCCTGATTTCATCGGTCTGACCATTGCCGTTCACAACGGCAAACAGCACGTTCCTGTCTATGTCACCGATCAAATGGTCGGCCATAAACTGGGTGAATTTGCGCTGACACGCACGTTCAAAGGCCATCCTGCCGATAAAAAGGCCAAGAAGTAAGGATACAGAATGGAAACTCGCTCTGTTGTTCGCGGTGTTCGTCTGTCTGTTGACAAAGGTCGTTTGGTTGCCGACATGATTCGCGGCAAAAAAGTCGATCAAGCCCTCAACATCCTGGCTTTCACCCAGAAAAAAGCTGCTGGCATCATCAAAAAAGCATTGGAGTCTGCAATCGCCAATGCCGAACATAACGATGGTGCGGACATCGACGAATTGAAGGTGAAAACCATCTACGTTGAGCAAGGCTCCACACTCAAGCGTTTTGCTGCTCGTGCCAAAGGCCGTGGCAATCGCATCAGCAAACCCACTTGTCACATCTACGTGACAGTTGGCAACTGAGGGTCAAGACATGGGACAAAAAATCAACCCTACCGGCTTCCGTTTGGCTGTTTCCCGTAACTGGGCCAGCCGTTGGTATGCCAATAACCGCGATTTCGCCGGCATGTTGGCCGAAGACATCAAGGTGCGTGATTACCTCAAAGCCAAGCTGAAAAACGCCTCTGTTTCTCGCATTCTGATTGAGCGTCCCGCCAAGAATGCCCGTATCACCATTTTCTCGGCTCGTCCTGGTGTGGTGATCGGCAAAAAAGGCGAAGACATCGAAAAGCTGAAGAAAGATTTGGCTGCCAAACTGGGCGTGCCCGTCGCCGTCAATATCGAAGAAGTGCGCAAGCCTGAAATCGATGCCAAATTGATCGCTGACAGCATCACGCAACAGCTCGAAAAACGCATCATGTTCCGTCGCGCCATGAAACGCGCCATGCAAAACGCCATGCGTATGGGTGCCCAAGGCATCAAGATCATGTCTGCGGGTCGTTTGAACGGCATCGAAATTGCACGTACCGAGTGGTATCGCGAAGGCCGTGTGCCTCTGCACACCCTGCGTGCCGACATCGACTACGGTACGTCTGAAGCCAAAACCACCTACGGCATCATTGGTGTCAAGGTGTGGGTCTATAAAGGCGATACCTTAGGTCGCAATGACGTGCCTTCATTGGACAGTACACCACGTCCTGAAGAAGAGCGCCGTCCTCGCGGCCCTCGTCGCGATGGTGCTCGTCCAGGTTCAGATCGTCCCAACAACCGTGGCCCCCGTCGTGACGGTGCTGCCCCTGCTGACAAGGCCGATCCCAACAATGCCGTTAAGCGTGTCCGCAAAGCCACGCCCGCCGCAGTCGCGGACGGTAAAGGAGAATAATCATGCTGCAACCTGCTCGTCGAAAGTATCGTAAAGAGCAAAAAGGCCGCAACACCGGTGTTGCGACACGCGGTGCGACCGTGGCCTTTGGTGACTTCGGCCTCAAGTCCACTGACCGTGGTCGTTTGACCGCACGTCAGATTGAGTCCGCACGTCGTGCGATTTCCCGTCACGTCAAACGTGGTGGTCGCATTTGGATTCGGGTGTTCCCCGACAAGCCGATCTCCAAAAAACCTGCCGAAGTTCGTATGGGCAACGGTAAAGGTGGCGTGGAGTACTACGTGGCCGAAATTCAACCCGGTAAAGTGTTGTATGAAATCGTGGGTGTGCCTGAGCAACTGGCTCGTGAGGCATTCCAACTGGCGGCTGCCAAGTTGCCACTGCGTACCACATTCGTGGCACGTCAATTGGGCCAGTAATCAGGAGATGAACCGTGAAAACTACTGAATTACGCCAAAAAGACGTTGCTGCACTGCAAGCAGAAGTGTTGTCTTTGCAAAAAGCTCATTTTGGTCTGCGGATGCAAAAAGCCACGCAACAGTTGAACAACAACAACACGTTGCGTCAAACACGCCGTGCCATCGCTCGTGCCAAGACCATCTTGGCCGAGAAAACCCGTGCCAACTAAGGAGTGACCATGACGGAAGCCAAACCCTCCCTCAAGCGCACCTTAATCGGTAAGGTGGTCAGCGACAAACGCGCCAAGACTGTGACCGTGCTCGTTGAGCGCAGCGTCAAACACGATCTGTATGACAAGATCGTGGTCAAGTCCAGCAAATATCATGCGCATGATGAAGCTGGTGAATACAAAGTCGGCGATGTGATCGAAATTACCGAAAGCCGCCCTTTGTCAAAAACAAAGAACTGGGTTGCCACACGTTTGGTTGAAAAAGCCGCTAACGTGTAAGCCTGTTCACTGGCGTTTCTGCTAGAAAACGAAAAGCGACCGACAATGTGGGTCGCTTTTTGTTTTTTGGAGTTTTTATGATTCAGATTGGTGATCGTTTACCTGCGACCGTATTCATGGAATACAACGAAGTGGAGGGAGAAGGCTGTGCCATCGGGCCTATGGCTGTGCCTGTGGCCCAAGCCACTGCTCACAAAACCATTGCCTTGTTCGGTTTACCGGGTGCCTTCACCCCCACCTGCTCTGCACAGCACGTCCCTGGCTACGTGCAACAAGCCGATGCGTTCAAAGCCGCAGGTGTCGATGAAATCTGGTGTGTCAGCGTCAATGATGCGTTTGTCATGGGCGCATGGGCACGGGATCAAAAAACGCAGGGCAAAGTGCGTATGTTGGCCGACGGCTCGGCGGATTTTGCCAAGGCTACAGGTTTGACTTTGGATTTGACGGCTAAGGGCTTGGGTTTGCGCAGCACCCGCTACTCCATGCTCGTGAAGGACGGTGTCGTTCTCAGCCTGAACATCGAAGGCCCCGGCAAGTTTGAAGTCAGTGACGCAGCAACCCTGCTGGCACAGGCACAAGCATAAAAATGATAGTAAAAAATATGAGCTGCTTACGCAATTAAATCAAGCAATGCAGCCAAATTAATGCTATAAAAAAGCCCTATTTTTATAGAAAAATGATGCGTCACCCGTTTTTCTGATCTGAAAAACGGGTTTTTGTCTTATGTAGGCGCTATTTTTTAAAAACAGATGTGATGAAAAAAGAGTGCCCAATCAATAAAATCAAAAGGCATAAGCTCACTTTTTAAGACTATGAATTTTGATTTTCATGGGCATCCGCCCAGTGCCTTGATTTTGGCCGCCGGACGTGGCGAGCGCATGCGTCCGCTCACCGACACCTGTCCCAAGCCCTTGCTGGCGGTGCGTGGGCAGCCCTTGCTGCTGTGGCAAGTGCAAGCCTTGTTGCGTGCGGGCGTGCGCCACATCGTCATCAACACCGCTTGGTTGAGCGAGCAGATACCAGCTTTTTTCTTGCCCTATCGCCAACCAGACGGGCAGTATGTGCTTCCTATTCATGAGCAAGCAGATGCGCCCCGCACCCTTTGCACCCTGCTGTTTTCCGACGAGCAGGCCGATTTTGGCGGGGCGCTTGAAACGGCGGGCGGCATCGCGCGTGCCTTGCCTTTGCTGTGTCCGCCGCAGAGGTCGGGGGATTTTTGGGTGGTGGCGGGCGATGTGTTCACGCCCGAGTGGACGTTTGCGCCCGCTGCCGTGGCACGCTTTCGCGCCAGCAAGGCCTTGGCGCATTTGTGGCTCGTACCGAATCCCGCGCATCACCCGCGTGGCGATTTCGGCATCAGCCCCGAGGGGCTTGCTGTCGATGGTCGCACCGCCCCCCCCGACATGGTTTGCTACACCTACAGCACCATAGGCTTGTACCGCCACACCTTGTTTGCGCCACCGTGGTGCGATATTCCGGCTGGCAACCCGCAAGGCCAAGCCGCGCCCTTGGCCCCCGTGCTGCGTCAAGCCATGCACCAAGGCCACATCAGCGCCGAACGCTACAACGGCGCGTGGACGGATGTGGGTACGCCAGAACGCTGGGCGCAGTTGAACGCGACGGGCTGAGAATGCCCCCGCGACACCCGCACCCCCCGCAGAGTGTGGACAATGCGGGGCATGAGCAGCACCGCACTTTCATCACCATCATCCCCCCCTTCCGCTGATGTCTATGCCCGTCGTCGTGCCCAACTCGCGGCGCAACTGGGCTCGGGTGGCATCGCCATCATTCCGACTGCGCCCGAGCGCCCACGCAACCGCGACAGCGATTTCCTCTATCGCCACGACAGTTATTTTTATTACCTGACCGGGTTCACCGAGCCGAATGCGTGGCTGGTCGTCACCGCCGAAGGCGAGAGCACCCTGTTTTGCCAGCCCAAAGACGTGGAGCGCGAAATTTGGGACGGCTTGCGCTTGGGGCCAGAAGCCGCAGTCGCACAATTGGGCCTGAGCGCCGCCCATGCGGTGACGGAGCTGGATGCCCAATTGCCGCGCCTGCTGGAAAACCGCCAAACGCTGTGGTTCCCTTTTGCCATTCATGCCGGACTGGAAACCCGCGTCGCGGGCTGGCTGCAACAGGTGCGTGCGCGGGTGCGCTATGGGGCGCTGTGCCCCGAGCGGCAACAAGACTTGTGCAGCCTCTTGGACGAGATGCGGCTGGTGAAAGACGCACACGAGCAAGCCCTCATGCGCCGCGCCGCCCGCATCAGCGCCCACGCCCATGTGCGAGCCATGCAAACCTGTGCCCAAATGATTCGGGCTGGGGCCGACGTGCGCGAATACCATCTGGATGCCGAGCTGCTGTACGAGTTTCGTCGCCACGGCAGCCAATACCCCGCCTACGGCAGCATCGTCGCAGCGGGGGCCAATGCCTGCATCCTGCATTACCGCGCCGATGCCGCCCCCGTGCGCGATGGCGAGCTGGTGCTCATCGACGCAGGCTGTGAACTGGACGGCTACGCCAGCGACATCACCCGCACCTTCCC
>DLPA01000090.1:4629-13275 GCA_002479815.1 bacterium UBA7470 | reverse complement strand
GCCAATGGGCGCTTCACGGGGCCGCAGCGTGATTTGTACGAGCTGGTGCTTGCCAGCCAAGACGCAGCCGTCGCCGCCACCCGCGCTGGCGCACGCTTCAACGACCCGCACGAGGCCACGGTGCGCGTCTTGTCGCAAGGGCTGTTGGACTTGGGGCTGTTGCAAGCCGACCAAGTGGGCACGGTCGATGATGTCATCGCCCACCGCGCCTACTTCCCGTTTTACATGCACCGCACCGGACACTGGTTGGGCATGGACGTACACGATTGCGGCAGCTACGTCGAACCCACGGAAATCGGCCAGACCAGCACCCGCACCGATCCTTTGAGTGGGGAAACCATCCTCAACCGCCCGAGCCGCCTCTTGCAGCCCGGCATGGTCTTGACCATAGAACCCGGCTTGTATGTGCGCCCCGCGCCCGATGTGCCCGAACACTTCTGGCATATCGGCATTCGCATTGAAGACGATGCCATCGTCACCCCCAACGGCTGCGACCTCATCACCCGTGACGTGCCTGTCACCGTCGCTGAGATCGAAGCCTTGATGCGGGCCTAAAGCTAAAGCCTGCTTGTTTGTGTTTTTTAATGTTTGAAGGAGATTCTTGATGATCGGTTACGCCACTTTGGGTACCAATGACTTGGCCCGCGCCACCGCGTTTTACGATGCCTTGTTGGCCGAAATGGGAGCCAAACGTATGTTTGAATTGGAGCGCGGCATCATTTGGGGCGTGCCCAATCGCCCGTCTTTGGGCGTGTTGAAACCCTTCAACGGCGAAGCCGCCACCGTGGGCAACGGTACGATGATCTCGCTGATGGCCGAATCGCCTGCGCAAGTGCAGCAGATTCACGCCAAAGCTTTGGCTTTGGGCGGTACGAACGAAGGCGATGCCGGGCCACGCGGTACGAGTGGCTTCTACGGCGGGTACTTCCGCGATTTGGATGGCAACAAGCTCTGCGTGTTCTGCTACGCCCGTTGAACGTGAGGAACGTGAGGTGGGCATGAGTGTGCTGTTCATCCCCTACACCTTGCCCTCGCCGCGCGGGGGCTTGGTCTTGTCCAACCGCTGGTGGGTGGCCCCCATGTGTCAATACTCGGCACAAGACGGGTGCGCAACCGATTGGCACGGCTATCACTGGGCCAATTTGCTCAATGCGGGCGCGGGCATGGTCGTCCTTGAAGCGACGGCGGTGGAAGCCAGCGGGCGCATCTCACCGGGCTGTTTGGGCTTGTGGGACGACACCACCGAAGCCGCCTTGCGTCAACACCTGCACCGCGCACGGGCCTTGGCTCCCGCCACTGCGGTGTGCGTGCAACTCAGCCATGCCGGACGCAAAGCCAGCAGCGCCGCACCGTGGGACGGCGGGGCGCTTTTATCGCCCGAACAAGGCGGGTGGCCGACACAAGCGCCCTCCGCCTTGCCCCATCTGCCCAATGAAGCACCGCCAAGCGAGATGAGCGACGAGGACTTAGACCGCATCGAAGCCGCCTTTGTCCAAGCCGCCCAACGCAGCGCCCGTTTGGGCCTAGAGGCCATTGAACTGCACGCCGCCCACGGGTATTTGCTGCATCAGTTTTTATCTCCCTTGTCCAACCAGCGCCGCGACCGTTGGGGGGGCGACTGGGCCGGACGCACCGCCTACCCCACCCGCCTCTTTCAAGCCATGCGCCGCGTGTTCGACGGTTCGTTGGGCGTGCGCGTGTCGGCTACCGATTGGGTGGATGGAGGGTGGAGCGTGGACGACACCTGCCGCTGGGCACACACCTTGCGCGAGGCCGGGGCCGACTTCATTCATGTCTCCTCAGGCGGCATCTCCCCCTTGCAAAAAATCCCCGTCGGCCCCTTGTACCAAGTCCACTTGGCGCGGGCGGTGCGGGCCGCCTCGGGCTTGCCCACGGTGGCGGTGGGCCTCATCACCCAAGCCGAACAAGCCGAGCAAGTGCTGCAACAAGGCGATGCCGATTTGGTGGCCTTGGCCCGTGGGGTCTTGTACGACCCCCGCTGGGGCTGGCACGCCGCCGCTGCCTTGGGCGATAGCGTCCAAGCCCAAACACAATACTGGCGTTGCGCCCCGCGTGAGGCAGGGGCCGTGTTTCGCCATGCTCGTATAGGAATGCGCTGATGCAAGTCTTGGGTATTCAAGTCGGCAAGGCCACAGGCCGCATGATCGAAGGACGTCGCATCTTGACCGCCTTTGCCAAACAAGCCGTGCAGGGCACTGTTGCCGTCGGCCCCTTGGGTCTGGCGGGCGATGAGCAGGCGGATTTGAGTGTGCATGGCGGCTTGAGCAAAGCCGTCTATGCCTACCCGAGCGAACACCTCGCGCTGTGGCAAGCCGCACGTCATGAACGCGGTTTGAGCTTGTTCGATGAGGCGCTGCCTTTTGGCGCAGTCGGCGAAAACCTGAGTCTGCGCGGGCTGCTGGAGTCCGAAGTGTGGGTGGGCGATGAACTGCACTTTCCCGATTGCGTGCTGCGTGTGACCGAACCCCGCCAGCCCTGCTACAAATTCACCGCCGTGATGGGCTTTGCCCACGCCGGCAAACTGATGGCGGAAACGGGCGCGTGCGGCTTTTATCTGGCTGTCGTGCAGCCCGGCCAGCTGCAAGCCGGACAGTCCTTTACCCTCGTCCCCGGCTCGCGCAGCTTACGCATCGACCAAGCCTTTGCGGGCAAGCGGTGGAAACATTTGCGGTAAGCAACCCGTTCACCAATGGCCTTTTTCACTCAACACAGTGGCTTGGATTGGGGCGTGGTCGGCGTGTTTGCGCTGGTGTATGTGGGGATGTTTTTGGGCGGTTTGCCGACTGTGCAGTTGAATCGGGCGGGCGTCGCCCTGCTGGGGGCGATTGCCGTCATTGGCTTGGGCGCGGTGACGGTGGAGGAGGCGGCGCGGGCCGTCGATTTGCCCACCATCTTGCTGCTGTTTTCCTTCATGGTGGTGGCGGCGCAAATGCGTTTGGGTGGTTTTTACACCGCCACGGTGCATTGGCTAGGAGCACGGTCGTGGTCGCCCATGCTGCTTTTGGGCGGGCTGCTGGGTTTGGCGGCGGCCTTGTCTGCTGTGTTTTCGAATGACGTGATTTGCCTCGCCATGACTCCCGTCGTGGCGCGGCTGTGTTTGCGACGCGGCTGGCCGCCCGTGCCCTATTTGGTTGGGCTGGCGTGTGCGGCGAACATCGGTTCGGCGGCGACCTTGATCGGCAATCCGCAAAATATGCTCATCGGCGCAGTGCTGAAACTCTCGTTTGCCGAGCATCTGCGTCAAGCTTGGCCGCCTGTGGTGCTGAGTTTGGGCTTGCTCTGGCTGTGCTTGTGGGGGGTGATGCGGCACGATCTGGCGGCTGCGTCGGCTCCTGTGCCCCCGCCCACGTCAGCCCCCACGCCCGCTGCAGACGCGGACGAACCGCCCTTTGACCGTGGGCAAACCCTCAAAGGCTTGTTGGTAGCGGGGGCGGTGTTGGTGGCGTTTTTGGGGACGAATGGATCACACGAAGTCGTGGCCTTGGTGGCGGCGGGTGTGCTGCTGCTGAGTCGGCGCCTTCACTCCTCGCACGTCATGGGCTTTGTCGATTGGGAATTGCTGGTGCTGTTCATGGGCTTGTTCGTCGTGAACCACGCCTTTGAGCGCACGGGCTTGGCAGCGCAAGCGGTGGCGGCTTTAGCAGCGCATGGGGTGGTCTTGGGCGAGACGGGGCCGCTGTTTGCGGCGGGGCTGTTGCTGTCGAATGTGGTGAGCAATGTGCCTGCCGTCATGCTGCTCTTGCCCCATCTGCACGGGCAAGACCCGGCGGTGGCGGGCTTGACGCTGGCCTTGGTATCGACCTTCGCGGGCAATTTGCTTTTGGTCGGGTCGATTGCGAATTTGATCGTGGCAGACTTGGCGGCCCAGCAAGGCATACGCATCGACTGGCGCAGCCACGCCCGCATCGGCGTGCCCGTCACCGTGTTGAGCTTGGGCGTGGTGGCGGCTTGGTTGCGTTGGGGCGTTTGAGTGTGGAGCTGTTTTTTTAGGAATTTTTCATGCATATGAACCCTGTGCCAAACACTGCGCCGCGTTTTTGGGCGGATTTGACCACTTTGCAATTTGCCCAGCGCATGGCCTCGGGCGAGGCGGCGCGGACGGTGGCGGTCTTACCCGTGGCAGCCATTGAGCAGCATGGCCCGCATCTGCCTTTGCGGGTGGATGCCGCTTTGGTCGATGGCATCGTCGCTGCCTGCTTGCCGCACTTGCCGCCGGAGTTGCCGGTTTTGTTTTTACCGACGCAAGCGGTGGGGCGCAGTGCCGAGCATGCTCGCTTTGCGGGGACGTTGAGCCTGAGCGCCGAGACGGTGATGCGGGTGTGGCGCGAGTTGGGCGCGTGCGTCGCGCAAGCGGGGGTGAAGAAGCTGCTGCTGTTCAATGCCCACGGCGGTCAGGTCAGCCTGATGGACATCGTGGCCCGCGATTTGCGCACCGAACACGACTTGATCGTCTATGCCAGCAGTTGGTACAGCCTGCCTTTGGGCGACGAGGTGCAAGCCCTGTTCAGCGCCGAAGAGCATCGTTTTGGTATCCACGCGGGCGACATCGAAACCTCGATGATGCTGGCGCTGCATCCCGAGCGGGTGAATATGGGGCTGGCGCGGCACTTTCATTCCAGCTCGCAAGACCGTGCCGCGCGTTATGCCATCTTGGGCAATGGCAGCAGCGCCAAACTGGGCTGGCAGATGCAGGACTACAACCCCATGGGCGCAGCGGGCAATGCCAGTGCTGCCACGGCAGCCAAAGGCCAAGCCGTCATCGCTGCGGCGGCGCTGCAATTAGCCAAGCTGCTGCAAGAAATCGCCGACTTGCCCCTGAACACGCTGGTCGATGGGCCGTGTTGGGATGGGCTGTGAAGCGACTTGTAAAAAAAGTAGTAAAAAAAGTGAGCTGCTTACGCAAGTAAAACGGTAGATTTGGCGTATTTAATGCTTAAAAGTAGGCTGAAAAATCTAAAAAATGCCTTCCAACACACCCCCAAGATGCGTTTTGGGACGAAGCGGCGGGCTGAAAAGGTGTTTTTTTAAAGAAAAATGACTATTTTTTGGTGTTAAATAGGCTGAATTGCCCGTATTACTTGCGTAAGCAGCTCACATTTTTTACTATGATTTTTGTGGGGTGATGTGGGTCTGCGCAGCAACCACCCCGTCAGGCTTGCGCCTGCCACCCCTCCATCGGAGGGGAATGTGTCGCTCCGGCTGCGTGCCTGTGACGAGTGAGGCAACCCAATTCCCCTCTATGGAGAGGTGGCAGGCGCAGCCTGACGGGGTGGTTTGTCCTCAGGCACACCCTTTGTGATGGGGGGCTGAGACCTTGACGACCTTACTCGCGGTAAGCGTCGTGGCAGGCTTTGCAGGTTTTGGCGGTTTCGCCAAAGGCGGCTTTCAGGTTGTCCAAATTGCCCGTTTTGGCGGCGGCGTTGAGTTTGGCGACTTCGGCGACCATTTTTTCACCGCCTTGGTCAAACTTGGCTTTCTCGGCCCATGCCTCGGCTTTGACTCTGGTTTTGAGGTTTTGGGTGTCAGGCGTGAACCCTGCCCAAGGCAGCTTGCTCATCACTTCGACGATCGCTGCATTGTCTTGGGCCACTTTGGCGTCAAAAGGTGCTTTGCCGGTGGCCATCGCGCCCAAGCGTCCAAAATGGGCAGCCATCACGGTAAAAGAGGCTTGCCGATATTTCACAGCGTCTTCTGGTTTTTGGAATTGCGCCATGGCAGGCACGCCCGCTGCGACCAACGTGGCGGCAAGGATCAGACGGAAAGACTTTTTCATGCAAACTCCTGTGGGGAATGTAAGTGGGTAAAAAACGCAGAACGCTGTGGGTCTGCGCGTGCAGTTTAATGAACTTCCATGATGTGTGCGGACTCTGACCGCGCTGGTGTGCCGTGACTCCGGTCACACAATTTAAAAAAGGATGCTTTATGCAAAAAATCAAAGTCTGGGATTTGCCCACCCGCCTGTTCCATTGGCTCTTGGCGGTGCTGGTGCTGGCCTTGTTTGTCACGGGCAGCGTGGGTGGCAATTGGATCGATCGCCATATGCAGCTTGGCTACGCGGTGCTGAGTTTGCTGTTGTTTCGATTGATTTGGGGCGTACTTGGGGGGCATTGGTCGCGCTTTTGGCATTTTTTCCCCACGCCCAGCCGTTTGGTGGCGTACTTCAAAGGCGATGCACAGTTGGCGCAATCCCACGTCGGACACAACCCTTTGGGGGCGTTCTCGGTGTTCGCGCTCTTATTGATTTTGCTGCTCCAAGTCAGCACGGGGCTGATCAGCGACGATGAAATCGCTTTCACTGGCCCCTTGGTGCATTGGGTGTCGAGTGCCACCAGCAGCCTGGCGACCAGCTACCACAAGCAATACGGCAAGCTCATCATCTGGGTGCTGGTGGGTTTGCACATCGGGGCGATGGTGTTTTACAAACTGGTGAAGAAAAAGAACCTCGTGCCCGCCATGCTGCATGGCTACCAAGAAGCACCCAACTCGCTGGCCTTGCCCAGCAGTGCCGACCATGCGGGGGCACGGGTGTTGGCATTGGTGGTGCTGCTGTGCTGCGTGGGCGTGGTGGCATGGTTGGTGACGCGCTCGGCATGAACCCCCATTGAAGCAGCGGTGGTGAAGCAGGTATATTTACCGCCCTATGACCCGTCGTTCCGCTTCAGACTCCCAAGCACACATCAGCGAACCCCACACCCCTCAAGCATGGGCGGCCGTCGCGCAGTTGTTTCTTGACTATGCCGCTGGTGTGGCACAGCCCTTGTGCTTTCAAGGCTTTGAGCGAGAGGTACAGCAGCTCGCGCAGGTGTACGCGCCTCCGCATGGAGCGGTGTTTCTGGCGATGGTGGGGGGTGTGCCGGCGGGCTGTGTGGCGTATCGGCCTTTGCCTGACACCGACCACATCAACGCCTGCGAGATGAAGCGGCTGTACGTTGCCCCCGCCTTTCGGGGCTTGGGCCTAGGGCATCAGTTGGTGTATGCCGTCATGGACAGTGCCCGCATCAGCGGCTACTCGTGCGTCTTGCTCGACACCCTGAGCGAGATGGAGGCGGCGCGGGCCTTGTACGAAGAAATCGGCTTTATCGAAATCCCCCCCTACCAGCCCAGCCCCACGCCCGGGGCGCATCATCTGAAGTTGATGCTGTAAGTTCTGCGCCCACCGAGCATCAACTCAGCACCACGCTGGAGAGGCGGCGGCGGTAGGTGGCGACGGTGGGGTCTTCGGGTGGGATTTGGCCTTCGGCAACTTTGGGCTTGGGCGGCTCGATCAGGTCGAGGATGGCGATGTAGGTTTTGCGGGCCAGCTCGTTGTTCCACGCCTTGTCCCGCATCAAAATCTCTAGCAATTCGTCCATCGCATCGGTCCAACGCTGTTCGGTCATGCGCAGTTGTGCTAAGCCAAAGCGGGCGACGAAATCGCGGCGGTTGGTGGCGATGCGGGCTTGAAGCTCGGCTTCGATGGCCTCGGGCGCAAGGTTCAGCGGGACTTGATCCAAGGCGTTCATCCAGTGCTGCAAGGCGCTCAAGCGGCGCACGCCAGCGGCTTTGGCGATGACGGGGGCGAAGGCGACTTTGGCTTCGTCCTCAAAGCCTTGTTGCAGCAGCAGTTTGACCAGATCAAAACGGGCATCGTCGTTGTCAGGCTCGGCAGCGACCGTTTCTTGCAGCTTGACCACGGCGGTGGCGACATCGCCATCGTCCAAGGCGGCGAGGGCGGCTTCTTCCTCTTCCAGTGCAGGTTGTTCTTCCTCGGCGGGCAGGTGCTTGTCTAAAAAAGCGCGAATTTGGCCTTCGGGCAGTGCGCCCATAAAGCCATCAACGGGCTTGCCACCGATCATCAACACGCAAGTGGGAATGCTGCGAATGCCGAACGCCCCCGCCAGCTCTTGCTCCTCGTCGGAATTGATTTTGACGAGTTTGAAGCGCCCGTTATAAGCCCCTTCCAGCTTTTCCAGCACAGGCCCAAGCGAGCGGCAAGGGCCGCACCACGGGGCCCAAAAGTCCACCAGCACGGGAACGGTCAAGGAGGCATCAACCACCTCGGCATCAAAGTTGGCAATGGTTACGTCAATCATGGGGTGCTGCTTTCTTGGGATTCATCACAATGGCCCACCGCCACGCCAAGGGCGGCAGTGGGCGAAGGGGGGTATACCGTTGATATGGTGGCGAAACGTAAAATATCAACTTTACCGGAATCGAGTGTGGGTGTTGGTGCAAAGCCTTGCACAGACGCTTGCCTCTTTGTGTCTAAGCGCCGTTTGGTGCTCGTCTTTTGCTCTGGCGCGTCTTTATGTCTTTACCTTCCTCCTCCCCCGCCTCGTCTGCGCCTGCCATTGCCGTGGGCGTGGTCATGGGTTCGTCCAGCGATTGGGACACCATGCAGCATGCCGTGGACATCTTGCAACGCTTTGGGGTGGCGTTTGAAGCCCGTGTGGTATCGGCTCATCGTATGCCCGATGATTTGTTTGCCTATGCCGAAGCCGCGCAAGCGCGTGGCTTGACTGCCATCATCGCCGGGGCGGGCGGCGCAGCGCATTTGCCGGGGATGCTGGCCGCGAAAACCACCGTGCCCGTGTTGGGCGTGCCGGTGGCGAGCCGTCATTTGCAGGGGGTGGATTCTTTGCACAG
>DLPA01000090.1:0-4527 GCA_002479815.1 bacterium UBA7470 | reverse complement strand
GGCACGGCGGGCGCAGCGAATGCCGCGTTGTTTGCGGTGGCGATGTTGGCCCGTCACGATGCCGCGTTGTCGGCCCAGCTCGATGCCTTCCGTGCCGAGCAAACCGCAGCGGCGCGAGCCATGTCTTTGCCCGTTTCTTCTTCGGTGAATCCTTAAATCCAACAGGTTGCCACACATGAAAATGAAACACCACATCCTTTTCCCCGGCGCGTTGTCCGACCGAGGCCAACAAATGACCTTGGGCGTGATGGGCGGCGGTCAATTGGGACGTATGTTTGTCCAAGCCGCGCAAGCGATGGGCTATTTCACGGCGGTGTTAGACCCCGATCCGGCCAGCCCCGCCGGACGCATCAGCCACTATCACATCCAAACCGCCTATGACGATGAGCAAGGCTTGGCGCAGTTGATGCAGCGTTGCGATGCCATCACCACCGAGTTTGAAAACGTCCCCGCTGGCGCATTGACCACCTTGGGCGCACACCGCCCTGTCGCCCCTGCCGCAAGCGGCGTGGCGGTGGCGCAAGACCGTATCAAAGAAAAAGCCTTGTTTGTCGATGCAGCCAGCCACAGCGGGGTGTTTCCTGCACCCTACGCCGCCATCACCAGTGCCGAACTGGTGGCGGCTGCGCCAGCGGATTTGCTGCCCGGCATCCTTAAAACGGCGCGATTGGGCTACGACGGCAAGGGCCAAGTGCGCGTATCCAACCGTGAAGAACTGAGCAGCGCATGGGAGCGTTTGGGTCGCGTGCCCTGTGTCTTAGAAAAGTTGCTGCCCTTGAAGGCCGAGTGCTCGGTCATCGTGGCGCGTGGGGCCGATGGCGCGTGTGTGCATTTTCCGGTGCAGCACAACGTGCATCGAGACGGCATTTTGGCCGTCACCGAGGTGTACGAACCACAGATAGACGTGCCGCTGTACCAGCAAGCCATCACCGCCACGCAATGGATTGCATCTCAACTGCATTACGTGGGCGTGCTGTGCGTGGAGTTTTTTGTGGTCGATGATGGCAGTGCCGAGGGCGCATTGGTGGTCAACGAGATGGCCCCGCGTCCCCACAACAGCGGGCACTACACCCAAAACGCCTGCTCGGTATCGCAGTTTGAATTGCAGGTACGCGCCATGACGGGGCTGCCCTTGCCGACACCGCGTTTGCACAGCCCCACCCTCATGCTGAACTTGTTGGGCGATGTGTGGTTCGGAGCCGATGGGGTGATGCGTTCTCCCGCATGGGATCAAGTGCTGGCCTTGGCGGGCACGCATTTGCACTTGTATGGCAAGCTGGAGGCGCGGGTAGGTCGCAAAATGGGCCACCTCAACATCACCGGCGCAAGCGTCGCCGAGGTGCAGGCCACGGCACGCGCGGCGTGTGCGCTGTTGGGGCTGGAACCCTTGTCCACATGGGCTTGAGCCGACGATGCCGCGCTTGTTGACTCCGGCCCTGTCTGCCCCTGAGCTGAATGACCCCGCCGTGCAAGCCGCCGCTGCGCAGCTCGCCACGGGCGGCTTGGTCGGTTTGCCCACCGAAACCGTGTACGGCTTGGCAGCGGACGCGCATCAGGCCGAGGCGGTGCGCCAGATTTTCAGCGCCAAAGGCCGCCCCGCCGATCATCCCTTGATCGTCCACTTGGCTCCCGACTGGCGTGAGGGCATCGCCCATCACACCGAAGGCCGCATCCCCGACTTTGCACAGGCCTTGATGCAGGCGTTTTGGCCCGGCCCCTTGACGCTGATCTTGCCGCGTCGCACAGGCCATGCCGAAGTCGCGGCGGGGGGGCAGTCCACGGTGGGCTTGCGCTGCCCCTCGCATCCGGTCGCGCAAGCCGTTTTGCAAGCGGCCTTGGCCTTGGGGGTGTATGGCGTGGCAGCTCCCAGTGCCAATCGCTTTGGGCGTGTCAGTCCCACCACGGCAGCGCACGTACTCGACGAATTTGCGGCGCTGTCCGACGAGGCCTTGCTGGTGCTGGACGGGGGCGCGTGTGCGGTGGGCATTGAGTCCACCATCGTCGATGCCAGCCGTGGCGTGCCGGTGCTGTTGCGTCCGGGCATCCTCACCGTGCCTGAGCTGGAGGCCGCCTGTGGTCAACGGGTGTACGCGCCTGAGGATGCGCCCAAGGCACTGCAAGCGGCCCCGAAAGCCTCGGGCACACTCGCCTCACACTACGCGCCCAGTGCCCAAGTGCGCTTGATGGAGGCCAAGGCTTTGGAGGCGGCGGTGAAGATGGTGCTGGCGGCCACCCACCCGCCAGGCCCCCCGCGCATTGCCGTGTATGCCGCGATACCCGCTCCAGCAGCGGCCCAAGCCAAACGCAGCCCTGTGCTGTGGCGCACGCAGCCTTTAGAGGCCGACGTGTGTGCCCAAGAATTGTTTGCCTTGTTGCGCGAATTTGACGCGCAGGGCGTGTCCCTGATTTGGGTGCAAACCCCCCCTGCTGGCCCTGTGTGGGACGGCGTGCGCGATCGTTTGCAACGCGCCGCCGCTTGATCTGCCTGCCCTCATCGCCAAGGACTTGGTTGAAACGCTACGATAGCGCCCTTATTTGTTTGTTGTTCATTGCAGAGAAAAACTCATGTCTTTATCTTCCCCTGTTGTTTCTGGTCGTCGTTCATGGATGCGCATGGCATCTGCACTGGGCATGACAGCCGCGTTGGCGCTTGGTTTGAGCGCGTGTGGTTCAGGCGATGTGGTCAGCGCCATCACGCCGGATCGTTTCATTGCGTTTGGCGATGGGGCCAGCGATGTGGGACAAACCACGGGTCGCTACACCGTCAACGACGGCACGGTCAACACATGGGCCGATAAGCTGGCGGGGCGTTATGGCAAAACCATCACGGCGCAGTCGGCGGGCGGATTGGGCTATGCCCAAGGCCATGCCGTCGATCAAGCACCGGCGGTGACGGTCAGCACGCAAATTGACCGTTTTTTAGCAGTGCAAAAACTGGGCACAAACGATGTGGTGTTGATGAATTTGCCCATGACCGAGGTGCTCGCACCTGCGGCGGCGGTCAAAGCGGGCACGTTGTCTGAAGTTTCGGCCTTGAATCAGGCCGATGCGGCGGGTCGGAAATACGCCAGCGAGGTCAAACGTCTCATCGCGGCCGGTGCCAAATACGTGGTCGTGGCTGGTGTGTACGACTTGGGCACGTCGCCCTGGGCGGTCACAGCCGATCAAAAAGGCTTGTTGTCGGCCTTGTCGCTCAAAATGAACGATGCTTTTAAAACCGAAGCGGTCAATTTGGGTCAACACTTGCTGTATGTCGATCAGGCATTCGTCGTGAACCGCAGCGTCTCTACGGGCGCTTCTAATTATGGCTTTTCCAATGTGAAAGACACGGTGTGTACCACGCCTAGTGCATTGACGTGTACGCCCAGCACCTTGGTGGCGGGTGCGACCGCCGCGCGGTATGTGTTCGCCGACTTGATCCACACCACCCCCGCCCTGAACCAACAGTTTGGCGACTACGCCTACGACCAAATGCGCGCCCGTTGGTGATGAAGCGGGTGCTGGCCTGCCCCGCTGGGGGGCGAACGGGTCACGCAAGGGACAAAGCGCGCGTCGTTTTTTGTTTTCAATGACGGCATGGGACACATCCACCTCATCCGTCATGGTCAGGCCTCTTTTGGGGCCGATAACTACGATCAACTCAGCCCTTTAGGTGAACAACAGAGCGTGCGCCTAGGCGCGTACTTGCGCCAGCGCAGCGAGGCGTGGGGCTGGGAGCTCGAAGCCGTGTTGACCGGCAGCTTGCACCGACACGCTCAAACATGGGCCGGCATCGCCCAAGGCGCGGGCTGGACGCATCAGCCCTTGGTCTGGCCCGGCTTGAACGAGTACGACAGCGCCGCTTTGCTGGCAGCCTTGCCCCCGTGCGCGGCGCTGGCCTCACCCCACACCCCTCAGGGCTATAAACAGCACTTTCAACGCTTGCGCGATGCGCTCGCGCAGTGGATGGCGGGCACGATCAGCCCGCAAGGCATGCCCGACTACGGGGCGTTTGTGGCGGGCATCACCAGCGCCTTGGCCCACATCCGCCAACACCACCAAGGCCATGTCTTGATTGTTTCTAGTGGCGGGCCGATTGCGACGCTGGTGGGCCATTTGCTGTCCTGTCCGCCCGAAAGCACGATCGAACTGAACATGCAGCTCCGCAACACGGCGCTGACCGAGCTGATCTATACCCCCCGCAAAACCCGCTTGGTCTCGTTTAATACCTTGCCTCACCTCGACGAACACCAGTACCGCGAGTGGGTCACACACGCCTAAGCGCCATCAAGCGATCACAAATAAAAAACAATAGTAAAAAATGTGAGCTGCTTACGCAAGTAATACGGGTGATTTGGCTGTTTTGATGCTTAAAAATAGCCCAAAAAATCAAAAAAAAGGCCTTCCAGCGCCTTTTTTCAGGCCACCACAGGGTTTGGAACCTTGTTTTTTGAGGTTTTTGAAGAAAAACAAACTTTTTTAACATCAAAATCAGCCATCTTGCCCGCATTTCTTGCGTAAGCAGCTCACTTTTTTTACTATGGTTTT
>DLPA01000065.1 GCA_002479815.1 bacterium UBA7470 | reverse complement strand
GCCGACCGGATTGATCTTGGCGGCTTTGGTGGTTTTTTCGGTTCTCATGCTGCGGATGCAGTCCGCTCAATTGGCCCCTGAAAAACCCAAGGATCCCGTGACTTTGGAGGTGCAATGGTGTGCCACAGCAGCCGAACTTACGCTGGAGGTCGTGCGCGAGTCTGGCTGCGATTGGCAGCGGCTGGACAGGTCAAACGTCATTCGAGGGTGGGATGACCGCGCATTTTGGTTACGTCTGTCTTTGCACAACGGTTCGTCTGAGCGTGTGGAGCGCTGGCTAGAGGTGGGGCACCCTCAAATGGCGCAGATCAGTCTGACCTTGCCTCGACCTGCGGGGTGGGTGGAGCGCCACATTGGTTACAGCACACCCATGTCTGAGCGTGGTGCCATCGAGCGCACCTATGGTGTGTTGCCGGTTGAGCTGGACGCCCATGAACAACAAATTGCCTGGGCGCGCCTGTCTTCGGTTTCGGTCATCAGTTTGTACACCGAAATGTGGCAACCCGATGCGTTTCGCAATGAGCAACAGTTGCGTCAGTTCTGGGTGAGTCTGGGCATTGGGGGCATGGGGTTGATTTTCGTTTTCTCCCTGATGATGCTGATGTTGACTCGGCAAGTTGCCTATGGTTTTTTTGCCTTTGGACAGCTCGGACAGTTTTTGGTCATCGGGGTGACCAGCGGTACGTTTCAGCGATTTTTCTGGCCCGAGCAGTGGCCCATGACTTCGGTGGTCAGTGATGTGGGCAGCCTCGTTCTGTTGTTGGGCATGTACCACTTTTTGCATGTTTTTTTGCCTCAGGTTCACCGCTATCCATTGTTGTCCGTGCAGTTGCGTGTGGCGGTTTACGCCTCAGTGATCTTGATCATGACGGGGTACTGGGAGCTCGGTGGTTCCGATGCCTTGCGTTTCATCACAGTGATGCTGAGTGGCTTATACGCCACCTTGCTTTGTGCAAAGGCTTGGCGTGACGGTGACCGTGCTGCCGGCATCATCATGACGGCTTTCATCAGTCTGTTTGCATTTGCCGCCATTCGTGTTTTGGTGATACGAGGATTCATCCCTTTCTCACTAAAGCTGTCAATGCTTCCTTTCTTGAGCATCTTTGTGTGTTCTCCATTGATGTTGTTGGGCTTGATTGATCGAACACGCCAGTTACAAGAAGAAATTACACGTGTCAGAGCAGAGAGTGCTGCGCAATTGCGTTTTTTGGCACAAATGAGCCATGAGTTGCGCAGCCCCTTGGACATCGTGCTGGGCAATGCCCAATTGCTGGCCCGTGAGGCCCGCAGCCCGGCTCAGATCAGTGGCTTGAACAGCATTTTTGACAGCGGGCGTGTGTTGCTGCGCATCATCGATCACATCCTTGACTATGCCCGAGGCGCAGCTGGCATGCTCAAAATCGAACCCGCCCCGTTGAGATTGGCCACTTTTTTGCGGGGTATCGAACGCATGGCCCGCGTATTGGCTGTGCAGCGCAACAACACCTTTGAACTGGTGTTCACGGGCCAGCAGCAGATTTTGCAATCGCTCACTGTGTCTGCCGATGCCGAGCGTCTGCGCCAGGTGTTGAGCAATCTTTTGGCCAATGCGGCGAGACATACCAGTGATGGAAAAATCACGTTGACGGTGAGTGCGTGTCCTGGCCCCAAAGCCGGTTCGGACATGCAACTTGAATTCACCGTCAGCGATACGGGAGAGGGTATTTCTGTTGAGGAGCAAGAGCGGATTTTTCGGCCCTTTGAAAGGACTGAAAGCAAGGCCAACTACGGTGGTAAAGGCGCCGGATTGGGGTTGGCGATTGCGCGCCAGTTGGTGGAGTTGATGGGGGGGCGTCTTTGGGTCCGCAGTGCTCCACAACTTGGGGCCCAATTCACATTTGATGTCCCTGTGCAAAGCTTGTCTAACCCGCAAACCGCTGCGGACGAGCGTTTGGATGGATTTGACGCGGCAGGTTATCTGGGGCCTCGGCGTACGATCCTGGTGGTCGATGACGAAGCCGTGGGGCGTACGGTTCTGTGTCAGTTACTCGAAAGTTTGGGTTTTGAAGTGCTTCAGATGGCCAGTGGACGTCAAGCAGCGGCCTTGCTGGCGCAGCAACCTCCTTTGGACATGGTGCTGACCGATCAGTACATGCCGGATGGGGACGGCTGGCTGGTGTTGGAGCAAGTGGCTGCGTTCATGCCTCATGTGCCTGTGGTGATGATTTCTGCTGCTCCGCCCAGTCCCCCGCCGCACTGGAATGCCCGCTTGCGCTTTGCTGCTGAATTTTTGCGCCCGATTGACCACGCGCAGTTGCTGGCCCATATGGGAGACATCCTGGACCTGCGCTGGACTGAGCAGGTCGTGCATCATGCGCAGGGGGCCACTGTGACGGGGGAGACCCAGGCACAGACTTCATCCGTGATGACCGTGCCTGATGTGCACCATCTGCGCGAATTGGCCAAATTGGTGGAACTGGGTCAAATCACGGCGATTGAAGAGTGGGTCGCCAAGCTGAGGGGGGCTCAACCCGAGTGTTGCTCCTTTGCAGAACATGTGCTTGAAGCTGTTCGCCAGCTGGATTTGCACGATTTGGAGCTGTTCCTCAGTGCTCAAATTGAGGCGGCAGACACGTACCGCTGAGTCGTACCTGCCGTGTTCATGCTGTCGGAGGTGCTTGTGCATTTCGCCTCAACACAGCGCTTGGGTGTGGGGCTTTTCAGGGCGTCACGCTCCGCATCCCACTTTTCCGACAGCCTTGCTCGCTGAGCTGAACAAAGTGCGGCGGGGATTGTCTCGGGTGCCGCTGGGAATAGGGGGGGGTGGAGCCCGAATCCTAAAATTGTCATTACTGACAAATTCTCTTTTCTGTCGGCTTTTGTTTTGAGATGGCTGTTTCAAAGCTTGCTCATGCCTTGGACGGAATCTCTTATGGATATCTGATCGTTGGCGCGAAATATCAGCTTCGGGAAATCACCAAATTATAGAAATGATGAGCCAAAAACGGTCCTTGCAAGCGCGGTGGGTGTTGTCAAAAACGTGTCCTCACGGATGTTTCTTTGCATTTGCTGATGCGGCAGCGTTGGCTGAGCCCTTGAGACTTTTTAATCTGAAAGTCTCTGCTCCGAATCAACGGCATCGGCATTGGTTCAGGCCTGTTGCGTCTGGTTTGTTGACCGGCTTGTTTGCTTTGACGTGTCAGGCTCAGACTGCGCCTTCGGCTTCCAGTATTTTGCGGCAGCAAGAGGCGGCCATTCCTCAGGCAACGCCCAAGAGCACTTCCCCATCTATCGTGACGCCTGAGCGCAAGTCAATTCCTCTGGCTGATAACGGCGTGCGCGTTCAGGTGCGAAACATTCGGTTTGTGGGGGGGCAAGGCTGGGCGCCCGAAGACGATTTGGCCCGTTGGGTGCAATCCATCTTGGGTCAGAACCTGAGCATGGCAGACCTCATGGCCTTGATCGATCAGCTCAACAGCGCACTCAAATCGCGCGGCTGGCTGCTGGCGCAAGCGTATTTGCCGCCTCAGGACGTCACGGCGGGCGATATCGAGGTCCGGTTGATGCCCGGTGTGCTTGAGGGGGGCTTGGCGGGTGTGCAGGTCAAAGGTGGGCAACGTGTGGGCGCAGAGCGAGTTCGCGCCATGGTGACTGCGCCCATGCAGGCGCAGCAGGGAGTGCTCAATGCCCAACAGATGGAAGAAGGGTTGTTGCGTGCGGCTGAATTGAGTGGCGTTACAGCCACGGCGTCTTTGGAGCGTGGCGCACAACCAGGCAGTTCCCGATTGACCATCGATGCGCAGGAAGCCCCGCTGGTTGGCGGGGGAGTCACCTTGGACAATTTTGGTGGACCCTATACCGGTGTCGAGCGTGCCACAGGTTTGCTCATGCTGAACAGCCCTTTGGGGTTGGGAGATTCTGCGCTGTTCAACGCTGTGAAGAGCACAGGGATTGCGATGCTGACGACCCAGCTCTCAGTGCCCGTAGGGCACAGCGGTTTGAAGCTGGGGGGATCGCTGACCACTTTGCGTTACCGGGTGGGGGGCGACATGGCCGACCTGGGTCTTCAAGGCAGGGCCTTGATGACGGGGCTCAGTGCCAGCTATCCCGTGGTTTTGACGCCGTCTTACAAACTTCGAGCGCGTGTGGGGCTTGATCGCAAAGCTTTCATTGATTCCGCGCAGGGCGAACGCTTGGGTGACAAGGTGGTCCAGGTGATGTCGCTGGGGTTGAACGGGCAAATCAGTGATGAGCTTTGGGGCGGCGGGTTGAACGATTGGTCGCTTGGGGTTGACCGTGGTGATATGGACCTGTCTCGTTTGCCCGATGTTTTGGCGCAGGACCAAAGTGGCCCTCGCACCCATGGGCTGTACCACAAGTGGCTTTACTCCTTCAAACGCGTTCAGCCCTTGGGTCTGAATTGGACAGCGCAGTGGTCTATCAACGGTCAGCAAGCGGCACGCAACTTGGAATCCTCCGAGAAGTTTTCATTGGGCGGCAATGCTGGCATCCGTGCCTACCCCGGTGGTGAAGGTGCGGGGGACAGCGGTGCTGTGGTCAGCTTGACGGTCAGTCGGCAGTGGGCTTGGCCCACATCAAGCCAACGTCTGGAGTTGTCTGCTTTTTATGATTGGGGGCGAATTCGGGTGCACCAGTCGGGTGATCAAGTGATTGACAGTGCTACAGGGTTGAACCGCTACAGCCTCAGTGGTGCGGGTCTGGGATTGAGTCTGGTCGAGCCGGGTCAATGGAATTTGGCCTTGACCTGGGCGCGCACGTTGGGCAGCAATCCAGGCCGCAGTGCAGATGGCTTGTACAGCGACGGCAAGGCCAGCCGCAGCCGGGTGTTGCTGGCTTTGAACGTGGAGTTCTGAGCGTGTTGACGCTGCCCTCATGAACCACGCTTACCGACTGGTTTGGAGCGAACTGAGCGCATCCGTTGTGGTTGTGCCTGAAACGGCTGCTGGTCGTGGCAAGAGCCGTGGTCGTCGTCTGGCACGCGGCATGGCCGGTGCGTTGTTGGCGGGTGCCATCGCATGTGCCGTACAAGCACAAAGCTTGGCGCCCACACAGTTGCCTGGTCAGGTGCAGTTGAGCAGTGGGGCGGCGACCATCGAGCGGGCGGTCCAATCCCTGTTGGTTCGGCAAAGCAGTGACAAAGCTGTCTTGAACTGGAGCAGCTTTGACATTGGTCGTGACGCCAGTGTGAGCTTCTTGCAGCCCAACAACACCAGTGTGGCGCTCAATCGTGTTCAAAGCGGTGTGGCCAGCCAGATTGAAGGTCGACTTTCGGCCAATGGCCAAGTGTTCTTGGTCAACCCTTCGGGCATCGTTTTCGGACGAGGCGCTCAGGTCAACGTGGCTGGGCTGGTCGCCAGTTCGCTTGATTTGGCTTCTGATGATTTCCTGGCCGATCGGTGGCGTTTCGCTGGCCATGCCAATGCGGGTGCTGTCATCAACCACGGGCATGTGCAAACCGACGGTGGATTGATCGCGCTGTTGGCGCCGCGCGTGAGCAACACGGGCCATTTGCAATCTGATCGCGGGCAGGTGGTGCTTGCTGCAGGGCAAAAAGTCAGTTTCAACGTGGCGAAATCAGGTCTGCTGAAGGTCAGTGTTGACCAAGGGGCTGTGGAGGCCCTGGTTGAAAACAAAGGATTCATTCAGGCCGATGGCGGCAGTGTTTTGCTCACGGCCAAGGGAGCCGATGCACTGCTCTCAGGCGTGGTCAACAACGAAGGGGTTGTGCGCGCGCGCACCTTGCAAGAGCGTGATGGCCGCATTGTTTTGCTCGGTGATATGGACCAAGGGGCGGTGCACTTGACGGGCCAGCTCGACGCCTCGGCACCCGAAGGTGGGTCCGGTGGATTCATCGAGACCTCTGCGGCCCGGGTGGTCGTTGGCCCTCAGGCCCGTGTCACCAGTCTTGCCGCCGAGGGGCAGCACGGCACCTGGTTGATCGATCCCGTGGATTTCAACATCGCTGCAGATGGCAATATTTCAGGGGCGCTTCTGGGGAGTCAGCTCGACAGCGGCAACATCACCATTTTGAACACGGGTGGCAACAGCGGCACGGCGGGCAATGTCAACGTACAAGAGGCCGTGAGTTGGAGTGCGCCCACCACGCTCACGCTCGATGCGCAAGGCGGTGTCAACCTGAACGCTGACATAGGCGCTGGCAGCGGTCACTTGATCGTCAATGCCGCTGTCGGCTTGAGCGGCACGGGCGCGATCCGTTTGGATGGCAGCCAGCAAAGTGTGACCATCAACCAAGGTGGCAACAGCATCTATGCGGGCGTCATCAGTGGCACAGGAGCCAGTCTGACCAAAACGGGTGTGGGGACTTTGTCACTGTCTGGGGCCAGTACGTACTCGGGCGGCACCACGGTGGCAGCTGGCACCTTGCAGGTGGGGGCATCGTCGAGCGGGACGAGCACCCAGGGGCCTTTGGGCGTCGCAGGCGTGACGGTGGCTAACGGCGCAACATTGGATTTGGCGGGTCAAAATCTGGCCAACCCGCTCAGTTTGAACGGACAGGGCGTGGCTGGCGCAGGGGCCTTGATCAACAGCAGCACCCTTGGCGCCACAGCCGGTGGTGCGGTGACGCTGAGGTCCGACACCACTGTGGGCACCACGAACTCGGGCATGCTGAGTTTTTCAGGCGCGGTAGATGGTCCTCATGTGCTGCAGGTCAAAAGTCAGGGCGATGTGGCTTTCAACGCGCCTGTTGGTGCCAATACGCCTTTGAGCAGTGTCACCACCGATGTCGGTGGTCGGACGTTGCTGGGTGCTGATATCACAACCACCGGCACCCAGTCGTACAACGATGACGTGGTGACCACTGCAGCGGTCAAGCTGCAGGCTTTGGGTGTGGTGGTGCCTGCGTCGGCCAATTGGACCACGGGCTTGCCTGTCAGCAGCTTTGCCATTTCTGACGGCTCCTCTCCTGGCAACGAGGCCGCACAGTTTGCGTTTGATGGCAACCTTTCGAGCAAATACCTCAATTTCAAGGGTGCTGGCTCTGACGTGTTGATGGATTTGGGGACGGCACGTGTGGTCAGTCGGGTTCACCTGACTTCCGGCCCCGATGAATGCTGCCGCGACCGCGATCCCACCAGTTACACGCTGTATGGCTCAAATACCGCATTCACAGCCTTGAGTGGCAGCAACCTGGGAGGGTTGCCTAACGCCGTCAAGCTGGGCAGTGGTGTTTTGGCTCCGCCAGATGCGCGCATGGCGGCTTATACAGATACATCTTTGGTCTTTGACAACAACACGCCGTACCGCTACTACCGTTTGGTGTTTGATACCGTGCGTCTGCCGACCATGGTGCAAATCAGCGAGATTGGTTTGTCACAAGCCGCATCTGTGAACACTTCGACGGCCGCGCTCAATTTCAAGGCCGGCCTCAACGCCACAGCGGCCTTGACACTGCAGTCAGCTGGCACATTGAGTGCCAAGACCATTCAAGGAACAGGTGCAGTCACCTTGCAGCATGATGGCGCCGGCGTTGTTCAAGGTGTCATCAGTGACGGGGCCTCCCCACTGTCACTCGTCAAGGGCGGTGCGGGGGCGTTGTCTCTGCTGGGGACCAACACGTACACAGGCGGCACGATGCTGAACGCGGGTACCTTGGGCCTTTACACCAATACCGCCTTGGGCACGGGGGCTTTGACCATCGGTACGGCTGCCTTGAAAATTGGACGCGCGGTCACGCAGTTGGACAACGCCGTTGTGCTCAACGGTGCGGCAGCCTTGGCGTTTGATCGGGATGTGGAGTATCTGATCGTTGGCGGTGGTGGCGCTGGTGCCAGTGGGGGTGGCGGGGCCGGTGGCTTTCTGACCGGTACCACGGCTTTGACAGACGTCAGTTACGCCATCACCGTGGGCGCTGGCGGCACATCGGCTGGCAGCAACGGCGCAGCCTCTGTCGCGTTCGGTCAAACCGCCGCAGGCGGCGGTGGGGGCGGTGGCGGCGGGGGCTCAGGCAAAAGTGGTGCATCTGGCGGTGGTGGGGGTTATGACGCGGCATCGGCCACGCCGGCCACGGGCATGGCGGGGCAGGGATTCAGCGGTGGCATCTCCAATCGCCCCTCGTACGGCGCGGGCGGTGGTGGCGGTGGTGCTGGCGGTGCCGGTGGCCAGGCCACGGTTGCCGACGATGGTTTCGGTCGTGGTGGTGATGGTGGTTTGGGCAAGGCCTCAGACATCACGGGCGAAGTCAAGTATTACGCCGGCGGCGGCGGTGGTGGTGCCAATACACCAACGGCTGGCACACCAGGCGGGGCTGGTGGGTCTGGGGTGGGTGGCGCCGGTGCCACAGGTGATCGCCAACCCGGTCAGAACGCTGTGGCCAACACAGGTTCGGGCGGTGGTGGTGCAGAGCCGCAGGGATCTCCCGCTGGCACAGGGGCTGCAGGTGTTGTGGTGGCGCGCTACAAGGGCGCGGCTTCCGGAACGGGTGGCACTGTGACCATTGGAGCCGGTACGGCCGAAGGGTACACCGTTCACACGTTCACCAGTGGGGGCACACTGACCCTCAACCCAGCCGATCTCACGTTGGCCGGTCTCATCAGTGGCACAGGCGCTTTGTCGATCAATGCCACTGGAGGTACTGTCAAATTGGGGGCGGCCAACACCTACAGTGGTGGTACCACTGTGTCCGGCGGTACCCTCTTTGGGGGACCCAGCAGTGGTGCCCGAACAGCTTTTGGCAGCGGTGCCATCACGGTGGGTTCTGGCGCCATTTTGCGCACCGACCGAAGCACCCTGGTCAACGATCTGGTGCTGTCTGGCGGCACCTTGCAAGGCACCAACAGCTCGGGTGAAACCTGGGGTGGCAATGTCACGCTGCTGGCAGCATCCACGGTGAACGTGGGGTATGGCATGACGATGACCGGCGCCATCAGCGGCACTGGCGGTTGGACCAAAACGGGCGCGGGTCAACTCAATCTCTACGGCAACAATGCCTACGGCGGTGGTACCACGGTGTCCGCAGGAACACTCTTCGGTGGCGCTGCCAGCGGCAGTCGAACCGCGTTTGGCAGCGGTGCCATCACAGTGGGCTCAGGTGCAACGTTGTGGACCGACAGGAGCAACCTGGCCAACGCACTCGTGCTGGGTGGCGGCACTTTGCGCGGCACGAACGGCTTTGGTGAAAGTTGGAGCGGTGCCATCAGCCTCAGCGCCGACTCCACCATTGATGCTGGTTTGTACATGACCCTGAGTGGAAACATCAGTGGTGCAGGTCGGTTGATCAAGGTCGGTAACGGTGCACTGAGTTTGAGTGGCGTCAACAGTTACTCGGGCGGAACCCAGATCAATGCCGGAACACTCGCGTTGGGTTCAGCCAATGCGTTGGGTAGCAGTGGCACCATTGGTTTTGGGGGCGGTACGCTGCAATTTTCTGCCGCCAATGCCACAGATTATTCGACCCGCTTCAGCACCGCCGGCGCGCAGACCTGGCGCTTGGATACCAACGGACGCGATGTCAATCTGGCCGCCAACCTCAGCAGCACAGGCGGTTCACTCATCAAGCTGGGCGCAGGTCAGCTGAGCCTGTCGGGCAACAACACATACACTGGGACGACCACGGTGTCTGCGGGCACTTTGAAGTTGACCGGTGCGCTCAACAGCAACACCCATGTGATGCTTGGCGGCACCTCGGTCTGGGACTTGCAAACCACGCAAACCGTGGCCAGCCTGACGATGGCGCCTGGCAGCAGCATCACCCGCTCGGCGGGTGCGTCGAGTTTGACGGTCAGTGGAGCATCGACGTTGGCCAACCAGGTGGCCACCAGCGCAGAGCAGACTTATCTGGGCGCTGTGACCCTGGCGGCCAACACGACCTTGTCGGGCAACACAGTCCACACCCACTCGACTGTCAATGGCGCTCATGACCTGACGATCAGTGGCAACGCGGATATCCATGGTTCTATCGGAGGAACCACCGCATTGGGCAGCTTGACCGTCACGGGGTCCAGCAATTTGGCTGCCAACGTCAACACCAGCGGTGTGCAAACTTATCAGGGGGCTGTGACGCTGAGCGGCGGCGATCGCAGTTTGGCGACGGCAAACAGCCAGATCACTTTTGGCAACACGGTCAACAGCGAGGCCTATCAAAACAGGGCGTTGAACTTGAATGTGGGGACCAGTGAAGTCCAGTTTGACGGTGTCGTCGGGGGGGGTCAGGGCTTGGGTGCCGTGGCCATCACAGGCGCTTTGGATTTGAACGCTGCAATCATTTCTGCGGCTTCATTGTCGGTCTCGACCACCAGTGACTTGTCGGCCAACGTCACCACCTTGGGCGCACAGCGCTACACCGGGGCGGTCACATTGGGCGGCGGTGACCGTGTTTTGTCGGGCGATGAGATCGATTGGGGCAGTAGCTTGGGGGGCACAGGTGCATTGACGCTTCGTCCGACCACGCTATCGCGCCAGATGTATTTGGGTGGCAGTACACCGCTGGAGACCGGGCTGAACCTGGATGCCGCAGAGCTGGGGCGTTTAAGTGACGGGTTGGCATCGATCACTTTGGGGCATACCACCGGGACAGGTGGTATCGAAACACAAGGGGTGGTGACTTTCAAGGATCCGGTGATTTTTGCGGCTGCAGGTGGTACCACCTTGGCGCATGACTTGAATGCAGCGGCTTCAACGGATGCAGGTTTTACCTTTGCTAAGCCGTTGATGTGGACAGCCGGAGACATCACGACGGGATCAGGGGCCATCAGCCTGGCCAGTGATGTCACATTGGGTGGCACGGGGACGCGGACGCTGACCACAAACAGTGGCGCCATCACCGTCGGCACCAACGCTTTGAACGCAGTTACCGGTCACGGCACCAATGTGACCTTCAATAGCGGATCGGGCACCACCACCCTCAATGCGGCGCTTTCGGATGTCGGTGTTTTGGGCTTGGGCACCGTCAACCAGACGGGTGCCATCTATGTGCTCGGGGATGTATCGGCCAGAGGATTGCAAACCGGATCGAGCCCTTACGATATTCACATTGGCCGACCGGCCATGGCTTTGGATTACATCCAACTCACGGCTGACAACGGCTTTACAGCTTATCTGAATGGCACCGTGCTGGGGTCAAGCGGTGATTGGGGGTCTCCGAGAAAGTACACCTTGCCGACCTCTGCGGTGAACGGCACCAACGTGTTTGCTGTGGCCGCCTATGACGCGGGTGGTATTGCCTCCATGCAGGCAGAGATCAAGTTGAAGGATGGCACGGTGTTTGGCTCAGACGGCACCTGGAAATGGACCATCTCCAATCCGACCGCCAATCCCGCTTGGAATACGGTCGGTTTCAACGACAGCAGTTGGTCCA
>DLPA01000039.1:5240-8500 GCA_002479815.1 bacterium UBA7470 | reverse complement strand
CGTGTCGGTGTCGCTGCCGAGCGTTTTGGCGGTCAAGTCAACGACACGATGGCGATTGAAAACTACATTTCCGTGCTGGAAACCGACGGCCCCAAATTCGCCGCCGCCTTAGAAGCCCAAGTGCGCCACTACGGGGTGGAGATCATGAACCTGCAAACGGCGCAAAAAATCGTGCCCGCTCCAACCACTGGGGGCTTGATTGAAGTGCACTTGGCGAATGGTGGCATCCTCAAAAGTCGCAGCGTGATTTTGAGCACAGGCGCACGCTGGCGCAATGTCAACGTCCCCGGCGAGTCTGAGTACCGCAACAAAGGCGTGGCCTACTGCCCCCATTGCGACGGCCCACTGTTCAAAGGCAAACGGGTGGCGGTGATTGGCGGTGGCAATTCGGGCGTGGAGGCCGCCATCGACTTGGCGGGCATCGTGCAACACGTCACGCTGGTGGAGTTTGCCGACCAACTCAAAGCCGATGCGGTCTTGGTGAACAAGCTCAAAAGCTTGCCCAACGTCAGCATCCACGTCAGCGCCCAAACCACAGAAATCACGGGCGATGGCAGCAAAGTCAACGGTCTGCGCTACAAAGATCGCACCAGCGGCCAAGAACATTCGGTGGCCTTAGAAGGCGTGTTCGTGCAAATCGGCTTGGTGCCCAACACCGAATGGCTCAAAGGCACGCTGAATTTGAGCCGCTTTGGTGAAATCGAAGTCGATGCCAAAGGCCACACCAGCGTGGCGGGCGTGTTTGCGGCAGGCGACTGCACCACCGTGCCCTACAAGCAAATCGTCATCGCCGCAGGCGATGGAGCGAAAGCAGCGCTCTCTGCCTTTGACCACCTGATCCGCATCCATTGAGCACCGCGTGCCCTGCACCCAGCTTGCTGACGACCCAGCACCACCGTCAACAGGCATGCCTGACGCGTGCTAAAAGTCCTTCAACCCCACACAAATACCCAAACAGTGTATTGTTTTGATTCCCAATTGCTTTTTGGTTGAGCGATGCGAAAAAAACAAGACCTTCCGCAAAAAATTTGCGTTTGCTGTGGCCTGCCATTCACTTGGCGAAAAAAATGGATCAACAACTGGGAGGCGGTGAAGTACTGTTCTGAACGCTGTCGAAGACAAGGCACTCCCTCACCCAAGGTGGCTGATGCGTCGCATAGGGCCTCGCTATGAACGCACACCCAGCTTGGCCCAGCGATTGGCCCGCCGGTGGCGTGTTGTTCTGGTTCCGCAACGATTTGCGTCTTCATGATGCGCCTGCCCTGTGCCATGCCATTGCAGTGGCACGCGCGCGCCACACATGGCTTTTACCAGTCGTGCTGGACGACAGTGCCCAAACCCAAGCCACGACCGCTTGGGGCTTTGCTCGCCAAGGCGCACACCGTCGCAGTTTCAGACAACAAGGCATCGCCGCACTTGCACACGCCTTGCGTCGCTTGGGGGCTGATCTGTGGGTATGCGACGACGCGCATCCTGTGCCTACCTTGTCAGATGCGATGCGACAACTTCAAGCCAGCGAATTGGTGTGCGAAGACATTGCAGCACCAGAAGAGCAAGCGACGATCACCGCACTCCGTCAGGCTGGCGTGCGTGTCACCACCGTGTGGCAATCGACGCTGTATGCGCCCGAGTCCTTGCCCATGCCTTTGTCCCAAGTGCCCGACACCTTCACCACGTTTCGTCGGCAACTGGAAGCGGCTTCTTGCCGAGAGAGTCCGCCGTTGGCGACACCACCGCACTGGCCGACACCGCCATCGCGCTTGAACCTTCCCATGCCACATACACCTACAGCGCGCTTGGTGGTGGGCGACGGGGGGGAAGCCAGTGCCTTGGCGCACCTGCAAAGCTACTGCACCCGAGGCCTACCCTACACCTACAAAAGCACCCGCAACCACTTGATGGGGCAAGACAGCTCCAGCCGCTGGTCGCCGTGGCTTGCAACGGGCGCGTTGTCTGCCCGCCAGGCCATGCAGGCGGTGCGCGAATGCGAAGCCGAGCGCGGTGCAACCGAAAGCACGTATTGGCTCTGGTTTGAGTTGCTGTGGCGAGACCACTTTCGCTGGATGCTCTGTAAGCATGGCCGCTTGCTGTACCGCCCACAAGGGCTGCGTCAAGACAACACCCACGCCTTACCGCCGCACCGTCCTGCTGCCTTTGAACGCTGGCGACACGGAGAAACCGGCATCGACTTGGTGGATGCCGGGATGCGGGAGTTGGGTCAGACAGGCTGGTTGTCGAACAGAATGCGCCAAATCGTCGCCAGTGCCTGGCTTCACGAGCTGCGGGGCGATTGGCGTACAGGTGCGGCTTGGTTCGAGCACGCACTGATCGACTTTGATCCTTACAGCAACCAAGGCAACTGGGCCTACATGGCTGGCGTGGGCACCGATCCCAGAGGGGGTCGTCGTTTTAACTTGCAAAAACAAGCCGAAGCACACGATCCGAATGGCGCGTATCGACAACGCTGGACCCGGGCAGCAGTGATGTAAAAAGATAGCAAAAAAAGTGAGCTGCTTACGCAATTAAATCAGTACGCACGACAGATTTCAATCTTAAAAAGAGCCATTTTTATCTGAAAATTGCCCTGTCAGACGGAACAATCCCGATGGGTAGGCCTGAAAAATAGAATTTTTCTGTTTTTCAAGCTTTTTAATCTCATTTTTAAGCATCAAAAAAGCCACGGTACTCGTATTTATTGCGTGAGCAGCTCACTTTTTTTACTTTTCTTTTTAAGATCGTATGGTGTACAGCCATTCGTATCACACTTCTTCAGCACCCCGCTGGGCGAACATAAGATAATCGCCCCCCATGTCTGATATCCAATCTGAAGTGCGCCGTCGCCGCACGTTTGCCATCATCTCCCACCCCGACGCGGGGAAAACCACGCTCACCGAGAAACTGCTGTTGTTTTCGGGGGCCATCAACATCGCCGGATCGGTCAAGGCGCGTAAGGCCGCCCGCCATGCCACGTCCGACTGGATGGAAATTGAAAAGCAACGCGGCATCTCGGTCGCGTCCAGCGTGATGCAAATGGAGTACCGCGACTGCGTCATCAACTTGCTCGATACGCCCGGCCACCAAGACTTTTCGGAAGACACCTACCGCGTCTTGACCGCCGTCGATGCCGCGCTGATGGTGATTGACGCAGCCAACGGCGTGGAGCCGCAAACCCGCCGCCTGCTGCAAGTGTGCCGCGCCCGCAACACGCCCATCCTCACCTTCGTCAACAAAATGGACCGCGAGGTGCAAGCGCCTTTGGA
>DLPA01000039.1:764-5160 GCA_002479815.1 bacterium UBA7470 | reverse complement strand
GAGCTGGGCATGACCGTCGTGCCGTTTACGTGGCCCGTGGGCATGGGCAAAACCTTCCACGGCGTGTACGACCGACGCACCGACCAGATGCGTGTGTTTGCCGCCGGCGAAGACCGTCGCGGCGGAGACGAAGACGTGCTGACCGGGCTGGACAACCCCGAATCGGCCACCCGTTTTGGCGCGGAATGGAGCCAAGCCAAAGACGAAATGGAGCTGGTCGAAGGCGCATCGCCCGCGTTTGATGAGGCCGAGTTCTTGGCGGGACGTCAAACGCCCATGCTGTTCGGCTCGGCCATCAACAACTTTGGCGTGCGCGAGGTGCTGGACGCGCTGGTCGATTTGGCCCCACCCCCCGGCGCCAAACCCGCCATGCAGCGCGTGGTCGAACCTGTGGAATCCAAGTTCAGCGGCGTGGTCTTCAAAATCCAAGCCAATATGGACCCCGCGCACCGCGACCGCATCGCCTTTGTGCGCGTGGCCTCGGGGCATTTTGAGCGTGGGATGCGGCTCAAAGTCGTGCGCTCGGGCAAAGAGCTGCGGCCCAACACGGTGGTGTCCTTCCTGTCACAACGCCGCGAGCTGCTGGATGAAGCCTTTGCGGGCGACATCATCGGCATCCCCAACCACGGCGTGCTGCAACTGGGCGACACCCTCACTGAGGGCGAGGCGCTGCAATTCACCGGACTGCCCTTTTTCGCACCTGAAATCATTCGCAGCGTGGAAGTGGCCGATCCCTTGCGGACCAAGCAGCTCAAAGCCGGTTTGACGCAGTTGGGCGAAGAAGGTGCGATTCAAGTGTTCCGCCCGATTGCGGGCAGTATTTTGATGCTGGGTGCTGTTGGGCAATTGCAGTTTGAAGTGGTGGCGCACCGCCTAGAAGCCGAATACGGCGTGAAGGCGCGCATCACCAACTGTCCTTACAACGTGGCCCGTTGGGTGACGTGTGCGCCCGAAGACGGCGGCGAAGTCGAACTCAAACGCTTCATGGATGCCAACGCCCACCGCGTCGCCTTAGATGCCGTCGATGCCCCCACCGTCTTGCTCGACCACATGGCAACGCTGCGGGCCGTGGAAGCCAACTGGCCCAAAATCAAATTCCACGCCATGCGCGAACACGCCGGGCTGGTGTTTCATAAACAGGTCTGAGCCACATGGCCCGTCTGTCTGTACGTGGTTGCAACGGTGGCCAAGCCCCCCACACCACCATTGCACTCCCTTCCAGTCTCGGTGCATTCACCAGTTCTTTTCCCGTGCGCTTAAAAACCGCTGTTGGCGTTGCAGGGCTTCGGTGCTGGCTTGGTCTAGGGCTTGTTCGCAGGACAGCAGTTTGGTGTGCATTTGCTGCAATTGCGTCAGCAGCAAGGCATCGGGCGATGGGGTGTGGGCATCAACAGGGGTGGTGCGGGCGCGGGCGGGGACTTGCAAATAGGCTTGCAAACTGTCGGGCAAATAGCGGCGCACGCATTCCAGCACATAAAAGCGGTCGTCTTGCGTGAACACTTCGTTCACCTCGGTGCGGCCCAGCACGGGGGCGATGCGAACGATGGTGTCGATCAGGGCTTGCAAGGCGGCGGCGTGGGTGGGTGAGAGTTCGTTGGTCATCGTCGCCAAGACCTGATCCAAATGCGTCAAGGTTTCTAAATCAAAGACTTGGATGGGTTTGGGTGCATCAGGCACGGGTGCGTCGCGGCGAGATTGCAGGTGTTGCACCAACGCCCCGGCCCCGCCCAGCACCCCGCACAGCCCCAAGCCCCACGACAGCCACCACATCCCCCCATGCGCTACCCACGCCACGCCCGTGCCCACCACGCCGGGCACAGCCAAGCCCCACAGCCACGGCACACGCCGCCGCACCGCCACAGGCACGGCCCGCAGCCGTTGCACCAGCGGCGTACCAAACTGGTGGCGGTTGTGCAGGCGCGTGAGGTGCTGGCGCACGGTTTGCGACACGGGCCGAGGCTGCTGCTGGGCTTGCTGCACGGCCTTGAGTCTGGCGGTGCGGCTGTTGACCGGGCCGTTGCTGGTTGTGTTGCTTTTTTGGGGAGGCAGAGGCATGGTGGTCTAAAAAAGCAGATAGATGCCGATTACAGCCGAGGCAGATCGTCGTGGCGGCGGAATTTGTCGCGCAGAAACTGCGAGTGGTTGACGAAGGCATCGGCATCTTGTTGGGCCAAATCGCTTTTGAGTTCTTCGACTTTGCGACTCAAATCGTCCAAGGTCAGACGGAACAGTTCTTCGGCGGTTTTGCCGTTGTCCAGCTTTTGGGTGGCGGCAAAGGCTTTGGGGATGGACAGATAGGTTTTGAGGGCATCGGGCAAATAGCTCAGGGCGATGTGGCGGGCGTGGAAACTCTCCTCTAAGGACAGTTGGCCTTTGCTGCGCTCCCATTGCGTCAAGAGGCTGTGGAGCTGGTCGCACAGCGCCACCACTTTGGCCTGCAAGGTGGCGGGCAAGCGGTTGTCGGGGTTGAGTTGCACCAGTTGACGCACGCCGCTCAGGGCTTGGGTCATGGCGGTGCGGGCATCGCCCTCGTCGGCAAATTCCAACTCGTCCCACGGATTGGCGCTGGCTTTGGGAAAGCCCAACCACAGCCCACCTACCCCAAAGCCCACGCCGTAGCCCAGCACCGCCAAGGCCAGCGTGCCCAGTGTGCCGCCCCACTGCGCCAGCCCAAAAGCCGATAGCAGCAAGGCCACCGTTGCCAAGGCCAAACCTGACCAATTGGCCCCAGAAAATAACCAGCGTTGTATGCCGTTGATCATGTGCTAAGTCTCTGATCTTGGTCTTATTGGAAGGCGCGAATGTCTTTGAACACGCTGTACAGCGAGGCTTTGCGGGCATCAAACACCCGTCCGCCCGTGGTGCTCACCAAGTCTTTCAAGGCGGCCTCGTTCGCTTCGCCAAACAAGACCATGAACACGGGGATGGCCTTCACATCTTCCGGCAACTGCGCGTAATCGGCTTTGAACTGTGCCAAATTGCGGCCTTTGTTGACTTCGCCATCGGTAAACGCCACCACCGAGTACTGGTAATTGGGATTTTTCTGCCGCTCTTGGTGCATCAAGGCCAAGGCTTCATACACCGCGTCGTACAAGGCCGTGCCGCCCGTCATTTTCAAGCTGTCGGCGTAGTCGCGCACGGCGGCCAAGCTGTCTTGTTTGGCCTGATTGTTTTGATTGCCTTTACCTGTAGCCGGCATTTCAAAATACACAGGGCGATTGACTTGATCTGAAAACGTGAGCATCCACACCTTTTCTCGGCTGGTCAAACGGGCAATACGCCCCGTTAAGGACGCATCTTCACCCGCCATGTACTGCAAGGCTTGCACCAACTGCTGACGGCGACCGCCGCCGTTCATGCTGCCGCTGACATCCAGCACAAAGGTGGAGGCAATGGGCGTGCGAAACTCGTTCAAATACGCATCAATCAGCGCATCGCCCAGTTCTTTGTCGGTCGAAAACGGCAATTCCACCAAGACCTTGCCGCCGGGGAACAAATTCGCCACCGCACGCGCCACATCGGGGTTGATGGGGCGGCGCAGCGTGGTGCGGGCCAGCCATGTTTGGGCCTCCTCGCCTTTCAAATAGGCCACGACTTTTTGATAGGCCGCGCGTTGCTCCTCTTTCAAGAGCATGAGCGGATAGTCTGCCGTCGCCACGCCCTCGTAGGGATAGACCAGCGTCAACGGCTCACGCAAGCGGCCCGATTGGTTGAGCGACAGCAGCCAGCTCTCGTAGTTGATGAAGGCGTTGACGCGCGTGCCTTGTTGTTCGATGAATTTCTCGCTCAGGTAGGTGCTGTTGTCGCCCGGCAATTTGTAGCCTTTGACAAAGGCTTGAATGGCCTCGGGGCGCACGTCGGCCACGCTCAAGGCTTCGGACTTGCCCGCCACCGAAGCCACCACGCCCATCAGCGACATGAAGCCTTGGTTGGAGGTGGCGGGGTTGGACAGCGCGTATTTCAGTTGCCCTTTGCCAGCGGCTTGGGCAATGGCTTGCCACGTCACTTTGGCCTCGGGCTGATCCCAGCCCCACGCCTTGGCTTGCGCGGCGTTGACCCCGACCACCACGGGCGAGAGCATGATTTTCTCTTGCAGCTTCACCCGCGCCTGCCCCTGGGGGTTGGACAGCAGGTAACGCGCATTGGCAAACCATGCCACGTCTGCCTTGGTGCTGCCCGACAGGACGGCCTCGGTGCTCTCCATCGTGCCGCCAAAGCTGAATTGGATGGGCACGCCCGTGGCTTTTTCTATCATCTGCGCCAGCGGCTCGGCATCGCGCAAGTCGCTGGTCGCCAAAATCTGCAAGGGCTGCACCGCCGCTGCTGCGGGCGCGGGTGCGGGGTTGGCGGCGGGTGCGTCTTTCTCGCTTTTGCCACAGCCCGACAACACAGCAGC
>DLPA01000039.1:0-713 GCA_002479815.1 bacterium UBA7470 | reverse complement strand
TATTCCTTTTAAAATCAAGCGCAGTTAGCCATTTTAATCACCTATTCTAATTACCTATTTCATTTCGACATTGCATCGGCAATCACATCTATCATCTCCGCCATCAGGGTGTAGCTTGGCGGGTCGATGACTTGGGTCAAGCGTTCTTCCACCGCCAAGCCCACCGATTGCGCCACCTGCACAAACTGGGCGGTGTTGGCGATGCGAAAGCCATGATCGACCGCCAGACGCTGCAAGCCCGCATCGTTCATCAGCGCATCGGCCAGCCGCTTGGCGCGTTCGTTGGTCGTGACGAGCACCACTTTATTGAACAGCGTGGGCTGCGGGTACATCAGCACCATGTCCGCGCCTATGCCTTTGCGAGCCAGCGCGTAAGCCAGCATTTGGTTCTCGTAGATGAAAGCCAGCGGCGTTTTGCCCATGCCGATGGCCACATAGTCGTCAAAATTGCCGTTGACGTAGTTTTCTTGATAGCCCTGCCGCTTGAACAACTCTGCCACCTTCGCTGCCATTTGCTGCGCTTGCGCCTTGTCGGTGACGACCTCGCCGCCGTTGAGCGCGTGGCTGGTCAGGGCCAAGTACATCGCCGCCGAATTGCTTTTACGCACATCGGTGGTCGAAACCAGAATGCTCTTGTTCACGTCATAGGCTTGCGCCTTGTTCAAATCCTTCCAACGCTTTTTCTCCAGCATCACTTGCGTGAGCTTGCCCAT
>DLPA01000097.1:2213-25196 GCA_002479815.1 bacterium UBA7470 | reverse complement strand
CTGGCAGATTCGGGGTAGGCCAAGGCTTCACGCAAAGGGCCGTGCGGCATGTAGGCGCGTTGCGGCACGAACAAGCTGTGAGTGGGGTGATCGCTGGGCGGCTGTATCGTCCCTTGTGTCCACGGCCACAAGCCCGCCAGCGCACGCAGCAGCGTCGATTTGCCGCTGCCCGATGGCCCTTGAATGCAAATACTGTCGCCCGCTTGAATGGCGAAGTCGGTCGGTATGTCAAGAGAGCGACCATTCGGTAGACCGATGTGCAGGCCTTGTGCCTGCCATTGCTGCGTACCTGCAGAAACTTCAGGCGCATTATTTTCAGCAGCATCAGGCTTTTTATGTTCAAGCATCACATCAGATAAACGAACCTCAAAACTCGTCAACCGGTCGGTCGTTGCCCGCCAAGCCGCCAGTGAGGCGTAGTGATCGACGAACCACGACAAGGCATCTTGCACCCGCCCAAAGGCGGAGGCGATTTGCATCAGTTCGCCCAACTGTATCGCCCCGCTGAAAAACCGAGGCGCAGCGACGACAAACGGAAACACCACCGCCGCTTGACCAAAGCCTGTGGTGAACCAGATCAGCCGTTTTTGTGCGCCGATGAGCTGCATGGCGTTGTCGATCACGGCGGTGAATTTGCGGCCCACGCGCTCACGCTCCACCGTCTCGCCCTGATCCAAGGCGATGGATTCGCTGTACTCGCGCACACGCACCAAGTGGTGGCGAAAGTGCGCCTCACGGCGTTGTTGCTCAAAGTTCAAGCCGGTCAAGGGCCGGCCTATTTTGTGCGTGATCCAACTGCCCACCGCACAGTACAAAACCGCCATCCAGACCATGAAGCCCGGAATTTCCCACGTTTGACCTTGCCACTCAAAGCTGAACGACCCCGACAAGCCCCACAAAATCCCGACAAAGCTCACCAGCGTCACCACGGCGTTGAGCAGGCCCATCGACAAGCTGACGGTGTAGTTGGTGAACAGGTTCAAGTCCTCGGCGATGCGCTGGTCGGGGTTGTCGGGCGAGGCGGTGTTGCCCGTGGCCTGAGAAAAACGCAACAGCTCTAGGTGATAGTAGGTGGGGGTGGTCAACCAGCGGGTCATGAAGTGCTGCGTCATCCATGTGCGCCAGCGAAGCTCCAACCATTGCGTCAGGTAAAACTTATAGACGGCAATGGCGATGAAGCCGAACGCCAAGTAGGTGAAGCGGCCCAACTCGCGCCAAAACACCGCTTGGTTCTTGTCTTGCAACGCGTCGTAAAACACCCGATTCCAGTCGTTGATGAGCACCAACATATACACCGAACCCAAGTTCAAGGCGATGATGGCGGCCAGCAGGCCACGCGCCTTCCATTTGTCTTCAGACTGGAAATAGGGCACGGCCAAGGCCAAGACTTGGCGCAAGGTGTGGCGCGTTTGTTGCCAGCGGGTCGGGGGCAAAGTGCTCATAGATCAGAGTTCCTCACGCCGCTGACCACATGGCCGGCGGGGACATGACGCGCGGCGGATTCAATGTGTCCGGTTTGATCGTCAAAAAAGAAATCGGGTTCAAACTCGCGCAAAAATTCGCCCTTGTCCAAGCCGCCCAAAAACATGGCCTCATCGACTTGGATGTTCCAGTTCATCAGCGTGCGAATCGCGCGTTCGTGGGCGGGGGCGCTGCGGGCGGTGACAAGGGCGGTACGCAAGCGCATGCGGTCGTTGCCCGCTTGCTGCAAGCGTTGCAAGGCCGCTAAAAGGGGTTTGAAAGGGCCATCAGGCAAAGGCAAGGCTGATTTATCCGCTTCATGCTGCTGAAAGGCGGGCAAGCCTGCCGTTTGATAGACCTGCTCGGCCTCGTCAGAAAACAGCACCGCATCGCCATCAAACGCGATGCGGACTTCATCAGGATAGTGCGTGGCGCTGGCGCGTACCGCATGGGTTGCCACAGTCGCCGCCGGAAAACCCAGCGCCAACGCCGCCCGCACGTCGTCGGGATTGGCCGATAAAAACAAATTCGCCTGCAAAGGCCGCAAATAGCGGTAAGGCTCACGCCCACGGGTGAACACGCCGCGCGCCACGTTCAGGCCATGCGATTGCACCGAGCGAAACACCCGCAGCCCCGACACAGGATCGTTGCGCGAGAGCATCACCACCTCGACACGCTGATGCCCTTCCTCATTAAAACGCAGCAGCTTTTCCACCAAAGAAAAGGCCACGCCGGGTTGTGCCACTTGGTCTAGCCGCTGCAATTGCAACTGCATATAGGCTTGATCGTTGCTGGGTGCAGCGTCAAACAAGCGGTTTTCTTCCTCAAAATCAAACAGCGCACGCGAGGAAATGGCGACGACCAACTTCCCTTTGAGTGAAACGGACATGGCGACCTTCTGAAAACAAATGAAACGAGGACAGGCGATGCGCGATTCTGCCTGAGCTGGTCACCAGCTGATCTGACACACGGGGAGTGATTGCCCAAAACAAGACCAAAAAATCATAGTAAAAAAAGTGAGCTGCTTACGCAAGTAATACTAAGAATTTTGGGTATTTGAATCTCAAAATCAGCCGTTTTTATCCAAAAAATAAGGTTAGAGCAGCAAAATACCCGTTTTTCGGGCCGGGAAAACGGGTTTGGAGGTCATTTTTCAAGATTTTAAGGCCATTTTTAACAACAAAAATAGCTGAATGGCAGGCATTACTTGCGTAAGCAGCTCACTTTTTTTACTATTATTTTTTATGAGCTGCTGAACGGCAATCGGAGGGGAATTCAGGCAAAGGTGGCCTTGTGGGCATCGCGCAGTAGGTTTTTTTGCACTTTGCCCATGGTGTTGCGGGGGAACTCGGCCACGACGCAACAGCGTTTGGGGATTTTGAAGTTCGCCAGCGTGGCTTTCAGGGTGGCCAGGATGTGCTCGGGATCGACGGTCGCGCCGGGTTTGGGAATGACCAAGGCCACGCCGACTTCACCGAAATCAGGATGGGGTACGCCGATGACGGCACTTTCGGCCACGCCTGCCATGTCGTTGATGATGCCTTCAATTTCAGCAGGATAGACGTTGTAGCCGCCGCTGATGATGAGGTCTTTGCTGCGCCCGACGATGGTGACGTAGCCCTGCGCGTCGATGCGGCCCACGTCGCCGGTTTTGAACCAGCCGTCGGCAGTAAATTCCTCTGCCGTTTTTTCGGGCATGCGCCAATAGCCTTTGAACACATTGGGGCCACGGACTTGAATGCCACCAATCTCGCCCACCGGCACGGCCTCGCCTACATCGCTTTGGACGCGCACGCCCACATCGGGCAGGGGAAAGCCCACCGTCCCGCCACGGCGCAGGTGTTGAGGCTGGCCTTGTGCGTCGGGGTAACGCGCATCGGGGACGTAGGGGTTGGAGGTGAGCATGATGGTTTCCGACATGCCATAACGCTCTAGGATGGTGTGGCCCGTGCGCTCTTGCCAGGTGCGGAAGGTTTCAATCAACAAGGGGGCCGAGCCGCTGATGAACAGGCGCATGGACTGACACGCCTCGCGCGTCAAGCTGAGCAGGCTCAACAGCCGCGTGTACAGCGTGGGCACGCCCATGAACACGGTGGCACGGGGCAGGCGGTCGATGACGGCTTGAGGATCAAACTTATTCAGCCACAGCATGGGACTGCCATTGAGCAAAGCGCCATGAATGGCGACAAACAGGCCGTGGACGTGAAAAATGGGCAGGGCGTGAATGAGCACGTCGCCCCCTTGCTCGGGCGTGCGCCAGCCCCAGTAGGTTTGCAGCACTTGGGCATTGGAGAGGAGATTGCCGTGGGTGAGCATGGCTCCTTTGCTGCGTCCTGTCGTGCCACTGGTGTACAAAATCGCGGCCAAGTCGTCTGCGGCGCGTGCCACAGGCTGGTGTTCGCCACTGAAGTGGGCACTGCGCTCCAGCAGCGTGCCGGTTTGGTCATCGCCCAAGGTGAATACGTGCGGTGTACCAGCTTGGAAGGCCAAGGGGCTGACCCAACTGAAGTTGGCGGGGGAACACACCACCACGGCGGGTTCGGCGTTACCAATAAAGTAGCTGATTTCGCCCGACTGATAAGCGGTGTTGAGCGGTAGGAACACCAAGCCCGCCCGCAAAGTAGCGAGGTACAAGCACAGGGCTTCGACCGATTTTTCTACCTGCACCGCCACCCGACTGCCCTCGGGCAAGTCCAACGAGGTGAGCAATTGGGCGATGCGCGCACTGCCTTGCTCCAGATCACGCCAGGTATAGACGCGCCCTTGATCGGTTTCCACGGCCCATGCCTCTAAATCGGACGGAAAGGCGGCGCGCAGGGCCACGTATAAATTGTGGTTGTCGGTGGTGTGACTCATGGCGATGTAGCAATGTAGCAATCAGAAAATCTGAATATCAAATGTTTATTGAAACGAAGGCGAGCGTTTGGCGAGGAAGGCGGTGATGCCTTCTTGGTGCTCGTCGGCAGCGGCGTAGTGGTAGGCGGTGGCGAACAGCTCGGCTGCGGGGGACTGGGGTGCAGGCTCGTCCAGCACGCCCGACAGCACGCGCAGGGTGTGCTTGTTCAAGCGGGCCGCTTGGGGTGCAAGGCGAGCAATGCCTTGGGCGCGTTGCAGCGCCTTGGGCATGAGGTCTGACGCCGGCAAGACTTGATGCAAAAAGCCACGCTGGGCCAACACCGCCGCGTCCAGCACAGCGGCTTCCAGCAGCATTTCGCGGGCGGTGACGTGGCCCAAGCCGTAGGCGACCAGCCGAGCCTCACGCGGGGCCATCGGAAAGCCCAAGCGGGCGATGGGTGCGCCAAAACGGGCGTTGTCGGCAGCGATGCGAATGTCGCAACAACTGGCAATTTCTACGCCCGCGCCCATGCAGTTGCCTTCTATGCAGGCGATGATGGGAATGTCGCAGCGCAGCATGGCACTCAGGCCGCCCCACACTTCAACTTCGTGAAAGTGGCGCAGTTGCGCTTCATCAAACCGGAAATCGGGGTACTCGGCAATGTCGCCCCCGGCACAAAAGTGGCCGTTGGCCCCTCGCACCACCACGCAGCGCAGGTCGGTGCGGTGCGCAAGGGTCTCAAACACCTCGCGCAGCCGCAACCACAGGGTGCGCGACATGGCGTTCAGGCGAGCCGGGTACGACAAGGTGACGAAGGCCACCGCCCCATCAAACTCACACTCAATCGATTTGGACACCACCCGCAGCCTTTACTACTTTGGACCATTTGTTGATTTCGAGCTTCAGAAAGCCTGCAAACATAGCACCCGCCAAATCAGAAAACTCTGCGCCTTGTCCCGCCCAAACTTGTTTGTTTTCGGGGGTCAAGCAGGCTTTTCTGAACAGCTCTGTGGCTTTGGTTTGCAAATCAACAGGCATCTCTTTGGGGGCCCAAATGCCGTACCAAGTGGTGACATCGTAATCAGGCAGTCCCAACTCCAACGCGCAGGGTACGTCGGGAAACGCAGGGTTGCGTTTGCGACCCGCCACCATAAGCGCCTGAATACGGCCGCCTTTGATGTGTGCAGCAGAGGAGCCTAGACCATCAAACATCACATCGACATTGCCAGCGATTAAATCTTGCAAGGCTGGGCCTGCACCGCGATAGGGTATGTGGGTAATGAACGTGCCTGTTTGCTGTTTGAACAGCTCGCCAGCCAGATGATGAGAAGTCCCGCTTCCTGCGGAGCCGTAATTGAACTTACCAGGATTTTTCTTGACCGTTTCTAAAAAGGCTTTGAAGTCGGGTGCGGTGACTTTTTTGGGGTTCACCACCAAGACCTGAGGGACACGGGCCACCAGCAGCAGCGGTACAAAATCTTTCTCAATGTCGTAGCTCAGTTTGGGATAGACCGCAGGCGCAATGGCGTGATGCACCGCCCCCATGAAAAAGTTGTATCCATCGGGTGCGGCGCGCGCCGCCACACCCGCGCCCACTGTGCCACCCCCACCGCCTTTGTTGTCAATGACCAATTGCTGGCCCGCCAATTTGGAGAACTGAGCCGACAAAGGGCGGGCAAACGCATCGGTGCCCCCTCCGGCAGGGAATGGAACGATCAAGTTGACCGGCTTGCTCGGCCATGTCGTCTGTGCCCAAAGTGCGCCAGACACTGGGGCGGTCACAGCCGCACTCGCGACCCACTTCAAATAATCACGCCGGTTGAATGGACTCATCTGTGTTGTCTCCTGCTGTACAAAGAAAAGGTTGTGGTGTTGAAATCAAGTGCTCTGGCGCTGCCACCATGCTTCAAACATCGTCGCATCCATCGGTCTTGCCACCAACCAACCTTGGATGTGGTCGCAAGCATGGGACTGCAAAAAAGCGCGTTGCTGTACACGCTCAACGCCCTCTGCCACGACTTGCACGCCCAGTGCGTGCGCAGCAGCAAGGGTGGACTTAATCATGAGTTCGTCTTCTTTATCTTCTGGTACATCGCAAATAAAAGAGCGATCAATTTTGATCCTATTCAGAGGGATTTGCTTTAAATCATCCAGGCTCAGATTGTCAGCAGAGAAATCATCCAAGCTGATTCTCACCCCCATTTCGTCCACTTGTTTTAAGGGCGTGATGAGGTCTGATTTGCTTTTGATCAATGCCATATCATTCACCTCTAACTCTAAAAGAGAGGGGGGTATTTGAGTTTGATTTAAAACTTCTTTTAAATGAGATAAAAAATCAGCATTTAATAACTCCGTCGCAGATATATTAATTGCTAAATTTGCGTTCAACCCCATTTTGCTCCATACACTCCATTGCTCACAGGCTTGCGTCAAAATCCAGATGCTTAAAACATCAATTTGATTATTTTCTACAACCCAAGGAACCCAGCGATCCGGTGTTAATAAACCTAATTCCTGATGATGCCAGCGCACAAACACTTCAGCCCCTACAATTTGATTGGTTTTACAATGCACTTGTGGCTGATAGTGCAGTATTAATTCGTTATTTTCAATGGCCTGCACCAATCCGTTTTCAAAAAGCAGTTTCTCAGTGGCCAACTGGTCCATATCTGCCCTGAAAAAACACCAGTCATTGCGCCCAGCCGTTTTGACTTGCTTCATTGCAATATCGGCATGACGCAACAGGGTTTCTATGTTCTCAGGGCCACCGTCAAACCACACCAAACCGATGCTGGCAGAGACAGTGACCGTTTGCGCATTCAGATCGAAGGGGGTGTTCAGTGCTGAAACCATTTTTTGCGCCACACTGGCCGCATCTTCTTGGCTTCGCAGACGACCTAGCAACAGTAAAAATTGATCTCCGTTCTGGCGCGCCATTAAATCGTGCGAACGCAAACAGGCGTGCAAGCGGTCGGCTACCGCCTTCAGTAATAAATCGCCGACATCGCGCCCAAAGTTCTCGTTGACGACTTTAAAGTGATCTAAGTCAATCAAAGTAGCGGCCATTTTGTCGCCGTAGCGATGCGCCGTTTCTAGCGATTTGCGTGCTTCGTATAACCAGTAGGCCGGTTTGGCCAATCCGGTCAGTGCATCAAAGGGCACTGTGGTCTGCCACTCTTGCGTCGATGCACCAGACAAGAGGGCCGGAGCGATTGGAGGCGCCAGTGCGTCTGGGGCCGTCAGGAACGGAGATTCTGTGAATGCTTTTTCAGCAGTCTCCAAAAAATCCAAGCTCGGTAACTGCCGAGCTTGACCTGGTGTGATGCCTGTGACGCTTCGAAAGCGTTTTCTAAAGGAGGACTCTGTTTCGTAGCCCCAGAAGTCACTTTCAGCTTTGACATTTTGCTTTTTATAGACAAACCTGAACAAAGACCACGTCATGCGCCAATGGTTGATAAAGTCTGCATAAGGAATAGCGATGGTTTGCAGCACACTTTTCGAAAACCCAGAAGCAGAATAATTACAACTCAATGCAGCGCTGGCAATGGACGTCATCGGCCCATGTTGCCGTAACTCTGTATGAAACCATTTGCCCATGCGTGAATGCTTCAACAGGCGAGCGAGTTTGGATTTCTGGGTATCTTGCTCTAAAAACTCGACCGCAAAGCGCAGCACATCCCCCATCGCTTGCTGGAGGATGGGGTGTACTGATGCTTGAGCGTTCAGCGTTCCTGCAATGAGTCGTGCGTCGTCCCAAAATGCTTTTGACAGATTGGGAAAATGACTGAGGCAGACAGACTGCTGTGGGTCTATGAGCATTTGCTCTAGCCACAAAGGCATCTCCCATTCGCCATACACGATCACCCCTGTCGCTTTGGGATTGACGGGGGAGACCTTGACGTGATTTTGTCCACCAAAAAACACCACTTCGCCTGCTTCTGCGACGAGTTTACGCCCTTGGCTGATCAGGACTTGGGCATTTGTTTTTTCTATCCACAGTGCGCGCAAGCCACCGCCATTGCGTTTGGGCGCAAATTCGATACCCTGCGTCCGAAGCGTTTGTTGCCGGATTTGTGATGCAAAGAAACAATCCTGAACGCATTCCATCACCACAGAAGACGTGGCCTCTAAGGCTTTTAAACTCGAAAGAGAGGACTGGAGACTCATGGCGTTGTAAAAGGATGAAGCAAAACGTGTGCTCACGACTGTCTGCAAACAAACGGACGACTTGGGAATCAAAGCGAGTGTTTTTACTCAACATATCCCCTGCATCACATTCTAGAGGTCAAACTCAAAGGAATTTCAGCACAGTTTTACGAAATCCATATATTTATTGGCCATTCTCTTTTTAATCGAGCGCCACGGCGCCTGCCGCATCAATTGTTACGCGGCTGAAAACACGAAACGGATTGGAGATAGAATTGAATTCCTAGGGTAAATACTAATTTTTATGTCAACTCTAAAAAGTGGCCGATGTACCACCAGGCGGTACAGCATTTCCCTCCTGCCAAATACTACTTGCACAACCCCTCACGCCACTGCCTGATGTCTGTAAATACGCGCCGGCACTGCACACACTGATAGCGACCCGAAGAACGCATGGTCCCCGTACTGTCGCGCTCAACCACAGAACGATAAGAAGTAGCGCCACAATGGAAGCAGGAGTTACGCGCTCGAGTTTGGCGCGGCGAGAAAGCTTGCGCTGCAGCCGCATGCGCTTGCAGTACACGACTGGTTTTAAATGAAATTTCTGGTGCCACCGGTAATGAAGGCAAGACTCGACTGGCTTGAATATGACATGACGAGGACAAATGGCTGTACATACACACCTCAAATACTGTTTATAAACACAGTTTATCTTAATCCAAGCCTCATGGGAAGACTCATGCAGCGAAGCGTTTACGTGTCAAAGCCAAAGCAATCCAAAAGCCGATGGCAGCGTAGCCCAACAACACAAGCAAATGTATGGCTGTATTTTCAGGCCAACGATCCATAAACAATGGGCGAATCAAGGCGATGGCATGGGATAAAGGGAGTATTTCGGAGAACCAACGCACGGCATTTGGCAATTGCTCTAAAGGGAAAAACACGCCACTTAAAAACATCATGGGGGTTAGTCCCAACGTGAAGTAATAGGTGAAAAAGTCATAGCCTTTGGCCAGCGCGTTGAATACCAAGGCCAAAGAACTAAAGGTAATACCCACAAGGGCCAGTATGGGCCATGCCAACAAGAGTTTTGGACTGTGGCTGATACCTAGGGCCAACATCACCCCCAGAATGGCAGAGATGGTGAACAGCGACTTAAAAGCAGCCCATAACATCTCAGCCAACACAATATCGTCCAAGCGAACTGGTGCATTCAAAATGCCGTCCCATGTTTTTTGAACGTGCATTCTGGAAAAGGCTGAATACAAGGCCTCAAAGCTGGCGGCGTTCATGGCACTCATGCAAATGCTGCCACTGGCTAAAAACAAAATATAAGGCACGCGCTCACCTTGCAGCTCTACCGTGCCCACCAGTGCGCCCAAACCATAACCAAATGCGACCAGCCACATCAAAGGCTCTGCAATATTGCCCACCAAGCTGGGAATAGCCAACTTCCGCCATACCAATAAGTGACGCAACCAGACGGGCCACCAGCGCCAAGACACCCGGGGAGGCTCCCAAAAAGAGGGCGATGGGGGATGGTGTGCAGGGTCACTTTGCATGGTATGGCTTTCGTCTGGCATGAAGATTCAATCCAGTGAGGACATGAAGATCGACATTACCCCTCTTCACGGATTTGTCTTCCAGTGAGTTTCAAAAACAAATCTTCCAAATTCGCTGGACGATGCAGGCTTCTTAGGCCCTCGTAAGCCTGTAGGGCTTGGAGCAAAGGGCCAGCTTGCGCGGTATAAAAGAACACGGTTTCGCCGCTCACCTCGACTCGTGAGGCCAGTTGTGCCAAGGGGGTGTGGGGTAAACCCAAGGCATTTTGACCATACACTTCCACCACATCAGGCTCTAGGTGTTGGGCGATGAGTTCACGCGGACGACCTTGGGCAATAGGACGACCGTGGTCGATGACCAAGAGTCGGTGACATAAGCGCTCGGCCTCATCCATAAAGTGGGTGGTCAACAAAATCGATGTCCCCTGTTGCAAAAGTCGTTGTAGTCTCTCCCACATCAAATGCCGGGCCTGAGGGTCTAAGCCTGTTGTGGGTTCATCCAGCAGCAACAAGGCTGGCTCATTGACCAGCGCCCTCGCCAAACTCAAGCGTCGTTTCATGCCGCCAGACAGTTCCCCGGGCTTGGCTTGCGCTTTGTGGCTTAAGGCGGCAAATTCCAATAAACGTGGAATGCGCTCATCTAATATCGGTTTGCTCAAACCAAAGTAACGTCCATACACCCTAAGGTTTTCAGCGCAAGTGAAGTCTGGGTCTAGGGTGTCAAACTGACTGACCACCCCCAAACGCGACTTGATCGCCAACGCATCTTGGGGCATCTGCAGCCATTGCGGTGTTTGTGCTGACGTGGAGTCCAGGTGGGCATTGAATCGCACCTGTCCCGAATCTGGCGCGGTCAGTCCTAGGCACATTCGTAAACTTGTGGTTTTTCCTGCACCATTGGGGCCGATCACGCCTAGGCATTCTCCAGCGTGTATCTCAAATGACATGCCATTGACGGCATGGTGTGTGCCATAGCGCTTGTGCAATTCGTCCACCTGAAACACGGGAAGCGCAGGTACAACTGAAGACATAGAACGAATATTCGACATACTGGGTTTATACCTTGTTCGGTAGAAATGAGGTTCTGACTCCACGAACGGCCTTAAAACCGTGCCATGATGCAAGCCCTGAGCACCCATGCACATCCCTTGTGTCTACGTATGAAGAGGAACCTTTCGTGTCTGATTTCTGGGCTGTTAAGCCCCAATACCTACTCCCAAAACAAAGTTTGACCCAGTTGATGGGGCGTTTGGCCCGTGCCGAAGCGGGTGCATCCACCACACGGGCGATTGCTTGGTTTGTGCAGCGTTATCAGGTGAATATGGATGAAGCGGCTGAACCTGACATCACCAAATACAGCACATTCAATGCGTTTTTTACTCGTCCCCTTAAAGCCGGTGCAAGGCCTCTTGCTTCAGCGCCTTGGATTTGTCCAGTTGACGGGGCCATCAGTCAAATAGGCCCTATTTCTGGAGATCAGATTTTTCAGGCCAAAGGCCATCGGTACAGCACCACCGCGTTGCTTGGTGGCGATGCCCACTTAGCCGGCCAGTTTGCCAACGGACACTTTGCCACCATCTATTTAAGTCCAAGGGACTACCACCGCATTCATATGCCTTGCGATGGAACGCTAGAGCGCATGATTTATGTACCCGGGGATTTGTTCTCAGTCAACCCCGCCACTGCCCGTGGTGTTCCCGGTTTGTTTGCGCGTAATGAGCGTGTGGTTTGTATGTTCCAAACTCCACACGGCCCTATGGCCTTGGTACTTGTGGGGGCGACCATTGTAGGCAGCATGGCAACGGTATGGCATGGCATGATCAACCCACCGCGTCGCCGCCATGTAGAAACATGGCACTATGGCGCAGATGCACCTCATGCGCCTGTGAACTTAAAGCAAGGGGATGAAATGGGGCGCTTTTTGTTAGGCTCCACCGTGGTGCTGCTGTGGCCTCAGCAAGACTTGTCTTTTCATGCCGCTTGGACAAGTGGGAGAAGTGTGCGTCTGGGCGAGGTCATGGCAACGCAAACTCCCGCCTCCGCTTTGCATACCGCTACGGCATCGACACCCCACTGACTTGGCCTCGGCCTTTGGCTTGTGCTTCTGATAAGCGAGCCTGCGCCAAGGCCAGCAGGCTGTTCATATTGCCTTGACTCTCATGAGTGCGGGTGGCAATGCCTATGCTGAGTGTCAAAGGACTTGCTGCTGCTTTGAGTTGAGGGGGCAGCAAAAACGCATCGCGCGCGCGATGTTCGATTTGACGAGCCAGTGCCATGCTTTGCTGCCAAGGGGTATCTGGCAGTAAACAAGCAAAGCGCTCCGTCTTATAGCGACAAACCAAGTCGCCTGGACGTTTGAACTGCTGACGCAGCCACGAGCCTAGGGTGTTGACAACATCGCTGACGACTTGTCCTTCCTGAGAAATGGCTTCCAAATGGTCGATGCCCACCAACAATAAGGTCAGTGCCTGACCGTTGCGTACGGCACGCTGCCATTCTGTTTTGAATTGTGTTTCAAACCGTTTTTGATGGAAAACCTCGGGTACCAACTCGGTATGACCGGCTTCTCTTAGCCATTGAAACTGCGCTTGAATCAGCAACTGTGTCGCCACCCTGGTTCTGACAAGCATGGGGTTCAGGGGAGAGGAAATACAGTCTGCGGCACCCGCTTTCAATGCCAGTATCTCTTGCTGGCGCTGCGCCTGAGCGGTCAATGCCACGACTTTCACCTCAGGAAAAGAGGCACTTAAATCGCGGCAAATTTGTAACCCATTCATGGGGGAGTTTGCGTTCAAGTTCACCAGCACGACATCTGGCTTTTGTTGCTCGCACATGGGCAGCGCCTGCTCTGCACGATGCGCCAAAAACAGATGTGCAGTTCGCCTGAAAAGGCGATACAAGGGTTCGATATGTTCGGCCTGATTGTCAACCAGCAATAATTTCGGTTTCTCTGCGTCTCGCCATTGAGAGATCAAGTGCGCCATCATCATGCCTTGCTTGTGAGAGGAAGTTTGTTCAGCAAAGCATCGCATTGCGTTGCTGCGTGTTCAAAGTCAAATGTGGAAATCAGCTCTGCCAACAAGTGGCCATGCGTTTGCAATATGACTGCGTGGTGCTGTTGAAGCTCACGGTACAAACTCAGAGCCGTTAAATCTGCTTTGCGCAGCAAGTCGGCGAGGTGCTGCAGTCCTTGGCGCAATTGCTCGTCCAGTTCTAACTTCGTCAAAAGTGCATCGGGTGGGCGTGCCTGCGAGTCCAGATCGGGACTGGCTCCAGAAGTCGACAAGGTGGTCTTTGTTTGTTGTTCGAGGGCTTGATGGAGCGCATCGTGTACGGCACTTAAACCCGCTTCGAGCTGGGCTATTTTGTCGGGATTCAACTCTGGGGTGGCCCTAAGAGTGAGCTGAGTTTTCACATCCGACTCCAATTGCCGAGCAAGGTCTGCCAAATCATCGGCCCCCATGGTGGCAGCGATGCCCTTTAACGTATGCAGATGACGCGCCAACTCTTGTCCCTGCTGCTGAGAAGCGGTCAATTTGAGTTGCGCCATGAGGTGCGAGGAGTCTTCTATGAAGGGTTCGACCAACTCGAAATACACCTCTGACTCCCCACCTAAACGCTCAATGGCTTTCCTGACATCCAACACACTGGAAGAAGAAAATGTCATTGTCTTGTCTTGCCCAACCGCTTGAGGAGTTGAGGCAAGCGGCACGGTCTGTGCAGCGTGAACCTGCCTTCGAGCGAGGTCTTTAGGTGCGTATTGCAACAAGGTACGGACCAACTGCTCCATGTCCAAAGGCTTGCTGACGTGTGCATCCATGCCTGCAGCCAAACAAGCACGCTTGTCGCTTTCCATGGCGTTGGCGGTCATGGCAATGATGACAAGGTCGTCCCGCTTGTGAATCTGCCTCAGTTCGCGAGTGGCGGTAATCCCATTCATGACAGGCATTTCCATGTCCATCAACACCGCATCAAACGGCATTTTTGAGGCAGACAACACAGCTTGTACGCCTTGTTGCCCGTCTGAGGCCAGCGTCACATTGGCACCTTCTGCGGTCAACAACTCAGAGGCAACTTGTTGATTGATGGCATTGTCTTCGACCACCAGCAAGCGCATCGCCATTAAGCGTTTGGGCTTGCTGGCTCGGGTGGCTTTCAGGTGTTGGTCTAATCCTTTTTCTGGATATCGCACCACCGCGTCAAACAGTGTGGATGCTGTCACCGGCTTGGTCAGTACGCCGTTGACCCAGGCCTGCTCTGCCGTAGAGCGTTCGAACCAGTTTTGGTGATTATTCGCCGTGACCAAAAGCAAGTGACACGGAGGCTGGAGTTCACGCTGACGTATGCAGCGCACGGTTTCCCAGCCGCTCATACCTGGCATCTGGTCGTCGACGATCGCCAAGTCGTAGGCCTTCTGCTGTGTCACCGATCGGTTTAAGAGGGCAACGGCTTGATGACCGCTGCTGGCCACATCGACCACCCACCCCAGCGAACGACAAATATCGGCCAATAATTGCAATGCAGTCAAATTGTCATCGACCAAGAGCACGCGTAAGGACTTGTTGTCACTGAGATTGGGCAGTAACAAGTTGTCATCAACCGCAGAAGCCTCTGCCACAGGCAGGGAGATTTCAAAGAAAAACTCGCTCCCAACACCCAACCGGCTTTCCACCTGAATGGTACCCCCCATGAGATGGACAAAATGCTGACAGATGGCAAGCCCCAAACCCGTACCCCCAAAGCGGCGTGTGGTAGAGCGCTCGGCCTGAGAGAACTGCTCAAAAATATGCTTGACATTCTCTTGCGCCACACCGATGCCCGTGTCTCTCACAGCAAAGCGCACCAACGCGCAGTCGCCTTGATACGCCATCAAACGCAGACTGACCACCACCTCGCCAGTCTCGGTGAATTTGATGGCATTGCCACCCAGATTGATCAGTACCTGCTGAAGTCGCATGGCATCTGCCACCAATGCTGGTGGCAATTCAGGGTCAATGTCAAACAAAAGTTCAACCTGTTTTTTCCCCACATTGGCCGACAAAATCACCGATAAGTCTCGCATCAAGCGCTCAACCAGAAACGCTTGTGGGTCGAGTACCAATTTGCCGGCCTCTACCTTGGAAAAATCCAGAATATCGTTGATCAACCCCAGCAAAGAACGTGCAGCGCCCTCTGCCTTGACTGCATATTCGTTTTGTCTTGTGCTCAGCTCCGTCGATTGAAGCAGTTTTAACAGCCCCAGAATGGCATTCATGGGGGTACGAATGTCGTGACTCATGGCCGCTAAGAACTGGCCCTTGGCGGCGGTAGCCGCTTCGGCCTCCTCTTTACCTCGGCGGAGTTCTTGTTCCAGTTGTCGATAGGCGGTGATGTCCACCTCTAGTAAAAAGACACCTTCAATATGGCCAGTTTGTGAACTGACGGGCATGGCATGTACGTCAACCCAATAGGTTTGCCCTGCTTTATTGAGGTTGCAAATTTGGCCTCGCCACACACGTCCCGCTGAGACCATACGCCAGAGTTTGCTCCACCACTCTGCGCCAAACGAGGGTGCATGCAGGGACGGCAACTCTGAGTGCTGCAGTTCACTCATGGCATACCCACTGGCACGGCAGAATGCAGGACTTGCCTTAAGAATCTGACCTTGAGCATTGGTCAACAAGAGCATCGTATGCTGCCCCAAAATGCCCAGCCAAGTCGCAGTATCTGTGTGGGTCGCAATGGTCATAATGTTTCGTCGCGTAAGGCCTATATTAGAAACTTTTTTCAAGGCTTGCCAAGGCTGCACAGCAAAATAAGACCGCCAATTATCACAAGCAGCGCACCCCAAAGTGTATGGATCTGAGGCCAGGTTTGCCAAATGAGGGCGTCAAACAAAATACTCCATGCCAGTGCCGAGTACTCAAACGGTGCAACCACAGCTGCATGACCATGACGGAAAGCCTCCACAATGCAAACCTGCCCGACCATGCCCGTCACGCCGAGCAAGAGCAACCAAGGGCCATCGCTGGACTTGACGCTCACCCACTCTGGCCATGCCAAGGCTCCTGCACCCACAGCCAAAGCGGTGGTCACCCAAAAAACCAGCCCAGACGGTGCATCGGTGCGCGTAAGCAAACGCCCTGCAATGGCGGAGATGGTATAGCAAACAGCCGCAGCGAGCACCGCCAAAGAAGCCCAGCCGCCTTGCCACACCGCCGCAGTAGGCTGCAACGCAATCAGCACGCCACCAAAACCCAGCAATACGGCGAAACTGCTGGCCCACCCGATTTTTTCACCCAAAATGGGAACCGAGATCAACGCGATCAACACGGGCGCAATAAAAAACAACACATAGGCCGACGTGAGCGACAAGGTTTGCATGGCATACGAAAACAAGGACAACATCAAAACAGCCAACACGCCCCGAAGCAAGTGCAGCGGCCAGCGTACGCGCCACAGCAGCGCCCCTTGCCCCAAGTACCACACGTAACACACCACCAGGGGCCACGCCGTCAGCCCCCTTAGCGCAGCCACTTGTAAAGGCGGGTAGTGCGCACTGAGGGCTTTCAAGGACACATCCATCATCGAAAAGCTGCCCATGGCCAGCAACATCGCCACAATGCCGCGCAAGGCATGAGGGGTATTGGCATTTACACTCAAAATTGGCATCCTTTGCTGTCATATCAGTGCCACAATTTGCGACATCACAAGCAGGCAATTTAATTCACTTCTGTGGTCTTTTCATGTCACTTTCTGTTTTTGAGGGCACTGCTGCTGCGACAGACGCAGGGCGTTGTCCGATGTGCGAGCAAGCCAACCACTGCGCCATGGAACAAGCTCGGCGGGGCGGTGCTGCACCGCCCTCCGCCTGCTGGTGTACTCAGGTGTGCTTCAGCCCCGAACTGCTGGCACGCCTGCCTGCACACGCCCGTCGTCAGGCCTGTATTTGCCACGCCTGCGCCAGCGCAGCACCCTCCACTCCTTTACTGACCAGCGAATAGTTTGTCTCATGTGTCAACTTCTTGGACTCAACTGCGCCACCCCCACCGATGCCACCTTCAGCTTTACAGGTTTTTGTCAGCGTGGAGGCTCGACCGACGAACACGCCGACGGCTGGGGCATTGCTTTTTTTGAAGGACGAGGCTTGCGTCACTTCGTTGATCCTCAAAGTGCGGCGGCATCGCCCATGGCCAATTTTCTGAAAAGCTACCCCCTGAAAAGCAAAAACATCGTCGCGCACGTCAGGAAAGCCACTGTAGGCGCCATTTGTCTAGAGAATACGCACCCTTTTGTCCGCGAGCTTTGGGGTCGAAACTGGGTATTTGCACACAACGGCGATCTTAAAAACTATCATCCCAAGTTGCACAGCCATTTCCAACCTGTAGGCAGCACCGACAGCGAACGTGCGTTTTGTTGGTTGTTGCAGGAACTCTCCAAATCCCATGCCTGTGCACCTTCTGTGGTGGAATTGACCCATACCCTGCACGAGTTGGTGCCCCAAATCCGCACCTTCGGAACATTCAACTTCCTGCTGTCCAATGGCGAAGCCTTGTGGGCGCATTGCAGTACCAAGCTGCATTACCTGATTCGGCAACACCCGTTTGCCACAGCCACACTGAAAGACAAAGACTGGACGGTCAACTTTGCCGAACTCAACCAACCAGGCGACAGGGCCGCTGTCATCGTGACCCTCCCCCTCACCAACGATGAAGCATGGACGGCTTTCGCGCCCAACGAGCTGAAAGTTTTTGTCGATGGTGCACCCCTGCCCGTTGACCCCCACCACCAGCCCTGTATCTCGCTCAGAGCATCGCTAAAAGCATAGTAAAAAAAGTGAGCTGCTCACGCACTATTTACGGCTCTTAATGCTTATTTCTTTCTTAAAAAGCAGCTGAAAATCTCAAAGAAATCAGTTTGAATCCTGTTTTTGGAGTCACAGGTGGGATTTTTTAATAATCAATGCTATTTTTTTCAAAAAAACAATACTTTTTAGCAATCAAAAATGACATGAAGCACGTCTTTCTTGCGTGAGCAGCTCACTTTTTTTACTATACTTTTAGTCAGGCTTTGACGCTCACGCGGAGCCAGGTTGAGACACAGGCAGCCACACTTGGAATACCGCGCCCGGGCCTTGTTCGGGAGAAACATTGCTGGCGCTGATGTGGCCCTGGTAGCGTTCGATCAGCATTTGACTGATCCACAAGCCCAAGCCGTGGCCCTCGGCACGCGTGGTGAAAAAGGGGTGAAAGAGTTGGGCCAGCACCGCCTCGCTCAGGCCCGGGCCGCTGTCTTGGATGGACAGGGCCACGCCTTCGGGGGTGTCAGCAGTCGCTGGCGTGTGGCGGGTGCTCACGCGCAAGCAGCCGCCGTGGGGCATGGCGTGCAGGGCATTCATCAGCAGGTTGAGGTGGACTTGCTGCAATTCTTGACGGTTGATGGTGATGGGCGGCGTGGCTTGCAAGTCCAACACCACTTGCACTTGGGCTTGACTGAGGGCGTGGTTGAGCAACAGCAAACTGGCTTTGAGAGTGTCGTTGCCGTCGATGGCCTCGGTGTAGCCCGCATACTCGTCGGGCTTGGCGTGTTGCAGCAGTTGCTGCACGATCATGCGAATGCGCTCGATTTGCTCGTCCAACAAATGCAGTTCGGTGGCGATGGGGGTGGCATGAGTGCCTAAGGTGTCGCGGATCAAGTCCAGATTGCCCTGCATGATGGCGATGGGGTTGTTGACTTCATGCGCCACACTGGCCGCCAGTTGGCCCATGACTGCTAGCTTTTCTGAGCGCACGAGTTGTTGCTGCGCTTGTTGTAGCGAGCGGTGGCTGGCTTCTAACTCAGCCGTGCGCTCGCGCACCCGTTGATCCAGTTCCGCACCCCAGCGTTGCAGCGCGGCGGTTTTATCGGCAATCAGGTGCAGCAGATGGTCCAGGTGGCGTGCGAGTTCGCCCAGCTCGTCGGTGGAAGTCACTGCACCGACTCGCGCCTGGGCATCGCCCAAGGCGACTTGTTGCAGGGTATGCTGCATCCGCTCCACAGGCCGGAAAATGCTGTGCGCCCAGCGCCACGACAGCACCGTGGTCAAGACCGTGACCACCAAAAAAATCAACCCCATCAGCCCCAGCATGACGTGGCGCACCCAGCGAAAAGGTTGCTCTAAAAAGCCGACGTAGAGCATGCCGATGCGTTGCTTGTCGGCATCCATCAAGGGCTGGTAGGCGCTGACGTACCAGTCGTTGACGACAAAGGCACGATCCAGCCACGTTTGTCCCTCGCCCAGCACGGTGTCGCGTACAACTTGCGAAACGCGCGTACCAATGGCGCGTTGGTCTTGAAACAGGCGTACATTGGTGGTGATGCGCACATCGTCCAAGAACAAGGTCGCCGTGCCTTGGCTGCCAAAAGGGAGCGAGCCATCGGGATAGACGATGCGGTTGATGTGGTCGATGAAGTCTAGGTTTTGGTTGAGCAACACGCCCGCCACCAGCAGGGCCAAGGCTTCGCCCGTTTCTGGATGGCGCACCACCACCTGACTGATGCCCACCAAAGCGCGTTCTTCATGTGTACGCTCGGTCGGGGCGGCGTTGGGCGTGGGCCGCAGCGGAATGTGCAGGCGGGTGCGCAAGGCGGGTGCGAGTTGCGCCAACTCGTCGCCACTGAGCACCAGCAAATGCCCGCTTTGCGACAAGGCCCCCTCGCTCGTGCCACGCCACCGAGCTTGCGCCAAAAGACGACTGGGGAGGACTGCAGACATGGGGCCAAGCACGTCCAGGGCTTGGCCATTGGGTGCGGCAAGCCTTAGAAAATCCAAACCCAACCGCTGTTGCTCTTGGGCCAATCGCTGTGCAAGGAGTGACGCTGGTGAAGGAGAAAACGCAGCCTGGGCAGGCAAAAGGTATTGCATCAAACCATACGACTGCGCCACGGCATGACTGCCTTGCCCGACATCGCTCAGCACCTTGTCAAAGTACCCGTGTGCGACGGCCAAGTCGGCACGGACTTTGGTGATGAGCAAACGGTCGTAGGCAGTATCGGCCCACAAAACCAATGCCATCAGCAGGAGCGGAAATACCACCAATAAGGGGCCCAAGGCAATCGTCAGCAACTTGTGCCGAACCGAGCGAGGCGGCCATCCTCCCCCTACGGCACTCATGCCGTCCAACCCCATTCGGCAGTGCGACGCTCCAAGGTGCGTCGAGAAATACCCAACAGGTGGGCCGCCTTGGTTTTGTCACCATCGACCGAGTCCAAAATAGCGATGATGTGTTGTTTTTCCAAGGTATGCAGATCGGTGGGCGTTCCTTGTACCCCCTGCGATGGTCGTTTGTGTGTGGGGCTGGGATACAAGGCAGAGACATTCAATTCACCCAAAATCAACGAGCGTTCGATCAAATTGCGCAGCTCTCGGCAATTGCCTGGCCAGTCATAAGCACGCAAGTAGTCCAATTCTTGATCGCTCAATTTCAAAGGTGCAACGCCCAAGGCAGGCGCCAGTTGGTTCATGAAGTGATGCACCAACACAGGTATGTCTTCTTTGTGGGTACGCAACGGAGGCAAGTGCAAGTCGGCCACTTTCAGTCGGTAGTACAAATCAGCCCGAAACTGACCTTGGGCGACGGCCTGCGCCAAATCGCGGTTGGTGGCAGCGATCAAGCGTACATTGACTGGCACATGGCGATGACTGCCCAAAGGCTGAATGTTCATGTCTTCGAGCATGCGCAACAAAGCCGCTTGCAAACTCAGTGGCAGTTCCGCCACCTCATCTAGAAAAATCGTGCCTCCTTGGGCGTAATGCAGCAATCCATCACGGGCCTGTCGCGCATCGCTGAAGGCACCACGCACATGGCCCAAGAGTTCGCGCTCCATCCGCTCGGGCGAGCCTGTCATGCAATGGACCGGTACGAACGGCCCATGCGCACGCGTGCTGAGCTGATGCAGCTCGCGTGCGACCAGCTCCTTGCCTGTCCCCGACTCTCCTTGCAACAAGACCGTGGTGTCTACTTGCGCCAACTGCTGAATGCTGTGACGCAGCTGCTGCAAGGCACTGGAGCTGCCAATCAATGCGTGAGGGTCTGTGGTGCGGGCGAGCAAACCACGGCGCAACACATGGTTTTCACGCTGGAGCTTGGCACGGGCCACACACTGCTGCACGGAATTTAAAATCTGCGGCACTCGAAAAGGTTTCAGAATGAAGTCTGATGCCCCTGCGCGCAACGCCTCTATCGCAGTGTCCAGTTCGGCAAAAGCCGTGATCAAAATCACCTGCCCTGCAAAGCCTTGTTCGCGCAGCTCCATCAGCCAGTCAACCCCGTTTTTGCCAGGCAGTGAAATATCCAAAATCACCACGTCCGCATGATGATGCTCCAGCCAATCCTTGCCTTCTTCGGCGCTGGCAGCAGCCATGACAAAGTGGCAACGCGGCGCTAAGGTTTTCAATAAAAAATTGCGCATACCCAGCTCATCGTCAACGATCAAAATCGACCAATCGTGCCAATCTTTGGTGGAGTGGAGAGAAGAAGCAGGAAGGTTCATGAGATCCAAAACAGCGCAAACAAAACCAGTGAGACGGCAACTGTAGGCGCAAATACCCGCGCATAGCCCAACAAAAATACTCGGATTTTGTAAATTTTTTTGATCGCTTCGCTTGTACACAGCAACCTGCATTTCAGTCTGCTTTCCATCAAGCAAACGACAAATTGTCGCAAATCAGCGCCGCCCGTCCATGCGGACGGAGAACGAGACAAACAATCTCATGCACTTGTACCTATGCAATCGGGTGCATATCTGTGTTTGTATCTGACGTGGTCATTTGGCACGATTTTTGTATGTATGCATCGCCCACGTGTCCACAAAATCAGCCACAGCCACAGGGCAACTGAACATCAACAACGATGCAACAGGCTGAAGCTGCGTTTTCCCTCTTGCACAGGCACAGTGCAATGCGTACAGTCCAGCCCCGATAGACATTGACGCCCCACATTTTGAGGAGACTCTCACCATGAGCCTGTTGCCCCACGCTGAAGAACGCACCGCCCTTTCTCCCACATCACCCACCCACTCAGGCAGCTCTGTCAACCGTCGATCCCTTTTTGCGGGCGCAACCGCGGTCGGCGCAGTGGCGGCGGTCGCAGCGCTTTTGCCTGCGTCCCCGCAGATCAACGACATGCCTGTAGCACAGGAGCCTGCCGCTACCCCCGAGCGTGGCGGAGGCTACGCCCTGACCGAACGCGTCAAACAGTATTACCAAACCGCACGGGTTTGAGTCCAAAACAGCAGACAGGAGATCACCACTATGCAAATGGTATTGACCAAAAAAACCAATGGCGAACGCACAAGCGCCACCTCGCTGGTGCATCACCTGGGCCGAGGTTTGGCCCAAGCCCTCCCCACGATGGACAGACGCGGCTTCTTGCGTCGTTCAGGTGTAGGGGTGGGTGTGGGCTTGGCTGCGACCCAACTGAGTTTGGTGAAAAAAGCCCAAGCTGCTGGGAGCAGTGCTGGTATGGGCACAGGAAAAGTGGAAGTCAAACGCACCGTTTGCACGCACTGTTCTGTGGGTTGCGCCACCGATGCGATCGTGGAAAACGGCGTGTGGGTACGCCAAGAAGCGGTGTTTGATTCGCCCATCAATTTAGGCGCTCACTGTGCCAAAGGCGCGGCCTTGCGCGAGCACGGGCACGGCGAGTACCGCCTGCGCTATCCAATGAAATTGGTCGATGGCAAGTACAAACGCATTTCTTGGGATCAAGCCTTGGATGAAATCACTGCCAAGATGAAAGAGCTGCGCGAGGCCAGTGGGCCTGATAGCTTGTACTTCATCGGCTCGTCCAAACACAACAACGAGCAAGCCTATTTGCTGCGCAAGTGGGTCAGCTTTTGGGGCACCAACAACTGTGACCACCAAGCGCGGATTTGCCACTCCACCACGGTAGCGGGTGTCGCCAATACGTGGGGGTACGGGGCCATGACCAACTCGTACAACGACATGCAAAACAGCAA
>DLPA01000097.1:0-2162 GCA_002479815.1 bacterium UBA7470 | reverse complement strand
AGCAAGGTCGCTTTGTACATTGGCTCCAACGCGGCAGAGGCGCATCCCGTGTCGATGCTGCACATGCTGCACGCCAAAGAACACGGCTGCAAAATGATCGTGGTGGATCCGCGGTTCACCCGCACAGCAGCCAAAGCCGATGAGTACGTGCGCATTCGCTCAGGCACAGACATTCCCTTCCTGTTTGGCTTGCTGCATCACATCTTCAAAAACGGCTGGGAAGACAAAAAATACATCGAAGACCGTGTGTTTGGCATGGCAAAAATCCGTGAGGAAGTGCTTGCCAAATGGACACCCGACAAGGTAGAAGAAGCCTGTGGGGTCAAAGAGGCGCAGATGGCAAAGGTCGCCAAAATGCTGGCCGACAGCCGTCCGGGAACCATCGTGTGGTGCATGGGCCAAACCCAGCACACCATCGGCAATGCCATGGTGCGTGCCTCATGTATTTTGCAATTGGCTTTGGGTAACGTGGGTAAGACGGGTGGTGGCACCAACATCTTCCGGGGTCACGACAACGTGCAAGGCGCGACCGATGTCGGCCCCAACCCCGATTCGCTGCCCGGCTACTATGGCTTGGCTGCTGGGTCCTGGAAACACTTTGCCGCCACGTGGGGCGTGGACTACGACTGGATCAAAGGCAAATACGCGCCCGGCATGATGGAAAAACCCGGCATGACCGTCTCACGCTGGATCGATGGGGTATTGGAGAAAAACGAGCTGATCGATCAAGAATCCAACCTGCGCGGCGTGTTTTTCTGGGGCCACGCCCCCAACTCACAAACCCGTGGCTTGGAAATGAAGCGGGCAATGGACAAGCTGGATTTGTTGGTCGTCGTCGATCCCTATCCATCGGCCACCGCAGCCATGGCCGCCATGCCTGGCAAACCTGAAGACCTCAATCCCAAACGAGCGGTGTACCTGCTGCCTGCGGCCACCCAGTTTGAAACCAGCGGCTCATGTACCGCTTCTAACCGTTCGCTCCAGTGGCGCGAAAAAGTCATTGATCCATTGTGGGAAAGCCGCTCTGACCACATGATCATGCAGCAGTTTGCCGACCGCTTGGGCTTTGGCAAAGAACTGTCCAAAAACTACAAAATGCAAAAAGTCAAAGGCTTGGATGAACCCATGCCTGAAGACATTTTGCGTGAGATCAACAAGTCGGTCTGGACGATTGGCTACACCGGTCAAAGCCCCGAGCGCCTAAAAGCCCATATGCGCAACATGGGGGCTTTCGATGTCAAAACCTTGAAGTGCAAAGGCAAGGTCGTTGACAAAGAAACCGGCTACGACATGAGTGGCGACTATTTCGGCTTGCCTTGGCCCTGCTATGGCACGCCTGAGCTGAAACACCCCGGGTCACCGAATTTGTACGACACCAGCAAACACGTCATGGACGGCGGCGGAAACTTCCGCGCCAACTTTGGGGTCGAGCGCGACGGCGTATCGTTATTGGCTGAGGATGGCTCCCATTCCTTGGGCGCGGACATCACCACCGGCTATCCCGAGTTGGATCACATCCTGCTGAAAAAACTGGGCTGGTGGGACGAGTTGACCGAAGCTGAAAAAGCCAAGGCTGAAGGCAAAAACTGGAAAACCGATGCCAGCGGCGGCATGATCCGTGTGTTCATGAAAAACCACGGCTGCCACCCCTTTGGCAACGCCAAAGCCCGTGCCGTGGTGTGGAACTTCCCTGATGCCATTCCCCAGCACCGCGAACCCATTTATGGCACACGCCCCGATTTGGTAGCGAAGTACCCCAGCCATGACGATCAAAAGAACCGCTGGCGCTTGCCCATCCTCTACAAGTCGCTGCAACAAAAAAATGTGGAAGAAAAAGTACACGAGAAGTTTCCGCTCATCATGACCTCGGGCCGCTTGGTCGAGTACGAAGGTGGTGGCGAAGAAACCCGCTCGAACCCGTGGCTGGCGGAGTTGCAGCAAGAAATGTTCGTGGAGGTCAACCCTGCGGCGGCCAGTGCGCGTGGCTTCAAAAACGGCGATCGGGTATGGGTGGTCACACCCACTGGCGCACGTATCAATGTACAAGCCTTGGTGACGGAACGTGTGGGACCAGATACAGTGTTCTTGCCATTCCACTTCTCAGGTCGTTGGCAAGGTCAAGACATGAAAGCCCATTACCCAGACGGAGCCTTCCCTGTGGT
>DLPA01000159.1:7935-15864 GCA_002479815.1 bacterium UBA7470 | reverse complement strand
GGGCGCGGGGGTCAGCCGCCCAAGGCGCGTTTGCGGCGCTCCATCATTCGCCAGATGAAGGGGGTGAAAATGAGTTGCATGGCCAGTTCCATCTTGCCGCCGGGAATGACGATGGTGTTGGCGCGGCTCATGTAGCTGTCGTGAATCATGCTCAGCAGGTACTGGAAATCGATGCCCTTGGGCTTGGCGAACCGAATGACCACCATGCTCTCATCGGGGCTGGGGATGTCGCGGCTGATGAAGGGGTTGGAGGTATCGACCACGGGCACGCGCTGGAAGTTGACATGGGTGTGGGCGAACTGCGGCACGATGTAGTTCACATAGTCGGGCATGCGGCGCAGGATGGTGTCGGTCACGGCCTCGGTGCTGTAGCCGCGTTGGGTTTTGTCGCGGATGAGTTTTTGTATCCACTCCAAATTAATAACGGGAACCACGCCGATCAACAAATCAGGGTATTGCGCGATGTTGTGCTCGGGCGTTTTCACGGCGCCGTGCAAGCCTTCGTAAAACAAAATGTCGGTGTCGGTGGGCAAGTCCTCCCAAGGGGTGAACGTGCCCGGCTCTTGCTTATAGGGTGCGGCTTCCTCGGCATTGTGCAAATACTTGCGGCTGCGGCCTGTGCCCGATTCGCCATAGGTTTTGAACAGATGCTCCAGCTCGCCAAACAAGTTGTTGTCGGCCCCAAAGTGGCTGAAGTGCTTGTTGCCACTGGCCTCGGCCTCGGCGGCACGCAGCTTCATTTCCTTGCGGTCGTAGCGGTGCATGCTGTCGCCTTCGATGATGGCGGATTTCAAGTTTTCGCGGCGAAAGATGTTTTGAAAGGTTTTGGTCACAGTGGACGTGCCCGCACCTGACGAGCCGGTGATGGCGATGATGGGATGGCGTGCCGACATGGTGAACTCCTGAAAATAAAAAAAATTCTTTGCGATGAAATACGATCTATCGCTTTATTTCATTGCGTTAAAAGCTATGCTTTTTAGCAATTTTTCTTTTCATTTCTTCTTTCAATCACGGAACAAACTCCGCTTCGCAAACAAAGGGCTGTCCTCTTCAGGTAAGTCTTGTGGCTCTGCGTGGTAGCGCTCGATGCGTTCGACTTCGTTTTTGCTGCCAAACACCAGCCCGATGCGCTGATGCAAGGCCGTGGGTTGCACGCCGAGCATGGGTTCGCGGCCTGTGCTGGCGCGGCCTCCGGCTTGTTCCATCACCATGCCAATGGGGTTGGCCTCGTACAGCAGGCGCAAGCGGCCCGGTTTGCTGGGGTCTTTGGTGTCGCGGGGGTACATGAACACGCCTCCGCGCATGAGGATGCGGTGCGCTTCGGCCACCATGCTGGCAATCCAGCGCATATTGAAATCTTTGCCGCGCACGCCTGTTTTGCCCGCCAAGCATTCATCGACATAGCGTTTGACGGGCGCTTCCCAAAAACGGCTGTTGGAAGCGTTGATGGCAAATTCTTGCGTGTCCGCTGGCACTTGAATCGCCGGATGGGTGAGCTTGAACTCGCCCAAGCTGGGGTCTAAGGTGAAGCCATTGACCCCGTTGCCCACGGTCAAAACCAGCATGGTCGTGGGGCCGTACAGCGCGTAGCCCGCAGCGATTTGCTTGGCACCGGGTTGGAAAAAATCCTCAGGTGTCAAATCTCGGCCCGAAGCAATCGCGTCTTGCGGCGCACGCAACACCGAAAAAATACTGCCCACCGAGACGTTCACGTCGATGTTGCTGGAGCCGTCCAGCGGATCGAACACCAGCAAATACTTGCCGCGTGGGTATTGCTTGGGAATTTGGTAGGGATCGTCCATCTCCTCAGAAGCCATGCCTGCCAAGTGCCCGCCCCAGTTGTTGGCGCTGATGAACATGTCGTTGCTGATGACATCGAGCTTTTTCTGCGTCTCGCCTTGCACGTTGATGCTGCCGCCTTCGGTGGCGGCATGGTTGCCCAGCATCCCGCCCAGCTCGCCAAAGGCCACCGCCCGAGCAATGGCTTTGCAGGCCAAGGCGACATCCAAAATCAGCGCGTTGAAGTCGCCGCTGGCGCTGGGGTAACGACGGCGTTCCTCAATCAAGAACTGCGTCAAGGTAGAGCGTTGGGACAAGGGCATGACCATCTCACTTTCTTAGCGATCAAAAAACACAGGCAAAGCCTTCCCCCTCAGCGACTTCAAAGCGAAGTCGCTGCATCAGCTTGTCAAGGGAATCAGGCTCCTGTTAGGCTTGGGCGGCGGCTTTCGCGGCTTCGGTACGCAAGGCGTTCATCACGTTGCGGTAGCCGCCATCGGCATCGGGCGCACCAAACACGGCACTGCCTGCCACACAGGTGTCGGCTCCCGCACGAACAATCTCGGCGATGTTGTCCACCTTCACCCCGCCATCCACTTCCAGCCAAATCTCTTGACCACCAGCGGCTTGGTGCGCGGTGATGGCGGCGCGGAGGGTGCGGAGCTTGGGCAAAGTAGAAGGGATGAATTTCTGGCCGCCAAAGCCGGGGTTGACGCTCATCAAGAGCACGATGTCGAGCTTGTCCCACACATGATCCAAGACCTGTACGGGCGTGGCGGGGTTGAGCACCAAACCCGCTTTACAACCGTGGTCGCGGATGAGTTGCAGGGTGCGATCCACATGGCGGCTGGCCTCAGGGTGGAAGGTGATGAGGTTGGCTCCGGCTTTGGCAAACAGCGGAATCAAGGCATCGACGGGTTCGACCATCAAATGCACGTCGATCCCGATCTTGACGTGGGGGCGAATCGCCTCACACACCAGCGGGCCGATGGTCAGGTTGGGCACGTAATGGTTGTCCATCACGTCAAAGTGAACCAAATCCGCACCCGCTTTTTCGATGGCCCGCACTTCCTCGCCCAAGCGGGCAAAGTCGGCAGACAAAATAGAGGGGGCAATGCGGATAGAAGAAACAGAAGAAGAGGTGCGCATGGCGTGGGGTTCCAAGTTAAAAAAAACGCCAAATGGTATAGAGGTTTAGGGTCATGCCGCAGGAGATGCCCTCAGGTTCAAGGTTTAGAAAAGGGGGGTATCGAGGAAATTGGCTCCTGATACCAAGCTTGCAGATGCGCCAGATGCACGGCAGACAAATCAGGTACGACGCGCAAAGCCCGCGAAAAATCGTGGTGGGCGGTGAAGGTGTTGGGCGTGATGAGGGTGCGTAGGCCCGCTGCCCAGGCAGCTTGCAAGCCGTTGGACGAGTCCTCAAACGCCAAGCATTCCGACGCAGGCAGTTTCAAAGCCTCCAACATTTGCAAATACACCTGTGGGTGGGGCTTTTTGAGGGGGGCAGTCGAAGCATCACCAATGGCAACAAAATGGCTGCGCCAGTCGGAGCCAATCGCACGACGCAAAAGTGCTGCAATGTTCACAGGGGACGTGGTCGTGGCAATCGCCAAACGCAAACCCGCTTGCGTGGCCTCATCCATCAGCCGCAGCACACCCGGACGCAAGCGAACCAGCCCGTCGTTCACCGCTTGTTCGTAGGCAGCGGTTTTCAGCAGGTGCAAGCGGTCGATGGTGTCTGGCAGCCCTGCACCGTCGATGTCTTTGATGTCGGAATGGCGCTGTTGCCAGTAGTGGCGAATGCGCTCTTTGCCGCCAGAAATCTCCAGCAACTGGGTATAGAGCGCCTCGTCCCAGTGCCAATCCAAACCCTCTTGGGCAAAGGCGTGGTTGAAGGCCACCAAGTGCGCGTGCTCGGTATCCGCCAGGGTTCCATCCACATCAAAAATCAGTGCCTGCCACATCACACACCTCAAAGGTTTGAACGAATTTGAAAGCGCCAGCAACACCGCTTCATCGCGCTGAATGAAACTATAAGCAACTCATTAAATAAGGTAAATTTACATTTAATTACTTTTTGATTAAGCTATTGCTTAACTCTTAAACCGATGGCCGCCCTCTTCGCCTTTTTACGTATGAAAAACGCCACCTTTCGCCAATTGCGGGTGTTCACCGAAGTTGCCAAGCATTTGAGTTTTGCGCGTGCGGCTGAGGAACTGCATCTCACCCCGCCTGCCGTCACCATGCAGATCAAAGAATTAGAAGGCCATGTCGGGCTGCCCTTGTTTGAGCGGGCAGGCCGCCAAGTCTCACTGACCACGGCGGGGGAATACATGCTGGTCTATGCCAGAAAAATGTTAGCGACGTTAAAAGACGCAGAGGACGCTGCCGCCCGTTTGCAGCGACTGGAAGTGGGCCAGTTGACCATCGGCATGGTCAGCACCGCCAAGTATTTTGTGCCGCGCTTACTGGCCGAATTTCAGCGCGAGCATGAGGGCATCGACATCCGACTGGCGGTGGGCAACCGCGAGCAATTGATCAAGTGGCTGCAAGGTAATGAGGTGGACATCGCCATCATGGGCCGTCCACCGAAAGAACTCGCCACCCGCGTCGAACCCTTTGCCGCGCACCCCCATGTGTTTGTCGCCCCCACCGACCACCCTTTGCTGAAAATCGGCCATCCCACCGCCGACTCTTTGTTGCCTTACCGCTTCATCACCCGCGAGCACGGCTCGGGGACACGGGCAGCGATGGCGCAATTTTTTGCCGCTCACCACCTAGAGCCGCGCATCAGCATGGACATGGCCAGCAACGAAACCATCAAGCAAGCGGTCATGGCAGGCATGGGCTTGAGCTTTTTGTCGCTGCACACCATCGGCTTGGAGTTAGAGCATCGCTTGATTGCAGCGCTGGATGTAGAGGGAACGCCCATCATGCGGGCATGGAACGTGGTGCATACCCTGTCCAAACTGCTCTCGCCCGCCGCAGAAGCCTTCCGCTACTTCATGCTGGAACGCGCCGAAGCGCATTTGGCCAGCACCTACGGGCATTTCTTCAAACTTAAGCCCACCACTCCAGCCGAAATCAAGATGACTTACATTCCTTAGCTTGATTTTTTAATAGTAAAAAACAGGAGCTGCTTACGCAATTAAAACGAGACGTACAGACTTTTTAATACCTAAAAAAAGGGATAAAAGTCTAAAAAATGATCTCCCCAACCGTTTTTTCAGCCTGAGACACGGTTTTTTTGCCCCCAAAACCTCATTTTTCAGATAAAAACGGATGTTTTTCAGAAAGAAATCAGCCGAATTGCTGGTATTACTTGCGTAAGCAGCTCACTTTTTTTACTATTGTTTTTATCAAGTACTCAGCCCCGACTCACCACCGACCATAAGGCGTGACGGCCAAGGCGCTGTTGTAGTAGCGGGCATCGTGTGTCACTTCTTCGACCAGCCACGGTGGGGGAGCGAAGGGGTGGTCTTCAGTAGGGAGTTCGATTTCAGCCACCACCAGACCTGCGTTGTCGCCGTGAAAGTCGTCGATCTCCCACGTCATCCCCTCGTGCAAGACGGTGTAGCGGGTTTTGTCGATCAAGGGGCCATCGCACAGGGTCAGCAAGGTCTGCGCCTCCTCTAGCGGAAGGGGGTATTCAAACTCCAAGCGCGTGGCGTGGTGGGTGCGGCCTTTGATGGTTAAAAAAGCCGCCTCGCCCGCCGTCCGTACCCGCACCGTGCGCTCGGGGTCACGGTTGAGGTACCCCTGCACGCAGCGCACCCCCGTCCAGCCGGCCAAGGCTGCGGCCTCGTACCACGCTTCGTTTTGGACGCGAAATTTGCGCTCAATCTCTATCGCCATGACGTTTATTGCTCCTTTTATTGAAATTTTCATTGAAATTTTTATTGCAACCCCTTACAGGGCCAGCACCATCGTTTGGTGCGCCAGTCCTGCCTCATGAAACACCTCGCCACGCACCACAAAGCCGTGACGGACGTAAAAAGGAATGGCGGTGACTTGCGCATGGAGCATCACATCGGTCAAACCCTGATGTCTGGCGTGCTGCAATAAGCGCAGCAAGACTTGTTCGCCCAGCTTTTGGCTGCGCAGGGCTTGCAGCACCGCCATGCGCCCGATTTGGCCTCGTTGCTCAGGCAAAAAGACGAGTCGTCCGGTCGCCAAGGCCACACCTAAGCGATTGGTCAGAGCGACATGAAAGGCGGTAGCATCGTTTTCATCAGACAAAATCTCAAGGGGTACGTGTTGTTCGTGACTGAACACGGTTTCACGCAGAGGCATCGCGAGCGGCTCTAAATCATCCCATCGGCCCGCATGAAGTTGGGTCATGGGCTCACGCGCTTCAAAAGCGTCTAGGGCTTGGCGCAGCACCTCGGGCACGGGTTGCGAGGCGGTGGCGTGGGGCGTGGTGAAGACATACAGCAACTCACCCGTCGCTAATAATTCTTCACCGCGAAACACCGCACCTTCAAACACCAGCGATGAACGACCCGCCTTCACAAAGCGCATGCCTATGTCCAAGATGTCGTCCATCTTGGCGCTGCGAATAAAGTCCACCGTGGCTTTGCGCACCACCATGTCGCCATCGAGCTTTTTCATGCACTCGGCAAACGGCAGCGCACTAGAGCGCCAGTATTCGGTGATCGCCACGTCCATGTACATCAAATAATGGGCATTGAAAACGATGGACTGCATGTCCACCTCCGCCCAGCGCACGCGCAAACGGTGCAATAAACGAAACTCACTGCGGTGTGTCATCGCAAAATACTCCTGAAAAAATCAAACACGTTCTTTATTCATCAAAAGCCTGTCGCAAGGCACGCGCAGCGTCTTGGTGGGCTTGCAGGGCTTCGGGGATGGCGCGGCCCATTTTGATGAATTCATGGGTCACGCCGTGGTAAATCTCTAAATCGACGGGCACTTGCGCCCAGCGCAAGCGGTCGGCGTAGGCCACGCCTTCATCGACCAGCGGATCACACTCGGCCAAACCCATCCAGCATGGGGCTACGCCCTCCACCTCGGGCACGCGCAATGGGGCGAACCACCAATGTTCACGATCGCTGCGTTTGGGGATGTACTGGTCGAAAAAGTAGTCGATGGAATGCGACTCCAACACAAACCCTTGCGCGTAGGTTTGATGCGAAGGCGTGTCTTGATGCGCCGTCGTGCCCGGATAAAACAAAAGCTGCAAGGCCAAGGGCACTTGGGCATCTCGCGCCATCAGCGCCACCACTGCCGCCAATGTACCGCCTGCGCTATCGCCACCCACAGCGATGCGACGCGCATCCAGCCCGAGCGTAGGCGCTTGTGCCCGCAAGTCCAACAAGCTGTCCCACGCATCAAAAACCGCCGTGGGAAACTGGTGCTGCGGGGCCAGTCTGTAATCCACCGACACCACCGCGCAGTGCGCCAAATGCGCCAAATGCCGACACAAAGACGCATGGGTGGCGACACTGCCGATGGTGAAGCCGCCGCCATGAAAATACAGCAGCGTTGGCACGGCCCCCGCAGGCGCATCGTGCGCGACCCATAAGCGCGCGGGCAGCGTGGCCCCGTCGCGGGTGGTGAAACTCAGCGCCTCGTCACGGGCCATTTTGTGCGGAGGAATGTCCAGCACGCCCGAACCTTGTTCGTAAAAGGCACGCGCTTGCTCTGGAGTCAAGGCGTGCATGGGCACACGCGCCGCACGCGCCATGCGGTCGATCACCCCACGCATCAAAGGGGTCAAACGCGCACGAGGATGGGAATGATGAAATTCAGACATGGGACAACAAGCGCATCAGTTAACAATTCACAATTGGCAATCCAATGGGGCGAATTGTCAATGCAAACGCTCAGGGTGTGCAGTCACCGCACCAGCAGCGGGTATTCCATTGAGAAAAGTATCTTTTTAAGATACCCAATGTCGATTTCAATAAAACAAGTCTCATAAAAAGAGGGATGGCTTTGTTTTTTACAAGATCATCCACCCTCATAGAACTTTGGCACAATGCCCAGCAGGAAACGCCTGTGAAAACGCTTGTTTCTTGTGCTGCCGTATCTGAAAAGGATGTACGCGATGACCACCACCGACACCACCACTCCCAGCTTTCAACTCAGCCCGCCGGAAGTGGTGAACCCCGTGCCCCCCGAAGC
>DLPA01000159.1:1892-7800 GCA_002479815.1 bacterium UBA7470 | reverse complement strand
CGGGCCAAACTCGACAGCGCCTTTGCCTTGGGCAAAGAGGAAATCTCAGTCGCTGCCAGCTTGATGCAGGGGCGCTTCATGCAGCGCAATTTTGTCGGCGTGGAAGACAGCAGCGCCTACAAAGCCATTCAAGACATGCGCCAGCACTTGGACGAACTCAATCCGGGCAAAGAAGGCGATTTGTTGCAACCACAAAAGCTCTTGGGCTTCATTCCCTTTGGCAACAAGCTGCAATCGTATTTCCGCAAGTACGAAAGCGCCTCGACCCAATTGCAAAAGAGCATGCAGCAGCTCTACGCCGCCCGCGACGACATGCAAAAAGACGTGGTGGAAATCGAAGCCGTGCGCGGCAAGCTGTGGGAGGCCATGCAGCGCCTCTCCGCAGCGATTCAGTTTGCCGAAAACCTAGACAGCAAACTCGCCACCAAAGTCGAAAGCCTACGCAGCACCGACCCCGACCGCGCCAAAGCCCTAGAGCAAGAAGTGCTGTTTTACGCCCGCCAAAACCTCACCGACTTGATGACGCAGCAAGCGGTGTGTACCAACGGCTACCTGGCGCTGGACGTGCTGAAGAAAACAGGCCGCGAGATGATGAACGGCTGCACCCGCGTCGCCACCACGGGCATGAGCGCCTTGGCCGTGGCGCAAACCGTGGCGCGTGCCACAGGCAACCAAATCCAAGTCATGGAAATGCTAGGCGGGGTCAACAACACCATCGGCAACTTGATCGCCGAAACCGGACGGCAGTTGAACACCCACGTGGACCGCACCGCACAATTTGCCTCCAACCCCATGCTGGGCATCGACAAAATGCGCGAGATGTTCGACCAAACCTTCAAAGCGATGGACGCAATGGACAACTTCCGCACAAAAGCCATCGAAGTCATGGGCCAGAACAACACCATGATGAAACAACAACTGGCGCAAGCCGACCAATACCTCGACCGCGTGCGCCAAGAAAAAGCCCGCGAAGCCACCCGCAGCGCCATGAGCGGCCCGGTGGCACTGTGAGCAGCGTCACCCCCTAGTTTGGTTTGATTTTCATTATTGATTGAGTCACTTTAAGGAGAAAGCGATGCCCAAGTATGTAATGCAGCGCGACACTGGCAGCTGGCGTATGCAGGTTTGGATTTCATTTGCGCTGGCCGTGCTGGCCTGTACCTACGGCGTGCTGCGCTTGCCCAGCCAAGAGCTCGACCGCGCCTTCCTCGCCCTAGGCTTGTTCTTTTGTTTGTTTGCTTCGTTTGCCTTGGCAAAAACCATACGAGACAACCGCGACGGTCAAATCGACACCGGAAGCTGGATCATGACCGCTTGGGCGGGCTTTGGCGGTGCGTTTGGCCTGACCGCTTGGGGCTTGTGGCGGATGGCGATTGACGACTGGCAAAAGTCTTACATGGTGGTCTGCTGGCTGTTCTTGGTCAGCGCCACCTTCACCGTTGCCAAAACCGTGCGCGACAAGCACGAAGCCGACTTGATCGACCAAGGCTTGGCCCCTGCTGGCATGGAACAAGATACGCAGCGTTGAGCAACGTGAGCAAAAGCCACCCCACCCACGGTGGCTTTTTTATCGGCTTCAGACACGTGTGCCAGTAAAACGCCCTTGATGCCACCAATTCAGCAACTCAGCTTTGTTGTGTATGCCCACTTGCTTGTAAATACGGCTCAAGTGATTGCGAACCGTAAAGTCTGACAAATTCAATTCTTTTGCAATTTTTTTGTGCGACATACCTTGTGCAACGCGCTGCACAATCGGCCATTGTGCCGCTGTCAATCGAAACGACTGACAAGGCCGAAGCGCCAACATCAGCACCTTTTTGCTTATCACTTTCAGTTGTACTTCAATGCAGCGCCCTCTGTAAATATCACCATACAACAACAACTCCAAAGGCAAAATGGGCGGATCCCATTGCTTCCACTCCCGCCGCAACAAACTCAGCGCCGCTGGGTCTGCATGCGCAATACAACCTGCGGTGTTCGCAATCAAGCGTGCTTCTGGTGGAGCTGCGGTCATCACTGGGGCACTATTTGCATGTTGCCAGCGCCTGTGCATGGCTTGCGCCTGCATCATGTGCGGGGCAAGGTAGGCAGCCAAACGCCCCTCTTGCGCCGTAAAAGAATATTTCTGGCTGTGACGCGCCAAGCTGATGCCCAAAAAGCCCTCTGCATCCAATGCGCCTTTGTGCAAGGACATGCCAAGCACATGGTTGACATCGTAGGTTTTAGCCAGCCTGCGTATGTCGTCATACTCATTATGCTTGGGCAGCGAGTCCCGTACATCTAAACGATGTACCACTTGCGGCACGGTAATGATGCGCTGCGCCAGCAAATCAGCCTGTTTGACACCCGCGTAGTCTTTCAGCTTTTCGGGAGGCTGCCGAAACAGACTAATACCATCGTACAACGGCCCCAAACTGAGGCTGTAGCGCCCGCTGTGGATCACATAGCCACTGTCAAATGGCAATACCCTTTGCAAAAGCGTGCAGGAATACTCTGCATAGTCCTCCTCATTTTGCTGCTGAATTTTTTCATACAACTTCAATAAAAACGTGCTGATGTCTTCTGCATCCACGGATCGATGTCTCCTCACCAACATGGTTGAATTTGCTTTTAACGGGTTTTCAACTGTGTAAAACCTCTGCTGCTTTAAACGTTAGTACAAATGTACCAAACATCAATAAGGGAGAAAAATTTAGAGTTCAACACGCCAACAGCTTGTCGGCTCTTACCTCCAAGGAAACCTCATGAGACACATCATCAAATACCTCTCCGTCATCACTCTTTGCTACCAAGGGCACGCTTTTGCAACAGCTACGTTTGATCCAGCGACCAACGTGTTGCAATTGCCCTTGGTTGAAATTGGTTCAGGCACCCAAAAAGTATGCGCGGAAGCAAGCTTGGCACTGACTGGAGGAGGTCAGTTCAATGTGACAGGCACTAAGCCCCTGACATGTGTAGCTCAGTTCCCTGAACCAACCAAGCAAGATGCAGAGCAACTTCAATTAGGTCTTGGCAAATGGCGACTCACCTTCAAACAAACAGGGAAACCAGATATCACCACAGACTTAGATGTTTCCAAACCGACATCCACATCGGCTTACTGGAGTCCTACAGAGACACGCCAATCTAAATATGCCAGCTTGGAAGAGCTACTCGCAGGGAAACCTTTGCGTGCTTCTTCGAACGGTGTCATGACTGGTAGCAGCAGTGTTCAAGCCAACTTTCAAAATGCCTTTAGTGGGTTCAGTAATCCGTATTCTTCTTACGGTAATAATTTGAGCTATAGCCCATACGAGCTTAATTGGTCTAACGGTCAACCAACCGTTGGCAGTACTCGCACACCGTTCAGTACATCCGTCCAAATCGACAACAACACGGTTTATTCAATTGTATTTGCATTGACGGCCGGCGGAACCTTAGAAGGAAGTGTGAGATACCTGTATGTCTCCGGTCAGACATGTTCGGCAACAAGTGGCAGTTCATCTACAGGATTCAGCTACCAATCCCTCCCTTCGGGCGTATCTATCACGGTAACGGGAACACGCATCTGATGCGCTGGCGCTGTTTTTGAATTTCAAGCGAATTTTGCAAAGCCACCGCCCACGATGGCTCTTTTATCGGCTCAGACAGGTGCGCCAGTAAAACGCCGCTGATGCCACCAACTCAGCAATTCAGCTTTATTCTGTACGCCCGCTTAGATTCAATTTCTTAAATTTCAAGAGATTGAATTTTATTCATATCGTTCTTTTATATATTTTTTACCATGACCACACGGCTGAATTTCAGCACGGCCTTGTTACTATCTACCCCACCCTTGCTGTGGGCGAGTAATTCCGTGGTAGGGCGGTTGATGACGACGCACGTACCACCGATCACGTTTAATTTTTTGCGCTGGGCGGTGGTGTTGGTTCTCTTGATGCCACTGGCCGCCTGGGTATTGCGCCCTAACAGTCCCTTCTGGTCACATTGGCGGCGTATGTCGTTGCTGGGCTTGTTGGGCATGGGCAGCTACAACGCGCTGCAATACATGGCCCTGAAAACCTCTACACCATTGAATGTGACGCTGGTCGGGGTCAGCATGCCCATCTTCATGCTCGGCTTAGGGCGTTTGTTTTTTGGAGCCACAATTTCCAAGCCCCAAGCCTTCGGCGTGTTGTTTTCTATTTCGGGTGTATTGACGGTCTTGACCCGTGGCGACTGGCAGCAATTGCTCCATTTTCGTTTGGTGTTTGGCGATGTCTTGATGCTTTTGGCCACAGCAATATGGTCATGGTACAGCTGGCTGCTCATCAAGCCGCCCACCGACCGCCCCGACCCACCCGCATTGCGTCAAAACTGGGCCGCATGGCTGATGGCGCAGGTCGCGCCCGGGGTGATGTGGTCGGGTTTGTTCACAGGCGCAGAATGGACGCTGACCTCCGAGCTAAAGCTTCACTGGGACTGGCCGTTGTGGGTGGCCTCGGCTTATGTGGCGCTGGGGCCGTCGCTGGTGGCGTATTTTTGCTGGGGTAAAGGGGTTTCCAATGCTGGGCCACAGATGGCAGGCTTTTTTTTTAATCTTACGCCTTTGTTTGCGGCGCTCTTGTCGGGCGCGATTTTGGGGGAATGGCCCAAGGCGTATCACGCAGTGGCGTTTGCGCTGATCGTGGGTGGTATCGTCGTGTCGTCCCGCGCTATCAACACACGATGAAAAAGACAGTCGAACAAACGCTAAATTTATCATCAAATTCTTACCCTCCTACAACCCTGAACTCCACCGCGTCGTTTTGTGTTTGTCCCACCCGCATTCCTCCGCTAGAATGCGCTCCGTTCAGGAGAGCGCTTTTTGAATAAAGCCGCCGAAGGCGCAAAGCTACCCAGACTCTAGCCGTCTTGGTGGTTGCTAACGCTCAGGCAAAAGGACTGACACCTGTTTGTGTGGCACACCTGTCAAGCCCACACAAGCATCCCCTGCTGGAGAGAGTGAGCCACCCTCAACGTGGCTCCCCACCGAAGGAGCAAACCCGTTTTGAGTTTTCAGCGGGCGAATCTCTCAGGTAAAGCGGACATCGGGGGCCATGTACAAGCCACGAGCGGCTGATGCTGCGTGATGGCTTGTGATCCACGGCCCTTTTTTGTGTGATGTCTGCCATGTCTTCCTCTGCCTCTTCTTCCGTTCCTGAAGGTTTGTTGTCCACCCCCTTGCACGCGCTGCATCTGGAGCTGGGCGCGCGCATGGTTCCGTTTGCGGGCTACCACATGCCCGTGCAATACCCCAGCGGTTTGATGGCCGAGCATCACCACACCCGCCAAGCCGCTGGTTTGTTTGACGTGTCGCACATGGGCCAATTGCGACTGGTCGGCCCCGATGCCGCCGCCGCGTTTGAAACGCTGATGCCCGTCGATGTGATCGGCTTGCCTGTGGGCAAACAACGCTACGGTCTGCTGCTGACCGACGAGGGCACGATCATCGACGATTTGATGTTCGTCAACCGAGGCGAGGACTTGTTCGTCATCGTCAACGGCGCGTGCAAAGCGGGCGACATCGCCCACATCCAAGCCCGCATAGGGGCACGTTGCGAAGTCATCCCCCTGCCCGATCAGGCGCTGCTGGCGCTGCAAGGCCCGCAAGCCGTCACCGCCTTGTCGCGCTTGGTCGCTGGCGTGGAGCGTTTGGTGTTCATGACGGGCGCGGCCTTCACTTGGCAAGACACGGCCTTGTTCATCACCCGCAGCGGCTACACGGGCGAAGACGGTTTTGAAATCTCCCTTCCCGCCCACGCCGCCGATGCCTTCGCCCGCGCATTGCTGGCACAGCCCGAAGTCCAACCCATCGGTTTGGGCGCACGCAACTCGCTGCGCTTGGAAGCGGGGATGTGTCTCTACGGTCAAGACATCGACACCAGCACCACCCCCGTCGAAGCCAACC
>DLPA01000159.1:1026-1710 GCA_002479815.1 bacterium UBA7470 | reverse complement strand
GTGCCCGTGCGCGAGCACACCGAGCTGACCGACGATCAAGGCCAGCACTTGGGCGAAGTCACCAGCGGCTTACTCAGCCCCACCACTGGACAACCGATTGCACTCGGCTACTTGCCCCCCTCACACACCGCCATAGGCACTCAAGTACAAGCCCTGGTGCGCGGCAAAGCCGTACCGATGCAAGTGGTGGCCCTGCCCTTTGTGCCCAATCGCTACGTGCGCTAAAGCCACATCGCGCCCGCCTTGCCGCTACCATGCAGCGGTGTTGAAACCCACATCGGCAGTCACGCCGTTGTGTTTTGACATAAAAATGGCTTCTACCGCTTTATTTAATTGCGTAAGCAGCTATTTTTTTTGAAGTTTTGAAGTTTTTTAAAGTTCCTTGTTTCAACCTTTGACAGAAAGTCAGCTCATGTCCATCACCAAATACACCGAAGATCACGAATGGCTCACCGTGGATGGCGACACCGCCGTCGTGGGCATCACCGTTCACGCGCAAGATGCCTTGGGCGATGTGGTGTTTGTCGAGCTGCCCGAAGTGGGCAAAAGTTACGCTCAGAAAGACGTGGCGGGCGTGGTCGAATCCGTCAAAGCCGCTGCCGATGTCTATATGCCTGTCAGTGGCGAAATCGTCGAAGTCAACGAAGCCCTGCGCGACGACCCCTCTTTAGCCAACTCCGACCC
>DLPA01000159.1:0-880 GCA_002479815.1 bacterium UBA7470 | reverse complement strand
ACCGCCTACACCGCGTTGACCGCCAACGCTTAAATCGACAAAAGGCTTGGTCATGCCCGTCATCTCCATGTTTTTCGGCATCATCATTCGGCTGTATTTGCTGGACAACAAGCACCACAACCTGCCGCACATCCATGCACGCTACGCCGAATTTGAGGCATCCATTGGAATTCATGACGGTGAGGTCATTGCGGGTGACTTGCCGCGCAAGCAACTCCGGTTGGTGCAAGCGTGGGTCGAATTGCACCGCGACGAATTGATGGCCGATTGGGAACTGGCTGCACAGGGTGAATTGCCCTACAAAATTGAGCCTCTTTCATGAGCCTTCCCCAAGGAGTACGACGATGGACTGGGATGTCATTCATGTGCAAGCCTTGCCCGACTACAAACTGTATGTCGAATTGAAAAACCGCCGTGTGGGTATTTTTGACGTAGCCCCCTACCTCGCCCACGGCGTTTTCAAAGAACTCAAAGACCCGCGCTACTTTGCACAGGTCGGCATTCAGTACGGCGCAATCACTTGGCCCCATGACCAAGACATTGCCCCTGAAACCTTGGTGGCCGAACTGCAAGCGTACCAACGCCCACAAGAAACCTCTGCCACCCCGATAACAGCCGTCACTCATTGCCATCACAACGACAGCGACGACAGCACCGATTGAGCCGACTGCTTTCTGGCTTTGTTTTCGCTTCCTCTTTATTTTTCACCATCAAGCGTTCACCCCATGACTACCACACTGGCTGATCTTGAAAACCCGTCTGAATTCATCGCTCGCCACATGGGCCTCTCGCCCGCAGACGAGGCTCAGATGCTGTCCGTGGTGGGCGCAGCCTCCCGCGCTGCGCTGATGGAGCGCATCGTGCCGCGCTCGATTGCGCG
>DLPA01000008.1:62873-63805 GCA_002479815.1 bacterium UBA7470 | reverse complement strand
GTGTTGACGTGGGTGCGTTGGTAGGAACGGGCGTACCACGTCCAGCCGATTTCCACCCGTTTGAGGGCGGGCACGATGTCGTGGTAGCTGGTACTGCCGATGACTTGCCCCGTCTCGGTCAGCGTCACCGCGAAGGCAACGCGGTGGCCTGCTTCGCGCATCGCCAGCGCGTCTTCAATGTAGCGACGGGTGGCTTCTGGTTCGGGGACGGAGGTGACACGAATCTGCCACAGCTCGCCATCGGCAGCGGCGGCTTTCAAGCCGTTTTCGTCGTCTAGGGTCAAAGGACGCAGGGTGACACCCCAGTCGCTGAGGGTGATGGGTGCTACAAAAGCCATGAATTGAAAGCCTATTCGTTATCTGATGGTTTGAGGTTGGCCTTTTGCCAAATACGGGCCAAATGCAAACCTGCCCCACCCCCTAAACCAATGGCGATGATGCCGCTGATGCTGGCACCGTCATAGCCTTCGCCAAATACATTCCAGCCCATGCCTTGGGCCAGCCAGTACCCCGCCAGTGCGCCACCGACAAAGCCGACGGCATCGGATACGCCTTGCAGCAGCATGCGTTTCATTTGTGCATCCATTTGTGTGATCTCCTCGTGGCGCTGATTTAACGGTTGCGTTGGTTCATGAACACCAGTTTTTCGAACAAGCTGACGTCTTGCTCGTTCTTCAAGAGCGCTCCCACCAAAGGTGGCACGCTGACTTTTTGATCGGCACTTTGCAGGGCCTGGGCAGGAATGTCCTCCGCCATGAGCAATTTCAACCAATCCAACAACTCAGAGGTGGAGGGTTTTTTCTTCAGACCGGGCAAACCACGAATGTCGAAAAAGGTTTTCATGGCGGCGGTCAACAGCTCGCGCTTTAAGCCCGGGAAGTGCACATCAACGATTTGCTGCATGGTCGTCGCATCGGGGAATTTGATGTAGT
>DLPA01000008.1:56947-62815 GCA_002479815.1 bacterium UBA7470 | reverse complement strand
AAGAAGCAGCGGCGCAAAAACGCATCGGGCAATTCTTTTTCGTTGTTGGACGTGATGAACACCAGCGGGCGGTGTTGGGCACGAATCAGCTCGCGGGTTTCGTAGCAGTAAAACTCCATGCGATCCAGTTCACGCAGCAAATCGTTGGGGAATTCAATGTCGGCTTTGTCGATTTCGTCGATCAGCAAGGCCACGGGCTGCTCGGCGGTAAAGGCTTGCCACAACACGCCTTTGACGATGTAGTTTTGGATGTCCTTCACTTTTTCATCGCCCAATTGCGAATCGCGCAGACGACTCACCGCGTCGTACTCGTACAGCCCTTGCTGGGCTTTGGTGGTGCTTTTGATATGCCATTGCAGCAAAGGCATCTTCAGTGCGTGTGCCACTTCTTCGGCCAACATGGTTTTACCCGTACCGGGTTCGCCTTTGACCAATAAGGGACGTTTGAGCGTGATGGCGGCATTGACAGCCAACATCAAATCAGCCGTAGCAACGTAGTTCTGTGAACCTTGAAACTTCATGGATGGCCTTAGAAAATCGACAAAGGATGAAATGAAAACCTAAAAAAACAACAAGCGAGCGCTGACAAAGCGTGATTGTGCAAGCGGTTGGCGGTTCGTTGACAAAGCGACGGGAAAAAACCGATGACTGACTCTATATAATCATGGGTTGATTTTTATCGATCATTTCCATTGTCCGCCGAAAATGAACATCATTCGCTCCACGTCCGTTTCCTCTCTTGTCGCTGGCGCGACGCTTTTGTTTGCTGCCATGGGCGCCTGTGCCCAAGCACCCGCTGGCGATGTGAAAGCAGGTGAGTCTAAAGCTGCCATGTGCATCGGCTGTCACGGCATTGTGGGCTATCAAAACAGCTTCCCTGAAATTCACCGCGTGCCTAAAATTTCGGGCCAATCAGCGCCCTATATCGTTGCAGCGCTGAATGCCTATAAAAAATCAGAGCGCAAGCACCCTACCATGCGTGGTGTCGCTGCCTCTTTGTCTGATCAAGACATGGCTGATCTGGCGGCGTTTTACAGCAGCAATTCAGGCAACGTAACCGTAGCGGACAAACCCTCCAAAGAGCCTTCGGTGGCAGTAAAAGCACTTTTGGACAAAGCCGCTTGCGCCTCTTGCCACGGGGAAAACTTCAGCAAACCCATTGACCCGAGCTACCCCAAAATCGCGGGTCAGTATGCCGACTATTTGTACGTGGCCTTGAAAGCGTACAACGTCAAAGACAACCCCCACGTAGGCCGTGGCAACCCCATCATGGGGGGCATCACAGGGCAATTCAAATTGTCCGAGCTGAAACAAATGGCTAATTACATTGCCAGCTTAGATGGCGAACTGAAAACCGTGCCCCAAACCAAGTTCCGCTGAACCTGTACACGCTTCAGCAGCCACAAGCCACCCATTTTGGTGGCTTTTTTCATGGTGGACCCGCGCGTCAGCTTGCAGCGTCAAGGCCGTCCCATGAACAAATAAAACCCGCTGGCTTGGCCTTTGCCATGAACCAAAGCGAAGTACATCGGGCCTAAACCGGTGTCTGCGCCTATGTAGAGGCTGTAACTGGTTTTGAGACGTTTGAAGTCGATGTCACTGGACTGTCGCCACGCATTACCAGCTTCTAAGGTGCCGCCGATGAACAAGGCGCGTGCCAAACCCGGGTTGTAGGTCAAACGGCGGTAGTACCCCAAGCGCAGCAACGCCAAGTAATTGCCCGCGACTTGGCCGATTTTGTAGCCCGAGAGCTGGTGAAAGCCGCCCAGCGAATACTCGTCCAGTGCGCCATTGGGAATCTCGCTGGAGCGCCCCAGTCGCGTGTGCAGATTAAAAATATGCGGCCCCCAGGCCATGACTTGTGTGCCTTCCAGCGCCACTCGGCGAAAGCTGCGGGTGGTCAAAGACGTTGTTTGGCCGACGCTGCTGCGTCGCAGGCCCGAGGTGGCTTCCAGCTTCAACCGGTATCCGCTTTGCGGAAAATTGGCGTAATCCAGCCGATCCAGCACCAAGCTGCTGCGTAGGCCCCATTCGGTCCACCGTGCAGCGTTTAAATCGGTACGCCCTTGCACCAGTTCAGGTTCGGCGACGTGACGGCTGACGAAGCCGCCCACGCGCCACTCCCCCAAACTGCCCCCTCGACCGAGGATGCCACCACGATCTAAGCCTGCTTCGATGGTGTGACGGTTGAATTGCGCCAGCGCCGAGCCTGAGGGGGCATAAAGTTGCACCCGTGTTTGATGGGTACTGGCATAGGCCGAAACAAAATGCTCACGCTCGCTGCCCCACGGATGGATCAATCCGGTGCGCAAGCCCATGCTGCTGCCAATTTCTAACTGCGTGTGGAGTTCCGTGCCGCTGGGCGTGAGGTTCAGGCGTTTGTGCTTGAGTCGCAAATTAAAGCCTGCATCACCTGCAAAATCGGTGTGCCAATCCAGCCCTAAACGAAATTGGTGCGGCCCCAAGGCTCCATCTTTCAGCCGAATGACCAAACCTTCTTCGGTCGTACCCGGGTCGGGGTGCAGGTGGTAATCGACTTGCTCAAAGTCGCCTGTGGCACTTAATTGCTGTAAATCGGTTTCTAAAGTCGGCAAGTCGAGGCGAGTGCCCACTTTCGTATCCAGCAAACGCTGCAAATGGCTGGCCTGCTCTGGACCTACGCCTTCCAAGCGCACAAAGGCCAAGGATTGAGGCAAGGGGGGCACATGGGCATGGCGCTGCAACTGCCATGCGGCGTAATCAGCCTCGCTCACAGCAAAGCGTTCGAGTGCGGCTTGTACCGTTTCGGCATAGGCATGACCCAACTCGACGATGGCGGGGGCTTTGTCAAAGTCTGCCGAGGTGTGCTGCCCCAACGGAGGAATCAGCAACAAATCTTGGCGCGTGAGCATCGCCATGCTGCGCTGTACGTTTTGCTCGGTCAAGATGTTGATCATCTGCGTGCTGATGCCCAAGACGCTGTTCAAGGTATCTCGCCCCGCCAAGGGCGTGCCGATGTTGACCGCGATCACCACGTCCACCCCCATCTCACGCGCCACATCGACAGGCAAATTGTTGACCAAACCGCCATCGCCCAAAATACGCCCGTCCAACTCCAAAGGCGCGAATACGCCGGGCACGGACATACTGGCGCGTAAAGCAGCAGCCAAATCGCCTTGCCCCAGCACCACAGCCTCGCCAGTTTCCATGTCGGTGGCGATGGCGCGGTAGGGCGTGGGCAGCGCGTCAAAACTGGCTGCGTGACGCGTGTGCAGGGTATAGCGTCGCAGCAGCCACTCCAATGAACGACTGGAGACTACCCCTGTGGGGACGCGAAACTCTCCCTCTTTAAAGCCGATGTGCAGCACGGGGGACAGCTCAAAATCATCCTCTTTGCGACGCTGCGACAGGCTTTGTCTGGGGGCACGGCGATTGAACAAATCCGTCCATGCAATGCCCATCAGTTCAGCCTCTAACGTGTGCGGGTCTAGACCGCTGGCATACAGCCCGCCGATGATGGCCCCCATGGACGTGCCGACCACGACATCGACAGGAACCCGTGCTTTTTCTAGTGCCTTTAAGACCCCGATGTGTGCAAAACCCCGTGCGCCGCCGCCCGACAGCACCAAGCCGATGCGCGGACGCTTGGGAGAGGAACCCAAGGCGCTGGTCTGAGTGCTTTCGGCGGCTTGAGGCTGTGCCCACACGCTGGTCGAGAGACTCAGACTCCAGCACACCAAGCACAAAACCAGCCACCGTGGTAGAACTGCACACCCAATCCTTGTCACCCTAGCGGTCGGCGTTGGCGCGGTTTCGTGGTAATTTTTGGCCTCCGTGCTTTTTTTCGTTGCTAAACCTAAACCTAAACCGTGTGGTGGACGCATTGTTTGAACCGTTTGATTTTTATTCGCCATGAACGACATTTTGATTCACCATGAATCGGGCATCACCACCTTGACCCTCAATCGGGTCGAGAAAAAAAATTCCCTCACTGTGGCCATGTATGCAGCGATGGCAAAAGCTTTAGAAGAGGCCGCCGTCAATCCCGACTGCCGTGTGGTGGTGATTCAAGGCCATGAAACCGTATTTTCAGCGGGGAATGACATTGCCGACTTTTTAAACAACCCACCCGCTACGCAAGACTCGCCCGTGTTCCAGTTCCTACGCGCCCTCAGCAGCTTCCCTAAGCCTGTGGTCGCTGCCGTCTGCGGCCCCGCCGTCGGTATCGGCACGACCATGTTGTTCCATTGCGATTTGGTGTATGCGGGCGACAACGCCGCGTTTTCGCTCTCGTTTGTCAATTTGGGGCTGTGCCCTGAAGCCGCTTCTAGCTTGCTTGTGCCGCAGATGTTCGGCTACCACCGCGCCGCAGAAGCCTTGTTATTGGGCGAACCCTTCATGGCCGAAGCCGCTTTAGAGGTGGGCTTGCTCAACCGCGTCGTCCCCCCGTCTGAAGCCCACCGTTTGGCGCAAAGTGTGGCGGCGAAACTGGCAGCCAAGCCCCAAAGCAGCTTGATCGCCACCAAACGCTTGATGAAGCAAGGCCTAGCCGCGCAAGTGCAAGCGGTCATGGCTGAAGAAGGCGAGATGTTTGGTCGTATGCTGCGCGAGCCTGCGGCCCGTGAAGCCTTTGGCGCGTTCATGCAAAAACGCAAGCCCGATTTTTCTAAACTTTGACGCCACTCCCGCCACACATGAGCAAAACCAAAGCTGCCCCACCTAACGAACCCGTGGTATTTGAGCCTGAATTTGTCGAGGCATTGCGCGATATTTTCGAGCATCGCATCGTCTTTAACCAAGTTTTAGGTCTGAAAGTCACCGCCATCACGCCCGATGGTGTGGTCGGCTGCATCGTCATGCGGCCCGAATTGGTGGGGCACTTTGCCTACAACCGTGTGCATGGCGGAGTCATCAGCGCGAGTTTGGATGCCCTAGGCGGCTTGGCGGTGATGGCGGCGATTGGTGCACGTCACATGGACGAGCCGGTGGCGCAGCGCGTGCATCGCTTTGCCAAACTGGGCACGATAGACCTCCGCATCGACTACCTGCGCCCGGGCATCAGCGAAGCCTTCGAGCTGCGCGCCCAAACCATACGCCTAGGCTCGCGCGTGGCGACCACCCGCATGGAGTTTTTGGGCGCAGACGGCAAGCTCCTGTCCTGTGGGACGGGGGCTTACATCGTATCTTGAAGCCTGTTGTGACCCATCCCCCCATGATTTCCTCCCCCACCGCTTCCGCTTGCTTCCCCTCCTCCACACCCGCCCCATCGTCTTTGATTGCAGAGTTGAGCGCCATCGTCGGCCCCGCCCACGTACTCACCCGCGAGTCGGGCGCTGACTTGATGGCGTGGGAGCGCGATTGGCGGGGTCGTCAGCAGGGGCATGCGCTGGCGGTGCTGCGTCCGGCTTCGACGGCGCAAGTCGCTGCCGTGGTGCGGGCCTGTGCCGCTGCGGGTGTACCCATCGTGCCCCAAGGCGGCAATACCGGCTTGGTGGTGGGAGGCGTGCCTGATGGCAGTGGGCGTGAAGTGGTGTTGAGCTTGCAACGCCTGAACCGCATTCGCGCCATCGACCGTGCGAACCTCACCCTCACCGCTGAAGCGGGCTGCATTTTGCAAGCGGTGCAAGAAGCAGCAGAAGGGGCCGGGCTGCTGTTTCCTTTGAGCTTGGCTGCCGAGGGCAGTTGCACCATCGGCGGCAACTTGGCGACCAATGCGGGCGGCACGCAAGTGCTGCGCTACGGCAACACCCGCGATTTGTGCTTGGGGCTGGAAGTCGTCACCGCCCAAGGCGAGGTGTGGGAAGGCCTGTCGGGTCTGCGCAAAGACAACACGGGCTACGACTTGCGCCACTTGTTTATTGGCAGCGAGGGCACGCTGGGCATCATCAC
>DLPA01000008.1:51568-56831 GCA_002479815.1 bacterium UBA7470 | reverse complement strand
TGGACGCGGCAGTCTCTTTTTTAGAGCTGGCACAGCAACAACTCGCGGCTGGACTGACCGGCTTTGAGCTGATGGGGCAATTCGCCCTGCGTTTGGTGGACAAGCACTATGCGCACTTGCGCGTCCCCTTGTGGCGCGATGCCCCTTACTGCGTGCTGCTGGAACACAGCCATTTCGACAGCGATGCGCATGCCCGCAGCCCGTTGGAAGGTTTGTTGGAGGCAGCCTTGGCACAAACCTTGGTCAGCGATGCCATCGTCGCGGAGAACTTGGCGCAAGCGCGGGCGCTGTGGCACATCCGCGAAAGCATCCCGCTGGCGCAAACCCAAGAAGGACTGAACATCAAGCACGATGTCTCGGTCGCCGTCTCGCGCATTCCAAGCTTTGTGGCCGATGCCACTGCCACCCTTGCCGCCGCCTTGCCCGGCATCCGCGTGGTCAATTTTGGGCACTTGGGCGATGGCAACTTGCACTTCAACGTCCAAGCGCCTGAGGGCGCAGACCCGGCGGTGTTTTTGCGCGAACAGGAAGCGCGTGTCAACACCCTCGTTTATGACGCGGTGGCACGTGCCGGCGGCTCCATCAGTGCCGAACATGGCATCGGGGCGCTCAAAGTCGATACCTTGCCGCACTACAAATCCCCCGTGGCGCTGGATTTGATGGCCCGCATCAAACACGCCCTCGACCCGGCTGGCCTCCTCAACCCGGGTCGGGTCGTCCCACATCATAAAAAAACATAGCAAAAAAAGTGAGCTGCTTACGCAGTATTTAGTAAGCAATTCACTTATTTAATTATTGAAAATAACCTTAAAATCTAAAAAAATGTCTCTCTTACCACCTGCGCAAGCCTCGCAACGGGTGTTTGTGCCGTTTGAAAGCCCATTTTTTTATAAAAATAGGCTTTTTTTAAAGATCAAATAGGCCACATCGCTCTATTTAATTGCGTAAGCAGCTCACTTTTTTTGCTACTGTTTTTTAGGAGTCTTGCCTTCATGAAGCCCCTTGCACCTACGCCTGACCCCTACGCCGCACCCACGGCCTTTTTGCGGCATTTGTACGATGTGGCGGTGGCGCGGGCGCTGCCCTCGCACACCTTAGCGGCGGCTTTACCTCTACCGCCCAAGGGCCGCACCGTCGTCATCGGGGCGGGCAAGGCGGGGGCGGCGATGGCGCAGGCCGTTGAAGCGGCTTGGCCTGCCGACGCGCCCCTATCGGGCTTGGTGGTCACACGCTACGGGCATACCCCTGCGGGGGTGGCCCATCACCCGCATCGCATCCACATCGTAGAAGCGGCGCACCCCGTGCCTGATGCGGCTGGTGTGGCTGCCGCGCAAGACATCTTGGCCTTGTGCAAGGGGCTGCAAGCCGATGATTTGGTGCTGTGTTTGATCTCGGGCGGTGGCTCGTCCTTGTTGAGTGCGCCCCTGCCTGAGCTGAGTCTGGCCAATAAACAAGCCATCAACCGCGCGCTGTTGGCATCTGGTGCGTCCATCAGCGAGATGAACTGTGTGCGCAAGCATCTCTCGCGCATCAAGGGCGGACGCTTGGCCTTGGCGTGTGTACCCGCGCCGGTGGTGACGCTGCTCATCAGCGACGTGCCCGGTGACGACCCTGCCGTCATCGCCAGCGGCCCCACCGTGCCCGACCCCAGCACCTGTGCCGAAGCATGGGCCATTTTGCAACGCTACCGCATCCCCGTGCCCGAGGCCGTGGCGCAAGGCCTGCAAAGCGGTCGTTTCGAAACGCCCAAGCCCAACGACCCCGTCTTTGCCAGCCACCGCGTGCGCCTGATCGCTACGCCTCAAGCCTCCTTGCAAGCCGCCGCAGACGCGGCACGGGCTGCGGGCCTCCCTGCTTATGTCTTGAGCGATGCAATCGAAGGCGAATCCCGCGAGGTGGGCAAGGTGCATGGGGCATGGGCACGCGCCATCGCCCAAGACAAAAGCACCCTCACCAAACCCTGCGTGCTGATCTCAGGCGGGGAAACCACTGTGACGCTGCGCCCCAGCCGCCCAGAGCAAGCACGCGGACGCGGTGGGCGTGCAGGGGAGTTTTGTCTGGGCTTGGCACTGGCCTTACAAGGCCAAGGCGGTGTCTATGCTTTGGCCGCCGACACCGACGGCATTGACGGCGTAGAGGACAACGCCGGAGCCATCGTCACCCCCGACACCTTAGCGCAAGCCCACGCCTTGGGCCTGTCCATCACTGACCACCTTGACGGCAACGACAGCTACGGTTTTTTTCAGGCGCTCAACAGCTTGGTCATCACTGGCCCTACATTCACCAACGTGAACGACTTTCGTGCGGTGTTGGTGGTGTGAGTGAAAGCTGTCTTTGCTTACTTTGGCTTATTTCCCTTTGAGCTTGAGCTTATCCAACAAGTCGTTGACCAGTTCTAGGCGCACCAGGGGGTTGTCGAGGGCCATGAGGCGTTGTTTCAGCTCTAAAGGAATGGGCAAGAGTTCGCACCAGCGATTGGCGACCCAGCCCGCATCATCCCAGTGATAGGGCGCTTGGATGGGGATGTGCTGGCCCTCATGGTATTGCGCGTGCAAGTTGGTCAATACGTGTTGCAAGGCGGTTGCAGTCGAAGCCAAATCAACGGGAATGGGGATAGGCGCATCGTCGGGCAACAGCTGCACATCGGCCACCCACAGCCCGTGTTTGAGCAGCTGAGTGTGCTGAATTTCAAACCGTTGCGTGCCTTGGCAGCGAATGTAAAGCAAGCCTGCTTGCGGCTGCGTGAGTGCCTCTATCACCGCCAGCGTCCCCACGGAAAGGAATTTTTCGCTGCCCAAGGACTGGGCCGAACGGACTTCTTGGCCTTGGACGAGGCTGACCACACCAAAGGGCGCACGGGCGGCGTGACAGCGACGCATCAAATCCAAATACCGCACCTCAAACACCCGCAGCAGCAAGTGGCTTTGTGGAAACAAGACCGCTTGCAAGGGAAATAAAGGCAATTGCGCCAGACGCAAGCAGCCTGAAGGATCAGCAGAATCAGACACGTTTGTCATTAAAAATGGCCTGAACTCTTGCGGCAAGAGCGTCGGCAGCCGTTCATTTAGGAGACGATGGCATCGGCACTCAAGCGTTGCAGCATGGACAAGGTGCTGGCAATTTTGGCGCGCAGCTCGCGGCGGTCGCAAATAAAGTCCACCGCCCCCTTGGTTTGCAAGAACTCGGCTCTCTGAAAGCCCTCGGGCAGTTTCACGCGCACGGTGTTTTCAATGACGCGCGGCCCGGCAAAGCCGATCAGGGCTTTCGGTTCAGCAACGACCACATCGCCTACAAAGGCAAAGCCTGCGCTCACGCCGCCCATGGTGGGATCGGTCAGTACGCTGATGTAGGGCAGGCGTTTTTTCGCCAAACGGGTGAGCGCGGCATTGGTTTTAGCCATCTGCATCAAAGACAGCAAGCCTTCCTGCATCCGTGCGCCACCGGTAGCGGTGAAGCAAATGAAGGGGACTTTTTGCTCGATGGCGGTTTCCACCCCGCGCACAAAACGCTCGCCGACCACACTGCCCATGCTGCCACCCATGAATTCAAACTCAAAACAAGCCGTCACCACGTCGATGCCCATGACCGCACCGCCCATGACGACGAGGGCATCGGTTTCGTTGGTGTTTTCTAGGGCTTCTTGCAAGCGTTCGGGATAGAGACGGCTGTCTTTGAATTTGAGCGCATCGACAGGTAAGACTTCTTGGCCGATGTCATAGCGTCCTTCACCATCGAGAAACAGATTCAAACGCTCACGCGCCCCAATGCGGTGGTGATGGCTGCAATGGGGGCAGACGTTGTGGTTTTTTTCCAAGTCGGTTTTGTAGAGCACGGCCTCACAACTCGGGCATTTGATCCACAAGCCTTCAGGCATTTGCCGACGGTCGCTGGTGGCAGCTTTGGGTGTGATCTTGGGGGGCAAGAGTTTTTCTAGCCAAGACATGGCGTGCTCCTAAACAAAACGGCAAAACCGCAACAACACAAAAACGGCGTGATTATGCGCCGATTGCATCCAAGGCTTGCCGAATGCCTGACAGGAATTCGGCAGCTACAGGGGCGACGTGCTCACGCGCTTGCGGCTCGATCAATTGGATGATTTTCGTACCGATGACCACGGCATCGGCGCTTTTGCCCACGGCTTGGGCAGTGGCTGCGTCACGGATGCCAAAACCCACGCCCACGGGCACGCTGACATGGGCACGGATGCGCGGCAGCATGGCCTCGACCGCTGCGGTGTCCAAGTGCCCGGCTCCCGTCACGCCTTTGAGCGAGACGTAATACACATAGCCACTGGCGAGCCGCCCCACTTGGGCCATGCGCTCAGGCGTGGACGTGGGGGCGAGCAAAAAGATCAAATCCAAGCCATTGGCTTTCAGTGCCGCCGCAAAGTCTTCGCATTCCTCGGGTGGATAGTCCACGATGAGCACGCCATCCACGCCCGCCGCCGCCGCATCACGCGCAAACGCATTCGGGCCGTGTTTGAGGTCGTAGCGTTCGACGGGATTGGCGTAGCCCATCAACACCACGGGGGTGGTGGCATCGGTCACGCGAAAGCTTCGCACCATCGCCAGCACTTCGCTCATGCCAATGCCGAAGGCGAGCGCCTTTTCGCCCGCTTTTTGAATGACGGGGCCATCGGCCATCGGGTCAGAAAAGGGCACACCCAATTCGATGATGTCGCTGCCTGCTTGCACAAAAGCGTGCATCAGCTCGGGCGTGATGTCGGCGTAGGGAAAGCCGGCGGTGACGTAGGGAATCAAGGCTTTGCGGCCTTGGGCGTGCAGCTTGGACAGGGTGGCGGCGGTGCGGCTCATGCGGCACTCCCTTGCGTGGGGTTGGAAGAAGAGGAGGGTGCAGAGAAGGCGACAACTTGCTCGCCCCCTTTCACGGCTTGCCCACGGCAACTGGGGCGGCAATAAAAATCGGCCTGAGACAAATCGGCCACCGTGCCGATGTCTTTGTCGCCACGACCCGAGAGGTTGACCAACAGGCTTTGATCGGGGCGCATGGTCTTGGCGAGCTTCAAGGCGTAGGCGATGGCATGGCTGGACTCCAACGCGGGAATGATGCCTTCGGTGCGGCACAGGTAATGAAAGGCTGCCAAGGCTTCGCTGTCGGTGATGCCCACGTACTCGGCACGACCGATGTCTTTCAGGTGCGCGTGCTCGGGGCCAACGCCGGGATAGTCCAGCCCGGCGCTGATGCTGTGGGTTTCGGTGATTTGCCCGTTGTCGTCTTGCAAGATGTAGGTGCGGTTGCCGTG
>DLPA01000008.1:44782-51498 GCA_002479815.1 bacterium UBA7470 | reverse complement strand
GTGCGGTTGCCGTGCAGCACGCCCGGACTGCCTTTTTGCAAAGAGGCCGAGTGTTTGTCGCTGTCCAAGCCCTCACCTGCGGCTTCCACCCCAATCAAACGGGTGGCCTCGAATGGAATGTAGGGGTAAAAAATCCCCATCGCATTGCTGCCACCACCCACGCAAGCGATGACGGCATCGGGCTGCAAACCGTCTGCCGTGCCGGGCAGGTGCAAGGCGCTCATCATGTCGGGCATTTGCTGGAGGCATTCGTTGCCGATGATGCTTTGGAAGTCCCGCACCATCATGGGGTAGGGATGGGGGCCAGCCACCGTGCCGATGATGTAGAAGGTGTTTTCCACATTCGTCACCCAGTCGCGCATGGCCTCGTTCAAGGCATCTTTCAGCGTCTTGCTGCCGCTTTCGACAGGAACCACGGTCGCGCCCAACAATTTCATGCGATAGACATTGGGGCTTTGGCGTTTGACATCTTCCGCGCCCATGTAGACCACACACTCCAGCCCGTAACGGGCGCAGATGGTGGCCGTCGCCACGCCATGCTGCCCTGCGCCTGTTTCGGCAATGACACGCGGCTTGCCCATGCGCTTGGCAAGCATGGCTTGCCCGATCACGTTGTTGATTTTGTGAGCGCCGGTATGGTTCAAATCTTCGCGTTTCAGGAAAATTTGTGCGCCCCCTTGCTCCTTGCTCGTGCGGGCAGCGTGGTAGATGGGCGAAGGGCGGCCCACGAAATGCGCCAGCTCGTAGCGAAACTCGGCTAAAAACTCAGGATCGTGCTGATAGCGGGCATACGCGCTACGCAGCTCGGCAATGGCGTGGCTCAAGGTTTCGCTGATGAAACTGCCGCCATAGGGGCCGAAATGCCCTTTGGCATCGGGTTGTTGGTAATCAAACATAAGTCAAATGTCAAATGGAGTGGAGTGCGTCTGCCGCACGCACGGCGGCGACAAAACGCTGCATTTTTTGGGGGTCTTTGTGCCCTTTGAGGGGCTTGCCATCGGGGCCGTCGCGTTCGACCCCGGAACTCACGTCAACGGCCCAAGGCCGAACTTGGCAAACGCCATCGGTCGCGTTTGCAGGCGTGAGTCCACCAGATAAAACGAGCCGAGAGCTGACGTTTGGTGGTAGCTGTGACCAAGAGAATGCCGTCCAATCAAAAGTGTGGCCACCGCCGCCGTAGCCATCAACGTGGGCATCGAGCAAGATGCCTTGGGCACGGGGGTAGCGTTGTGCGTATTTTACGAGGTCAAAGCCCGGCGCACCGGTCCCCATAGGCACACGGGCCGCCCGCAGATAAGGGCGTTGCAGGGCATCACATTCTTCGGGTGACTCATCACCATGAAATTGAATGATTGCGCTCGTTATTGTTGCGCAAGCAGCTCTTATTTTTGATATTTCTTCATTGACAAATAAAAGCACAGGCGATACGAAAGGCGGTAAACGACGCGCCAACGCCGCTGCGCGTTCGACCGATACCGCCCGTGGACTGGGAGGGTAGAGCACAAAACCAATGGCATCCGCACCTGCCACCACTGCCGCATCGACATCGGATTCAGTGGTTAGGCCGCAAATTTTGATACGGGTGCGGTGGACATGGGGCATTTGGAGGTGGTTTGCAGTCATGAAGGTAGCCAATCAAAAGCCGGAGTACGTTCGGGCAGCTCCCAATGAGGGTCGTAACGTGGCCCTAAAAAATAAAGGCCATTGGGGGAGAAGGTGGGGGCGGCTTCTTCACGAGAGCGGGCATCGCGCACCTCAGCCATCCACTGCGGTGGACGCGAGCCTTGGCCGATCATGATGAGGCAACCCATCATGTTGCGGATCATGTGGTGCAAAAACGCATCGGCCTCAAAGTCAAAGCGCCAATAAGGGCCATGCCGTTGAATCACGATGGGCGCTAGGGTTTTGATCGGTGAGGGTGCTTGGCATTGCGCGGCACGAAACGAGGTGAAATCGTGCGTGCCCGTCAAGTATTGCGCCGCTTGCTGCATGGCTTGCAAGTTCAAAGGACGAAAAATCCAGCCCACGCGATGCGCTTCGATGCTGGGCCGCACCGCAGACTCCAGCAACACATAAGCATAGCGACGTGAACGCGCTTGGGCGCGTGCGTGAAATGCAGCAGGCACTTCTTGCGCCCACTGCACTGCGATATCGGAAGGCAGGTAACGATTCGTCCCACGCACCCAAGAGGCCATGGGGCGCGTGATCTTGGTATCGAAATGAACGACCTGCATCAGACCATGTACACCGGCATCGGTGCGTCCCGCACAAGCGACGTTAGGGCAGGGGTGATCGAGAAATGCAGAAATGGCTTTTTGCAAATGGTCTTGCACAGTGCGCCCTGACGGTTGACTTTGCCAACCATCGTAAGCACTTCCTAAATAAGAAAGACCTAAGGCAATTCGTGTCATATCACGTAGACCGATGAGAAACCCAAGAATGAAAAACCGCCTACGTCGGTGAGATGTAGGCGGGTGATGATGAAGAAAAACAGAGCGAGTGATGCAGTGATGCAGTTATGCCATATCAGACAAGAATTTACTGGCTTTTTTCTTCAATGCACCGGTGGCTTGTTCGACGACTTCCTCAGCCAACGAACGCGCGGCATCGTTGTCTCCAATCGCCAAGAACTCGGCCGCCAACGACAACTTGGTCTCTAAGGGATCATCGTCGTCTGCAGCATGGATGACTTCTGCACCCAACATCTCCATGTCCATCAAGTCGCCTGGTCCAGTGGGTGCCCCCACCAACGCTGGATTGGGATTGGTTTTTGAAGCAGGACGTGACAGCTCTTCTATATCAAATTCCAGCATCTCAAAACTCAGATCATCTTTTGCCGATACCGCTTGGGGAGGCGCGGCAGGCGATGAATCTTCTGGGAAATGATCGTCCAGACTGAACTCCAGATCGTTGGCATCAAAATCCAACGTTTGATCTGAATGTTGTACTGAGACAGGTGCTGGAGACTGACTTGTGGCAGGTGTGGCAAACGGTTCAATTTGATGCACACGGTGTGCACTGATTTTTTCGCCAGGGGCCAACGGTGGGACGGAAGGCAGCGGTGGCGGTGCCGTTGAAAAGTCCACTTGCCCAAACGCAGACAGTCTGGAGTCTGCGCTGGTGGTGGTAAACGAGAGGGAGTCTGAATGTTCCGCCTGCTCTGCACGTGCTGACTGCTGATACAGAGCGTTCGGTGGTGTTGGAGCACCTGCAGGGACTTGATCAAAGCTTTCGTCCGAAAAATCCAAATCCAAGTCAAGGTCTGGGGCGGACACTTCCTGCTGAGGCACAAAGCTCTGTACTGCAGCAAGGTGGTGAGGCTGCGTTTGCAACATACTACTGGGGCTGGACATTCCCGTTTGGGGCGTTCCGCCTGGTCGGTACAAGGTGTTCTCAGGTGCCAGTTCTCGGCCCAGCTCACAAACTCCCTCCCACTCTGGCCCCATACCCTGGGTCAAGGAATAGACCTCATATGCCAATACTTCAAAAGCTTTGACATCGTGACGTTTGGCATAAATGTCGAGGAGCTTACAGTGGATAGCGACCCGTTGTGGATCGGTCCGTAGAGCTTCTTTCAAAATTTCTTCGGCTTGCAAATCTCGACCATACGCCAAGTACACATCGGCTTCAGCCACAGGATCTACATCGCCACCAGCATCAAGCTGACTCGGCGAGTACATCATGGATGAAGCTGCTGGCGAGCCTGCTTCGGCGGTATCGACATTTTGACCGCCACTGGCGCCAAAAAACGAATCTGGTTGTAGGCGACTTTCTAAAAAAGAGCTGTCAGCAACAACACCCTTTTGCCGTTGACGAGAACGGATACGCCAAGCGACGGCACCCAAGACACCTGCCAACAATACACCGCCGGCAGGTAAAACCCAAGGTTCTTCGGTCAAGCTGTCAATAAAGCTGGGCTCTTCTTGTGCCAAAGGGGGTAATTCAGGTTTGGGTTTGGGCGGTTCAGCAGCAGGCGGTGTGGGCGTTGGCGGTGTCTGAGTGGGCGCAGTGTTCGAGGGGGGGGAGGGAGGTGCGTCTGCTGGCGACACCGCAGCGGATGTTGTGTTTTGTGTGCCTTCTGCTGGGAGCGCAGCTGTTGTTGGCGTTACAGCTGCGGGCGGTGCTGGCTCGTTGGCAGAGGTGGCGGGTGAGACTGCCGCAGGAGGGGCGATGGGCGTGGGTACGACCACAGCGGGTGCAGGGGCTGGACCGGTTGCCACGGGTGCAGCCGGCGCCACTGGCACAGCAGCAGGGGCTGGTGCAGGCGCGTTTGAGGCTTTCGGAAGGGCCGCAGTGGTTGCAATCTGAGTTAAATCGGCAATATTTTTCGCCAACTCTTCCTTGCGGGCGTTTGCATCTTTGACCTGTAGGTCTTTGGCAATATCGTCTTCTTTAGTAGGGGCGACTTGAGTTGATTTTGCCTCTGGTTTAGACAAGGTCAATTTATCTGGCGACGTATTGTTGGCCGATTTGACCTTGACTTCGTTGATCTTGCCCGTGACTTGGCGCTCAACTGGAGCGGCAGGAGCGGCAGTGGTCATACCAGCCAAACGACGGCGGAACTCACTAAAGTCACGGCTTTGAGTCGCCAAAATCTCTCTGGCTTCCTTGTTAGAAACAGCGCTGACTGCCGTTGCATTGGGGATTTCCAAAGTGGCACCCGCACGCAAGCGGTTGACGTTACCGTTCACAAAAGCTTGAGGATTGGCGCGCAGCATGGCGACCAACATTTGATCCAGTGAAGCTTGTGGGGGTTGATGGCTGCTGGCTAACTTCACCGCCGTATCACCAGGTTTCGTGGTGACGGTGACGTTGCTGGCACCTGCGTCGGACGATGAGACGGGTGGGGGAGCAGGAACGGGAGCGGATTGCTTCTTGGGTGTGTCTGCGACAGAAGGGACAGGAGGCGTGGCTTGGGCTGGCAACACTGGCGCAGGCAACGCCGGCTTTTGTGCTTGTCGGGACGCTACTGAAGGATCGCTGATGCTTGCCGACAACGGTGAAACCGGATTGCGTGTATTCGGAGGATCTAGCAGTAGGGTGTAATCCCTCACAATACGACCAGAGGCCCAGTTGGCTTCCAGAATCAAGTCAAGGAAAGGCTCATTCACCGTCCTGTTGCTTTCTAGCCGGAGGAACACCCGTCCATTAGATCTGCGGCGAAGTTTGATCTCAGCACCGATCAAAGCAGCGTTGAAATCAACGCCTGCTGCCTTGAACGTATCAGACGATGCAACCCCCACTTTCAGGCTTGCTTCTTCGTCTGTGCTGATTTGCGGTACATCAATTTCAGCAATGAGCGGCTCACCCAAGGCCGACAGCACCGACACCTTGCCCAACGACAACGCCTGCGCCTGACTTACGCACAGCAAACTGGCGAGAGCGACCGCACGCAAACCCCATGACCATTTGGGGCTAGAGGTCATGGCCGACCATCGGCGGAATGTTGTTGAATCTTGAACAGGAATAGGACGCACAAAAACCTCAGCTAAATGGGTCGGAATTTGACCTTACCATTGACCCGTGCGGGTTGGCAACTTTACAGACAGGAACGAACCACTTGTGTCACACAAGCCAAAGAAAACTGATATTTTCAGATTGCTGCCATAGTGTAATCGTTGTTTTTAAACAACATTCTAACACCAAGCGTGGGACAGCGCAGCCTGTCAGGAAAAGCCAGCCGTGAGCGTATCACGGACTGACTTCAGGTTCATTCAGGTTGAATACCAGTTTCAAGCGGCGCCAAGCAGAATCCGTAACATCCGGCGCAGGGGTTCGGCTGCACCCCACAACAATTGGTCGCCTATCGTGAAGGCACCGACATACTCTGGCCCCATCGCCAATTTACGGATACGACCGACAGGAATGGTCAATGTGCCAGTCACCGCCACAGGTGTCAGGCCTTGAATCGTGGCTTCGCGGGTATTGGGAACGACTTTGACCCAAGCGTTATCGGCGGCGATCATGGCCTCGATGTCGGCGGTGGGTACGTCTTTTTTCAGCTTGAAGGTCAGGGCCTGGCTGTGGCAGCGCATCGCACCAATGCGAACACAAAAGCCATCGACGGGCGTGGCGGCTGTACCAAAGCCTTCGCCTTGGCCCAAAATTTTGTTGGTTTCTGCCATGCCTTTCCACTCTTCACGGCTCATGCCGTTGCCCAAATCTTTATCGATCCAAGGAATCAAAGAGCCGCCCAGTGGCACGCCGAAGTTGGCGGTTTCGGCCGCAGACAAGCTGCGTTGTTTGGCGATGATTTTGCGGTCGATTTCCAAAATGGCGCTCTTGGGATCGTCCAGTAAGGCTTTGACTTCCGCATTGAGCGTGCCGTACTGCGTCAGTAACTCGCGCATGTGCTGTGCGCCGCCGCCAGAAGCCGCTTGATAGGTTTGGGTGGACATCCATTCCACCAACCCAGCTTTGTAGAGCGCGCCCACGCCCATCAGCATACAGCTCACGGTGCAGTTGCCACCGACCCAGTTGTTGCCGCCTTTGCTCAAGGCATTTTTGATGACAGGCAAGTTCACGGGGTCGAGGATGATGACCGCATCGTCTTTCATACGCAGGGTGGAGGCGGCATCAATCCAATGACCGTTCCAGCCTGTGGCGCGCAGTTTGGGGAACACCTCTGTGGTGTAGTCGCCCCCTTGAGCGGTGATGATGATGTCGCAGCGTTTCAATGCGTCGATGTTGTACGCATCTTGCAACGTGGTTTCGTT
>DLPA01000008.1:43292-44652 GCA_002479815.1 bacterium UBA7470 | reverse complement strand
AAGTCGCCTTCGGCCTGCATACGATCCATCAACACAGAGCCGACCATGCCGCGCCAGCCCACCAAGCCTACCAATTTACTCATACAAACGCCCTTTCGAGTTAAAAAAACAATACCACGCTAGGCTGTTTTACCCCCGGCTCGTCTGGCCGAGGAGGGCGCACGACGATACGGGGCTGGATCAGCCGGTAATGGTCGTGGTTTTGGTGATGATGCTTGCACGCACAGCCAAACCTGCCGTGGAAGCAGGCATCAAGTTCAGGGCGAACAGGAAGGAAAGGGCTGGGGCAAACATGGGGGCCGATTGTAGCCCAAGGGGGCTTGGGCGTGGCTTACAAAATACAGGCTTACACCAGACGAGACACAGTTTTGACTTTGAAGCCCAAATTCGTGGGTTTTCCTTTGCGGCCTCTGGGGGCGCGGGCGTTGTTGAGGCTGCGAATTTCCAATGCTTCTTCGCGCTCTTTCTGACCTCGCCCCACCCCACAAAGTTGGATGCGGCTGATGTAAGCGGCTGCTCCAGCCAAGGCATCGCCTTCTTCTAGCGCGGTCAGTTGTAGTCCGCGTCCCCCTTTGGGACTGAGCTTGAGTTCAGACAGCTCAAAGGTCAAGATGCGGCCTTCCACCGTGGTGGCGCAGACGTGGGTGGCCGCGTCGGTGTTGGGGGAGGACACCAGCGAAGGCGTACACAAAGTTTCGCCCTCGGGCAAGGTAAAGAAGGCTTTGCCTGCTTTGTTTCTAGAGATCATGTGCTCCAGTTGGGCCAGCAAGCCATAGCCGCCACTGCCACTGAGCAGCAAGGTCGTACTGGCAGCGCCCGCCCAATAAAACTGCGGCTGCGTGCCCGACTCCAGCTCGATTAAGGTGGTGATGGGCTGACCATCGCCACGCCCACCGGGTAGGCTGGATACGGGAACGGAATAGACCCGCCCATTGCTGCCCAAGACGATAAGGGGGTCGATGCTGCGGCACTCGAACGTGCCGTGCAGCCCATCGCCAGCTTTGAAGCTGAAACTGGCGGGATCATGTCCATGCCCCCCGCGTGTGCGCACCCAACCTTTGGCCGACACGACGACGGTGACAGGCTCATCGACCACCCGCACTTCCAACACGGTTTTTTGATCGGCTTGGATCAGGGTGCGGCGTGCGTCGGCAAAGGTTTTGGCATCGGCCTCGATTTCACGGGCCATCAAGCGTTTGAGGCTGGCGGGGTTTGCCAACAGCTCTTGCAATTTGTCTTGCTCGCCGCGCAACTGGCTGAGTTCTTGTTCGATGCGGATGGCCTCCATACGAGCGAGTTGGCGCAGACGAATTTCTAAGATGTCTTCGGCTTGCGCGTCGCTCAAGGCAAAGCGAGCGAT
>DLPA01000008.1:26266-43153 GCA_002479815.1 bacterium UBA7470 | reverse complement strand
GATGTGCATACGGCGTTGGACTTGGCCCAAGCGGTGTTCGCAACGGCGGGTGACGGTGGTTTGGCGAAACGCCAGCCACTGCATCAACATCTCACGCAGCGATTGCTGTGCGGGTTTGCCGTCTAAGCCAATTTGCGTCAGGTTGATGGGGGCGCTGGTTTCTAAACTGGTATGCGCCAGCAAGGTGGTGGTCAACTCGGCAACTTCGATGCGGCTGCTTTTGGGTTCAAACACCAGCCGCACCGCCGCTTCTTTGCCCGACTCGTCGCGCACCCCATCCAACACCGCCAACACGCTGGCCTTGAGCTGCGTTTGCTCTTGCGTCAATGCTTTTTTGCCAGCTTTGGGTTTGGGGTTGGTGAGTTCTTCAATTTCTTCCAGCACCCGTTGCGCACTGACACCCGGCGGCAGTTCGGTGATGACCAATTGCCATTGCCCACGGGCGAGGTCTTCCATTTTCCAACGCGCACGCACCTTGAAACTGCCTCGCCCTGTGCGGTAGGCATCGGCAATGTCGTTGGCACTGCTGATGAGATGACCGCCACCCGGATAGTCCGGCCCGGGCATCAGCGCGAACAAGTCCTCGTCGCTCATTTGTGGGTGCTTGAGCAGAGCGATGCAGGCATCGGCCACTTCGCGCAGGTTGTGGCTGGGGATTTCGGTGGCTAAACCCACGGCAATGCCGCTGGCCCCGTTGAGCAAGACAAAGGGCAAACGGGCGGGCAGTTGGCGTGGTTCTTCGGTGGAACCGTCGTAATTGGGGATGAAATCGACCGTGCCCGCATCCATCTCGTCCAACAGCAAGGTGGTGATTTTGGACAGACGGGCTTCGGTGTAGCGCATGGCGGCAGCGCCATCCCCATCGCGGCTGCCGAAGTTGCCTTGCCCGTCGATCAAGGGGTAACGCTGAGAAAAGTCTTGCGCCATCCGCACCAAGGCATCGTAAGCCGCTTGATCGCCGTGTGGGTGAAAGCGCCCGAGCACATCCCCCACCACGCGGGCGCTTTTGACAGGCTTGGCTCCGGTGTTGCCATTGCTGCCACCAAACCCCAAGCCCATGCGGGCCATGCTGTACAAAATGCGCCGCTGTACGGGCTTTTGTCCGTCGCACACGTCTGGCAAGGCGCGGCCTTTGACGACGGAGAGGGCATATTCCAGATACGCACGTTGGGCGTAAGTCGCCAAATCGTCTTGCGTGCTTGACGCAGTTGAAGCGGTTGAGGGGGCATCAAGCTCATCAAAAAGCGCAGACTCAGAAGCAGGGTCAGCAGGTGGCAAGCTCATGGGGGGAGACGATCAAAACAAAAAGGCTGATATTTTAAACATAGGTTCTTAGCGCAAGTCTGTGATTGATGCCCAAGGGTGACTGAGTTGATTTTTTACATTTTTTAGTTGCTTTATCCGTCTGCGGTACTGCGCTTGCGTAACATAGCGGTAATCTTATTTCGCATTTTTCAGTCATCAAGGTTACTTTTTTATGTTGGACCGCATCAAAGCCTCACTTCCATCGTTGGCGCCAGCAGAGCAGCGAGTGGCCAAACTGGTGCTGCAAGACCCACGCACCTTCGCCAGCTTGCCCGTCACCGAGTTGGCCGACCGCGCCCATGTCAGCAAGCCGACGGTGGTGCGCTTTTGCCGCAGCATGGGCTACGACGGTTTGACGGATTTCAAACTCAAGCTGGTCGGCACAGTCAGCGAAGGCGTACCTTTCATCCACCGCAGTGTGGATGCTGACGACAAAGTGGGCGATGTGCTGGTCAAAGTCATCGATAACACGGTCGCGGCGTTTTTAAAGTATCGCAACGATGCCTCCACCCATGCCATCGAAAAAGCGGTGGATGCCCTCGTCAACGCCCATACGCACAACAAACGCATTGAGTTTTTTGGCGCAGGCAATTCAGGCATCGTCGCCCAAGACGCGCAGCATAAATTCTTCCGCTTGGGGCTGCACACCATTGCCTACAGCGATGGGCATATGCAGGTGATGAGTGCGTCGCTGCTGCGACCGGGGGACTGTTTGGTCGTCATCTCCAACTCGGGCCGCACCCGCGACTTGATGGATGCCACTGACATTGCTCGCAAACACGGTGCCACCACCATCGTCATCACCGCCAGTGGCTCTCCCTTGGCCGCAGCAGGCCACATCCACCTCGCAGCAGACCACCCCGAAGGCTACGACCGTTACAGCCCCATGACCTCGCGCCTGATGCACTTGATGGTGCTGGACATACTCGCCACCGCAGTGGCCCTGCGCATCGGCGGCAACAAACTGCAACCCTTACTCAAAGAGATGAAAAACAACCTGCGCAGCAAGCGGTATGCGTAAAGGCATAAAACGATCATCAAAAAGTATAGTATTTTTTGTGAGCTTGTTACGCAACAATTGCAACACTTTTAAGTTTTTTTAATCTTAGAAAATACCACTTTTATTCAAAAAATACCTGCAAAAAAGGGCCACATCGGCTATATTGACGCTGAAACCCCATTATCGAGCGACTTTTTTGATATTTTTTCACTATTAAATTCGTGAAATGCTTACTTTTACTTGCGTGAGCAGCTCACTTTTTTTACTATCTTTTTAAGATCCTACCAAGGCGTGTGCGCAAGCATACGCACTGGCCCACGCCCATTGGAAGTTGTATCCCCCCAACCAGCCGCTGATGTCCACCACTTCACCGATAAAGTACAGCCCCGGTTGACGTTTGGCTTCCAGGCTGTGCTGGGACAACTCAGCGGTGTCCACCCCGCCTAGAGTGACTTCGGCTTTGCGATAACCCTCTGTACCCGTGGGGGTGAGCGCCCAGTTCTGAAGCTGTTGACAAAGTTGGTCTAACACACGGTCAGGCAAGTCGGTCATGCTGCGTTGTTGCAACAGATCGACGGTGGCGGAGGGCAAGCCCCTTAACTGTCCGGCACAACAGGCATCCGCTAAGCGGGAGGGCAGGTAGCGCGCCAGTTCGTTGGTTGCCCGCTTGTGTGAGCCTTGCTTGGCTGAGCGGAGTACGGCAGGCAGGTCGATGCCCGTGCTGGTGGGCAATAAATTGATGCGGATGGATTGACCCGCCTGCCAATAGCTGGACATTTGCAACACCCCCGGGCCCGACAAGCCGCGATGGGTGAAGAGCAGGTCTTCTTCAAACTCGATTTTTTGCCGCCGCTCCCCCGTACTGAGTTCGACGGGCAGGGACAAACCCGCCAATGTCGTCATGGGCTGCCACTGGGTGTCGCCAAAGGTCAGGGGGACCAATCCGGGTCGAGTGGCTTGTACACTGAGCTTGAACTGACGCGCAAGCTGATAGCCAAAGTCGGTCGCACCAATGGCGGGGATCGACAGCCCACCAGTCGCCACCACGAGAGAGGGGGCAGCGACGAGGCCACGATCCGTCTCGACCTGATAGCAGCGTCCGCCATTGAATAAAGGGCTGGTATCGGAAAACAAGACGTTTTTTACAGCACATGGCTGCCAACGACTGACCTGCCCCCCGGCTGCGCCTGCAGCCTCACACTCTTGTAATAGCATTTGAATGAGGTCTTGCGCCGAGCGATCGCAAAACAATTGGCCTTTGTGCTTCTCATGAAACGGGATGCCGTGGCGTTTAACCAGGGCAATGAAGTCTTGTGACGTGTAGCGACTCAAGGCCGAGCGACAAAACTGCGGATTCGCCCCCACGAAGTGGCGGTGCGGAGCACGCACGTCCAAGTCTCGGTTGGTGAAGTTGCAGCGTCCCCCCCCAGAAATACGGATTTTCTCGGCCACACGGTCGCTGTGATCCAACAACAGCACGCGCAAACCGCGCTGCCCCGCCACGCCTGCACAAAACAGACCCGCCGCACCCGCACCGACCACGATGACATCAAAACTTTGCATAAATGCTTGTGTGCCCGTCAGGGATCAAGGTGCTTATTTACTGTGCAGAAGGAGCGGTGGACTCCACCGCGTCCAGCACAGGTTTGACCACGGCCCCCTGCGTGGCCGGGGTGAGTGCCTTGACATCGCCTGTGGGAACTTTTTTACTCATGTCGGGCAAAGGTCGGCTGATGACGCTTTGCAGGTCTTTGAGCGCATCACGGAACGAGCTGGCAATGCGATCGGCATCGCCACTGCGCTGCACGATGTGTGGTGTGATCGTGATCAACAACTCGGTTTTGTTGTTGATCTTTTTGGTCGTGCCAAACAAAGCGCCAAATAAGGGCACATCTTTGGCGACCGGAATGCCCACGCTGGTGTTGTCGCCTTTGTCCTCAATCAGACCTGCAATCAGCAAAGATTTGCCGTCTTCGACCACCACATCCGTGGTCACGCGACGTTTGGAAAAGCTGGGGTATTCGGAGCCACCCACAGAGACGGTATTGCCTCGGCTGCTGACTTCTTGGGCAATCGCCAAGCTCACCACACCATTGGAGCTGATGACGGGCTTAACCTCCAAAATAATGCCGGTCGGTCGGTATTGCACCGAATTGGAAGTCGCCAGATTACCTAGGGTCGTGGTGGGTGTTTGTATGGTTTGGGTGATGATGGGTTCTTCACTGCCAATTTCGACCCGTGCGGTTTTTCCGTCTGAGGCCAATACATGGGGTGCGGACAGCAAATTCACATTCGTGTCCTGCCCCAACAAATTCAGTAAGCCGATGACTTGTCCAGTTCCTCCTAACACGGCATAGCTCAAGCCAGAACCAATACCAGACACCGTACCAGCGGTAGAGCTGGGCTTGATGTTGCCTTCCAGCCCCAATTTACCCGCCCACGATTTGCCTTTGTGGGAGAGCATGGAGTTCAGCCACCACTCCACACCATATTGCAGGGTATCGTTCAGGGCGACTTCGGCAATCGTGACTTGAATCAGCACTTGCTTGGGCAGGGTGTCCAACTTCGCTAAGACTTTGAGCACCCGTTGGTAATCTTCCGCACTGGCTTTGATGATGAGGCTGTTGGTGATTTCGTCTGGAATGATGACGATGGGGCCTGCAAATCCTGTAGGTGCAGTACCAGCCCCCGCTTGCCCGGGCGTATTGCCACGAGTGAGCGTACCTGCAACGGCAGTGCCCTGGTTCAAGCCAAAATTGCTGTTTTGCTGCTGGCCCTGAGCGCCCGTCAAGGCATTGTTCGCACCTTGTTGTGGAGTGCCAGTTGCCCCTAAAGTAGCGCGCTGCTGGTTGGCATTGTTGCTTGCTGCGGGTGCTGCACCATAAAAAATTTGTTGCAGCAGGTTGGACAAATGGGTGGCATTGCTGCTGCCCACAGCATAAATGTGAACCGTGGCATCAGCGTCTTTCTCGGGTTGCGCGTCCAGAACATTGAACCATTTTTCTGCTACTTGAATCAAGACTTCATTGCTGGCTGCCACCAAGATAGCGCCCAAACGGGGGACTGGAGCCATATACGCTTTGGCCTCTGTATTGGGCTGTGTGAATAGGCCAGAAGACTTGACGATGGTCTCCATTTCTTTGGCAATTTCAGTGGCATCGCCGTGTTTGGGCTTGAGCAAGCGAATATGGATATTTTTTAAGTATTCCGTGTCCAGCGTCTCGACCAGGGCTTCCAAGCGATCCGCGACACCGTTGCGGTCGGCAATGATGAGGTAGCGGTTGGTGGGGTCGGCAATCAAAATGGCATTGACACTGGCAAACGGCTTTAAGGTCGCGGCCAGCTGTGCCGCTTGCACGTAACGCAGGGGCACGACACGCAACACCGGCGACGCCTCACCAGCCCCCCGCTCAGGCAGTTTTTCACGGGCCAAATTCGATTCTCGAACCACCTTATAGGTATTGCCCGCTTTCACCACAGACAAGCCTATGCTGGACAGCGAGGTTTCCAACACGCCCAATAACTCTTGTGGCTGGATCACCCCCGTGCTGCGCAGCGTGACTTTACCTTGGATCCCAGGATCGACCGAATAATCCAACTTGAGCACTTCACCCAAAACAACTTGGATCACGTCATAGACATCGGCATTGTCAAAGCGCAGGGTGATCGGCCCTCCCATACTCGAGATCGTCGGCGAGGGTGAAGGACGCGGAGTCGTGCTTGACGCAGCAGGTTGTGCGCCAGCGATCGGCATCCCCAACGCTGGCGGGGTGGCAGAAAGCGGCACAGCCACAGGTCCAACAGGCGCAGCAACCACCGCTGGAGCAGCTGGGACAGGGGGCGCAGCTGGTCGAACCAGGGGAGGTGTGGTGACCGCCGGTGTCACAGGAGCAGCCACTTGGGGGGGTTGCTCCTGTGGCTGCTGCAACAAGGCTGCAAAAGGATTGACAGCTTGGGCGTAGACACCAGCCCCAGACCACACCAAACCCAATGCCACGACCAAAGGAGCGGGTTGAAAACAGCGAGAGAAAAATAGAGAGGACATGAAAACGGCTCGGCAAGTGAAGCAGATAAGGCGTAAGGCCTCTTATCGGGTAGGTTGTGGGGGGAGAGAAGAGGCGTTGGATGGGGGTACTGTCGCAGCCGCAGGAGGTACGCTGGCGCTGGCATCGGCAGTGACTGGTGCTTTGTCCATGTGCATCACCCGAAAATGAAAACGTGCATCCAATTGTCTGGAGGCCCGTTTGGGATCGGGCACAACCGTCAACTCCATTTCAACAGGTACGAAGCGGTCTTTAAAAGGCAAGAGTCGCGCCTCCAAGCCCGCCAGTTGTTGTGGCGACACCAACAAGCGCAAATCCACACGCAACAAGAGGGCTGACCCGGCTGAACTGCCTTCTGGCGCATCTGGGGTAATGTCAAACTGGGGTACTTCATCAATGAACTCTGCGGTCAACATACTTTGCAGATGCTGCTTGATCTGCGCAACCGACGCATCGACTTGCTCGTTCGTGAGGGCTGTTTTCTTAGCCGCCTCTACACCATCGGCCTGGGCATCTGCTTTTTCTTGATAGCGGGGTAGGAGGTCCGCCAGAGCTTGTGCCCGTTCCAGACGCAAGGCGACCTCGGCATGGCGTTCTCGGTGCTCGGCATAGCTGGGATACCAACGGTCTGCCAGTGTCAGAAAGACCAGCACAGGGATCAACAAAGGCGCCCACGTCATCAGCCTTGTTTGGCGCAATGCGTCGGGCCACAAACGGGGTAATTTCATGGTTCTCTCTTGGGCGCAGGGGGAGGGGCGGGGTCAGAAACGCGCTTAAAGTGCATGGCGTAGCGAACTCGAACCGCTTTGTCTTCTGTGGTTCTGGTGTCGGGCACTTCGGTCAGCGCAGGATGGATGGCTTCAGGAATAGACCAAGACGAGAGGATGCCTTTGGCAGAAGGGTACAGCAGCTCTACTCGCAATGCCTCATGATCTAGGAATACCGCCTGAACAGCCGCCCCCTTGGGCACATGCGCCAATACACGAGCCAATACCTGCCAGTCATACGCTTTTTCGCTCACCGCATGGTGTACGTTCAGGATTTGGCTTTGTTGACTGGTCTCCGTTTTGAGTTGCTGCACTTTTTCAACTTCAGGTAACAGCGATTTGAGTTGCGCTGCCATCTCACGCTGCTCCTCTTGCAAAGTCTGATCGTGTTGCCATGCCACCGCCGCCCCTAAAGCAAACACCAGCATGAGTCCACCTGTCACCATTTGCAAACGATGCTCGACCCAACTGGTCAACTGCCCCATCAACAAACCGCAGGCGTGCAATTGAGCAGAGGACAAACGCCACTCGCGAGGGACAGGGCCAGTGACACGGCTGAGAGCCAGTGTCACGTCTTGAACTGCGCTGGCTTGCAGTTGTTGTTGGGCGTTCAAGACACCAGTGGCAGGCGCATCCAGTACGGTCAACACTTGTTGCACCTCTAAGCCCATGCGTATCTCGGCCTGTGCGGGTGTGAGCGTTTGGGCTTGTGTCAGGCTGCGCACCAATCCGTGACGGCGATGAAACAAGTGCCAATCACGCCCCTCCTTTAGAATTTGGAGGGCGTTTTCGGCGTTGGAGTGGGCCTTGTGTTGCAACAAGGTATGCACGTACAAAGCTCGAGGGTGGAAATACAGCAACTGCCCCCCCACTTGTTCGGTCACACCACGGAACAAATCTTGCCAATTGCGATGGATCCACAAAGCAGTGGTAAATTGCCGCCCGCCCGCAATGGCACCCAGTGCCACCATGGGCGCTTGATAGGGCAGCCACTGGGTGTCTACCGTCGCAAGGTCTTGAGGCACGAAAGCCACTGCCAAAATATCTGGCGGTAAGAACCAATGCACACGACATCCCGCCCCCAACCCGTGGGCACTCATAAAGCTTCGTAACATGGCCACCAGTGCAGGGGCGGCTATTTCTTCTTGTAGCGGAAGGACGTGTTGTGCCTGAGTGTGCCACTCACGCCAGCCGTTGACCATGCAGGCCAGCGCGACACTGTGCTCCCCAAGGGCAACAAACAGCCGCTTCTCACGCCAGGGCAAGCTCATTTTCATAGTTTGTAAAAAAGGTATTCTTGAAGGATGCTCACTTGTCCGGCTTGCACCGACACAAGGGCAGTCATCGTCATGGATTGTGGACCTGCCGACTGAGATGTCACCACCAAGCGAAACAAACGGGGCACATTGGCTGCTGCGTTCGTCGCAGCTTGGTTTACCGTTGAGGAGGGGCGTAAGCCCAACACTTCCGCTTCTTGCGCCGCCGTCACCGGGCCAGCCGATCGCAAGCGCATCAAGCGATTTAAGCGATCTTCGTTGGCATTGTAAAGGGCGCGGTAAATGGGTAATGGGGTTTGGTTAGGATCAGTGCTTCGTTTTCCCGTTCCCAAAACGAGCAAGTCCAGTAATCCCTGCTGGGATTGATCTGTCCGTCCATAGATAGGTACAGGAGATAAAGACAAGGCCGAAATGAGTTGATCCCAATGAGTAAAACCCCGCGAGGAGCCCATGCGCATGAGCAGATTTCGTTTCATCAAAATCTTTTGCGCCTCTCCTTGCGCCTGCTCAGAGGGCACGCCCAAGCCCTCGAATAAACGCCGCCAATCGTCCAACACCAACAGGTTGGCATCGGGTAACCATTCAGCCGGAATGACTTGGACTGCATAGGTTTGATCGGCTTGCACCAGCTCTTGGTTCGTCCAACTTGCAGTCCACGGCGCGTAGCGTGGCGACAGGGCCTGTGCCAATTGGGTGTCATTGGGTTTGCGACGAGCAACCTCAATGTCCAGTGCAATTTTGGCGGTCGCCGTATGCAGTGCTCCTTTCAACGACTGTTCTGCCTGCAATTGCTGCTTTCTTGCCGCCACCGAAGCCATTTGCTCACGCACCGATAAAGAGGCCCCCATCACGACCGCAGACAGGAGCAGTACCGCACCCAAAACATAAATCAAGACAAACCCACGTGAACGACGCAAGCGATATGTGCTCATACAGCGGCTCATTTCATCATCTGCACCCGGGCGAATAGCACGGGGATGAGGGCTTGCGGCTCAAACCCAACTTGCCAACGCACAAACATCAAATCACGCGCACGAGCAGCCTCAGGTCGAGCCTGCCACACCAGTCCACGCGCGGGGGTTCCAGGCAAAGGCATCGCGCCGTATTCCATTTGACATTGCTCCAGCTTGTCGTACAGCACCCACTCTTTTGCACCTGCCACGTCTGCCACTTTGATCGGTACAGGTCCCTGGGTATTGAGCGCCACCGGAAAACTGCGATAGATCAAAGCCAAAGCTCCCCGACTGTCGTCGCATTGAATATCAGATCGAAAATACGCGGCCTCTGTCCCCACCAGATTCAAGGAGGTGGTGTAAGTGAACCGTTTCTCTGAGGCAGTTTCGATGCGCATGACTTCGTTCAGCTCGAGACGCACGCGCTGCGTCACTTGGTCCACCAACAAACGGTCGCCCTGCAATCGTTCATCTTGCTGAATGGCTCTGAACATCAAAGACGTAAAGCCCGATAAGGCGACCAAGACCAAACCTGAAAGCGCCATGGCAATCATCAGCTCCATCAAGGTCATGCCACGTTCAGACGGAGAACAGCCGGTCATCGTGTCCCTCCTGCTGGAGGATGTTGTTTCAACACGGTGGACTCCAGCGTGTAACCAGGGGCTATCGGCTTATCGCCCCAAAACACATCCACCTTGACCTGATACAAACCACGATTCATAGGCACCAAATCGAAGGGCATGGCCTCGGTAGAGCGCACAGGCTCAAACGACACCTTATACCCAAACTCTACATTTAAATAACGCAAAGGCTCTTGTGAGTTCAGCTCACCGACACCGTCCAGCGCAAACTCAGCCAGCTTTTGTTCGGCCATTTGAGCGGCGTGTGCGTGCAAGAGGTGACGAGTTTTATTGCGCGTAATCCCTGTATATGCAGACAAACCAATGGCAAACGCAGTGCCCACAATGGCAGCCGCCACCAACACCTCTAACAAGGTAAATCCACGCTCCTTTGCGACCATGATCATGCGCTCCTCAATTCATCAAAGGGCGTAAATCCACTTCGCGCAACACCTGCTCGCCAGACTTCAGTGTCAAGATCGCCCCGGGTGTATTTGCTTTCGGAGAGAACCAAATGTCGATCACACGCTGTGCTTGCGCCACGTTTGAAGGAGTAGCGCCAGCGTTCAGTGTGGCGGATACAGGCTGTTCAACCACGATGTCCATCCCGTCCATCCACTCCATCTCATGAACAGGCTCGCCACATGCCCACACCGACAGCACACGTTTTTTGGGATCCAGCCGCAACTGCGTCCAACACAGCCGTTTGGCCGCCAAACGCGGTGCATCTTTGACCAAGGCATCAAAGCGATCAGCTTGGGTTTTGCGTTCTGAATACGCCAACAAAGACTGCACCGATACCAAGGACAAGCCCGCAATCAGCGCAGCGATGACCAAGACCAACAACATTTCGAGCAGGGTAAAGCCCTGCTGCCGCTGCATAACTCACCTATCTCAGGAAGCGGTCAAGCGAAACGCTGAACATCGCTCAGTTGCTGATGTCGGCATCTTCGCCTTCACCGCCCTCACGACCGTCGCGCCCCAAAGAAATCAGGTCATAGTCGCTGCTTTTGACACCGGGGGATTTGTATTGGTAGGCATTGCCCCAAGGATCATCGGGCACCGCTTTTTTCAGATAAGGCCCGCGCCAGTTGGCAGCGTTTTTGACACCGCTGTCCGGTTTTTCCCACAGCACTTTGATGCCTTGCTCCGTGGTGGGATAGCTGTTCATGTCCAAACGGTAGGCATCCAAAGCGGTAGCGACCATTTCAATTTGGGCTTTGGCCGTTTTGGATTTGGCCCCTTCCAATTGCCCAAATAATTTTGGCCCGACCAATGCAGCCAGCAGGCCAATGATGACCATGACGATCAGCAATTCAATCAGCGTAAAACCGCGCACCTGACGCAGGCGAGGATGAGAGGGATGGTTCACCATAAAAGCACTCTTTAGAACTCGTTAAAAATGATCAAAAATTGTTAAAAATCAAAGCTGATGAAAAAGCACCGCGCATCAAATAGGCATGTCGTTGAGTGAGAACACCGCCAGCAACATCGACACGACGACAAAGCCGATCATGCCGCCTATCGCCAAAATCATCATCGGTTCAAACGCGGCAATGAAGGATTTGGTCATCTTTTGCACGTCTTTCTCAAACTGATCGGCCACCCGCAGCAGCATCACATCCAGGGTTCCCGACTCCTCGCCTACCTTTGCCAGTTGCGCCATGATCTTAGGAAACACCGGATGACTGTTCAAAGCCGACGATACCGACAGCCCATCTTTGATTTGCAGCCCCAAAGCGCCCAACGACTGGGCAATCGGCACGTAGGGCGTGATGTCTTGCACGATGCGTATCGCGGTCAAGATAGGAACGCCCGCCCCTAATAAGGTTCCCCATGTTCTGCATATTTGGGCAAACTGCATCTTTGCAATCAGTGCGCCAAAAATCGGCAACTTCAGCAACAACCGATCCACCGCTACCCGCACTGCCGGACTGCGCAAGGCCAATTGCCAACCACCGATGAGCACTACGATCCCAATGACGATGTGCAACCACCACGCCCGCAAGCCATTGGCAGCGTCGATCAACAAGGCCGCTGTGACGGGCAGGGGTTTGTCCATCGTGGCAAACACCTCGGCAAACTTGGGCACGACAAACGTCACCAACCCTAGTACGGACACGACCCCAAACACCAACAAAATGGCGGGGTAAATCGATGCGGTGACGACATAAGTACGAAATTCGATGCTGCGGGTGTAGTAATCAATCACTCGCTCCAACACCGTGGGCAAAATGCCGCCGCGCTCGCCCGCTTTGACCATGTTGACGTACAAGCGTGGAAAGACTTTGGGATACCGGCGGATGGCATCTGAAAACGCATCGCCTTTTTCGATTTGCACCACCATTTCCAACACCACTTGCTGAAGTTTTTTGTTGGAAATCGTGCCCGCAGCGGTGTGCAACGCACGGTCAATCGACAAACCGGCTTTCATCAGCGTCAACAACTGCTCAGAAAAATGCACCACATGCCGTATGCCGACCGAGAGTTTGGACGAAACCCCATCCACAGCAGGAGTAGTCGTCGAATCAGGTGCATTTAAAACAGGAGCTGCTGTCGCTTTATTTAATTGCGCTGGCGGCTTTTTTTGTTGATAAAAATGATCATCAAAAACAGGAGCAGGTATAGATGCAGGTGCAGACGTGGGTGCTGCGCGTGCAGACGATGACGCAGTAGGTGTGGGCAAGGGTCTCATGCGGCATCCAGTCGTGTCACACGCAGCAATTCTTCCAGCGTGGTTTGACCGTCCATCACCATTTGCAGACCATTGTTCAGCATGGGTTGCACGCCTTCTGCGGTGGCAATGCGGCGAATGCCCTCGGCGCTTTCACGCGCCAAAATGCCTTCTTTGACCGCATTGGTCACGGGTAAAAATTCATACACCCCTGCACGACCTCTGAACCCGCTGTGCCCACAGGCCGAACAGCCTTTGCCGTGCCACAAATGACTGGGCGCGTGGCGACCCCCAGACAGTTGCGAAATCAAAGCCATATCGGCAGAGGTGGCGGGTACTTCCTCTTTGCACGATTCGCACACCAAACGCACCAAGCGTTGCGCGACGATGAGCACCACCGACGAGGCAATCAAATAGCCCTCCACCCCCATGTCCATCAAGCGATGCACTGCGCCAAAGGAATCATTCGTGTGCAAGGTGGACAACACCAAGTGACCGGTGAGGGCCGATTGAATCGCAATCTCAGCCGTTTCCATGTCCCGAATTTCACCGATCAAAATCACATCCGGGTCTTGACGCACGATGGAACGCAGCGCCGATGGAAAGGTCAAGCCTATGCTGGTTTTGACGTGAATTTGGTTCACGCCTTCAATTTGGTACTCCACCGGGTCTTCGACGGTGATGATTTTGTTTTGCTCTAAATTCAAGCGTTTGAGCACCGCGTACAGCGTGGTGGTTTTGCCGCTACCGGTAGGGCCAGTGACCAAAATCATGCCGTGCGGTTGGGCGATGGCGTGCTTGAACAACTCCGCCCCTCGCTCGTCCAGCCCCAAACCCTCCAAGTCCAGCGTGCCCGGCCCTTGATCGAGTACGCGAATGACCATGCTTTCGCCATAGACCGTGGGCACGGTGGAGACCCGCAGGTCGATGTTGCGCCCATCCACTTCAAACTTGGCGCGTCCGTCTTGGGGCAAGCGGCGCTCGGCAATGTTCATGTGGGCGCGAATTTTCAGATGTGAAATCGTGGGCAAATACAAGGCTTTGGGCGCACGCTCTTGCTCGACCAACAGGCCATCGATCCGCACACGCACGCGAAACACGTCTTTGAACACCTCAAAATGCAAGTCCGAAGCGCCCACTTGAATGGCTTTGGACAATTGCGCTTGCACGAAACGCACCACAGGCGCGTCTTCAGCCAGCATTTTTAAGGCCGTCAAATCATCGTCATCGAACTCGTTGGCGTAGCCTTCGGGCGTGGCATTGCTCAAATCGACATCGGCCACCACGCCTTCATAAATCTGCGTGGTTGTGGTCGCGATCCACTCGCCATCAGCCGTGACGACTTGTAGCGCCTGCCCTAACACTTGTTCTGCTGCATCCAAAGCCGCAAAGTTCACAGGTGCAACGGTATACGCCACGGCCCCTAAATCGGCATGTTCGGCAATCAGCAAGCGATTGGTGTGCAAAAAGCCCATCGACAAGGCTTTAAAGGGCGACAGGCGCGAGGCATCAAAAGTCATCACAACTGTTTCACTCATGGCATTGCTTTGGATAGGATAAAAATCATCTCAGGTATTCAAGATTGACGCTCTTGAAAGTGCATCGGTACGGGTGCTTGCAAATGCCAGCCATCCCGCAAGCCCTGCCATGTAGACCGCGCATAAGCCCATCGGTTCTGTCCCAGTAGCAAATAAAACCCAATTTTTAACATCATGCGCCACCCCGACACCACTCGCCAATTCCAAGGGATCCACGATTGGCGGTACAAATAGACACCATTGCGAATGTGATAGTAATGGCGCAAAGGAGAATGAATCCGAAAGTTGCGCCCCCAATGCTGCACCGTGTCATGCCCAATGGTGTGCAACATACCGGCGTTCCACACCCCATACAAATGCCAACCTTGTGCGCGAGCACGCAAACACCATTCCACATCCACAAAGTCGATGAACAAGGGTTCAGACATTGCACCGACCGAACGCCACGCCTCCGCACGAATCAAACAACCGGAGGCAATGAGATGATCGACTTTGACACAAGCCTCCGCATCCTGCCGATGCAAGCGCTGGAGTTTGAAGCCCTCGATCCATACAAATGGAAAACAAGGCGTTTCACTGCGCGGATCGACATATTTAGGCCCCACGGCTGCGGCATCGGGCTGTTGCAACATCACCGCACCGAGTTGATTCACCATATCCGGCTCGGGCAGGCTGTCATGATCCATCAGCAACACATAAGGAACAGACTGTGCCAGCGCCCATTGCACGCCATGATTGTGTGCGTAGGCAATGCCTTGATTGCGAGGCAAGGCCACAAAACTCACGCCCAACTCAGCCGCCAAAGCGGCTGGGGAGTGCTGCGAAGCGTTGTCCACCCAAATGACACGCCCGACTTGCGGCAAGAGGCGCAGCGTTTGCTCCCGCAACAAGGCCCAGTCCGGGTTGTACGTGACGACCACCGCAATCACATCTGCGGGCTTGAGGGTGAGCAAGACAGAACTCAAGCGCCCTCCTTTCGGTGTGGTACGTCTTGAGCCATCAATGCCAGATAAGCACCGATCACGCTCGACCATGAATAAGCGGTCTGCACTCGATTGCAAACCGCTTGTTGATGACGTGAGCGTGTGTGGTTCAGAGAAGAAAAACCTTGTAACAAAGTGCTGAGATCAGAGGAGGTTGAAAAATAAAGGGCATGTTCCCCCAACACTTCTCGATTGAAAGGGTTGTCGTGGGCAATCACAAAATTGGCGCATGCCATGGCTTCCAATAAAGACGGATTTGTACCGCCCACCGAATGACCGTGCAGATACGCCCACGCCCCACGTCTGAGCGCGGTCAGTGCGGCTGCATCATAAACAGGGCCAATGAAGCGTATGCCTTCTTGATGTGTGAAATCGCGCAAGCGGGCACAGTAGGCATTGTCGGCACGGTATTCACCCACCACGATCAAAGGCATGGACACACTGGCAGCCACCGCGCTGTAGGCTTGCAACATCTCTAAGATGTGATTCTCTGGCTCCATGCGGGCCACAATCAGCAAATAGCCATCTGGGATCAGTTGCCATGCTTGCAGTTGTGCGCTCAGATCATCTGGCGCGTTGACCGCAGGCACGTGCGCCCCATAGGGAATAAAGGTAGAAGGTGCGCCTTTCGGATAATGCTGCTGGTAATAGCGTTGAATTGCTTGGGCATCGGCCAACACGCGGGTGGCGACACGCGCCATACACGCTTCCATTGCCCGCAAATACCCACGCGCCACTGGCCGCCACTTGGAACGCGCCCACTCCAACCCATCCATGTTGATCCACACCACCCCCCCCCAACAACGGGGAATCCAGCAAGCAAAGGCTGCCCCATAGCCCAGCATGTACACGACATCAAAGCCGCGACGCGCCCGCCACAAACACACCACGTCGTACACGAGGGTGGTGGCTGGCCCCAATCGGTGGGTACGAACAGGCTCCACACGTACGCCTTGGTAGTCAAAGGCTGCCGAATCAGCAGATGAATCGCCTTCAGCAAACACGGTGACTTCTACACCCGCTTGCACCAAGCCCAAGGCCAGTTGCTCGGCAAAGGTTTCAAACCCGCCATACCGAGCAGGAATGCCCCGACTGCCCAAAATGGCGATTCGGTAGGGCGTTGACGTAGGCTTAGGCAAACACGTCTGCATCTGCAAGGCGTTTGGCGACCGCATCTTTGGCTGACAAATCAGGCGCACGACCCAAATCGGGCCACTGAATGCCAATGTCAGCATCGTTCCACGCGATGCTGCGATCGTGCGTAGGCGCGTAGTAGGCGGTGGTTTTGTAGAGAAAATCCGCCGTATCGGTCAGGGCCATGAAGCCGTGCGCGAAACCGGGTGGAATCCAAAACTGACGCTGGTTGTCCTCGCTCAGTTCTACCCCCACCCATTTGCCAAATGTGGGTGACGAACGGCGAATGTCCACCGCCACATCAAACACGGCCCCACGCACGCAGCGAACCAACTTACCCTGAGCGTAGGGGGGCAATTGATAATGCAAGCCCCGCAATACACTTTTGCTGCTGCGGCTGTGGTTGTCTTGAACAAATTGCACGTCGTATCCCACGGCCGTGTTGAACGCGGACTCGTTAAAGCTCTCGAAGAAGAAGCCTCGGGCATCACCAAACAGCTTGGGTTCTAAGATCAAGACTTCAGGAATGGCGGTTGTGATGACATTCATAGATGGACTTCCTTCAACATTTTGAGCATGTATTTGCCATAGCC
>DLPA01000008.1:20181-26147 GCA_002479815.1 bacterium UBA7470 | reverse complement strand
GCAATGAACTGCCCTGCTTCCAGCAAACTGTCGTGTGTGCCTGTGTCCAACCACGCATAACCCCGTTTCATGATTTGAACGGTCAGCTGACCTTGATCCAAATAGTGTTGATTCACGCTGGTGATTTCCAGCTCACCACGCGGACTGGGCTGCACAGCTTGCGCAATGTCCACCACTTGGGCATCGTAAAAATACAGTCCAGTCACCGCATAACTGCTTTTAGGGACGAGGGGCTTTTCTTCGATGCTGGTGGCTTTGCCTGCTTCATCAAACGCAACCACACCATAACGCTCTGGGTCGGTAACGTGGTAGGCAAATACAGTTGCACCGCTGGGTTGGGCATCGGCACGCGCCAGCAACTGCACCAAGTCATGCCCATAAAAAATGTTGTCCCCCAACACCAACGCGCAAGGCGAGGAACCGATGAAATCGGCCCCAATGATGAAGGCTTGCGCCAAACCATCAGGACTGGGTTGCACGGCATAACTCAAATTCATGCCCCAACGCCTGCCATCGCCCAAGAGTTGTTGAAAGCGGGGGGTGTCTTGCGGCGTGCTGATGATGAGCACATCACGAATCCCCGCCAACATCAGCGTGGTGAGCGGGTAATACACCATCGGCTTGTCATAGACGGGCAGCAGTTGCTTGCTCATAGCCAGCGTGGCCGGATGCAAGCGTGTGCCTGAGCCACCGGCCAAAATAATGCCTTTGCGGGTGGTAAGGGTAGGGGTTGTGGAATACGGCATGGTGGTAGTGAGGTGAGGACGTGGCACGTAGCACTTGACACTCAGAAGGCTTCCATCAACATACGATGGACTCCCTGTTGCCAGTGCGGCATTTGCAAGCCAAAGGCTTGCTCTAAGTGCGATACATCCAAACGTGAATTCAAGGGTCGTTTTGCCGGTGTGACAAAAGCGGTGCTGGGCACGGGCTTGACCTCTTTGACTTTTAATTCAGGATCAAGGATTCGAGATTGGTAGTGGGCAATGACCTCATTGGCGTAGTCAAACCAAGTCGTTTCCCCTCGCGCCACCAAGTGATAAATACCTGCAAGTGCAGGCTCACGGCGCTGAATGGCGTAGGCGGTCACATCGGCAATCAACTCTGCGCCTGTGGGTGCCCCCCATTGGTCGTTGATAACGGTCAGCACCTCGCGCTCTTTAGCCAAACGCAGCATGGTTTTGGCGAAATTGCCCCCCCGCGCCGCATAGACCCAACTGGTTCTAAAAATCAGATGAGGGCAACCGCTGGCGACAATCGCTTGCTCGGCTTCTAATTTGGTTTGCCCGTACAGATTCAATGGCCCCACGGGTGCATCTTCGCGTCTGGGCATGTCGCCACTGCCATCGAACACGTAATCGGTGCTGTAATGCACCAACCATGCTCCTATTTCAAGAGCCGCTTTCGCAAGTTTTGCAGGGGCTGTGGCGTTAATCAATCTGGCATTTTCGGTGTCAGATTCGGCTTTATCGACGGCGGTGTAAGCAGCGGCATTGACGATGACATCAGGCCGCAAAGTGAGTACCGTTTGCACCACACCTGCCACATCGCTCAAATCGCCCACCAAGAGCTGCCCATCACGCACCAGACCCCGACGATCCAACGCCGTGACTTGACCCAACGGGGCGAGGCTGCGCTGTAACTCCCACCCCACTTGACCTTGACAGCCCAACAATAAGATGTGCATGACGCGACTCCCTTATGCCGCGACGCTTGCGCCGTAGTGGTGGCTGACCCAATCGCGGTACGAGCCGCTTTGGACGTTGGCGACCCAATCGGGATGCGCCAAATACCATGCCACCGTTTTTCGTATGCCGGTTTCAAAGGTTTCTGCGGGCTTCCAGCCCAGCTCGCGCTCGATTTTGCGGGCATCAATCGCGTAACGACGGTCGTGGCCGGGTCGGTCGGTGACGTGGGTGATTTGAGTGGCGTAACTCAGGCCATCGGCGCGGGGGCGCAGCTCGTCCAGCAAACGGCAGATCAAGCGCACGATTTCAATGTTCGGCTGTTCATTCCAGCCGCCCACGTTGTAGGTTTCGCCCAAACGCCCCTTGTCCAGCACGGTGCGAATGGCGCTGCAATGGTCTTGGACATAGAGCCAATCGCGGATTTGCATCCCGTCACCATACACCGGCAGCGGTTTGCCCGCCAGTGCGTTGACGATCATCAACGGGATGAGTTTTTCGGGGAAATGGTAGGGGCCGTAGTTGTTGCTGCAATTGGTGGTCAGTACGGGTAAACCGTAGGTGTGATGCCACGCCCGCACCAAGTGGTCGCTGGCCGCTTTGCTGGCGCTGTACGGGCTGTTCGGCTCATAGACGTGATCTTCGGTGAAGGCTGCCGCATCGGGCGCTAAAGAGCCATACACCTCGTCGGTGCTGACGTGCAGCAAACGGAATGCCGCTTTGTCCTCATCGCCCAAGCTTAACCAGTAGTGGCGCACGGTTTCTAGCAAGCGAAATGTGCCAACCACATTGGTCAAAATAAAATCTTCAGGGCCGTGGATGCTGCGATCGACATGGCTTTCTGCTGCAAAATTCACCACCGCACGCGGGCGATGCGTTTGCAACAACTCGGCGACCAAGGTTTTATCCCCAATGTCGCCCTGCACAAAAATGTGCCGAGCATCACCCTGCAAACCGGCCAAGGTTTCCAGATTGCCTGCATAGGTCAATTTGTCCAGATTGACGATAGGCTCATTCGATTGAGCCAACCAATCCAGCACAAAATTGCCACCAATAAAACCAGCACCGCCTGTGACGAGGATCATGAGATAAACGGGGAAATAAGCACAAACCCGCCATTATCTCAGAGGTCGCCCCCTGTCCTTCATCTGCTGCGTGTTACTGAATGCAAGCAGCCAAGACCTCGCGCACCACCTCATCAGGCGCTGGTGCGGTGGTAGCGCAGCCTGCCCCAGTGCCCCCTTGCGCCAAGGGCGCATTGCCAATCAGAATGAACTTGATGGCTCCCCCCTCGCTTTTCTTATCGACTCGCATCAATTCTAAATAGCGTTCTGCACCCAAATCGGGACCTGTCGTTGGCAAACCAGCCGCCTCAATCAGTCGGGTCAAGCGTTGCACAAAAGCCGCATCGATCCAACCCAAACGCTGCGACAAGTGCGCCGCCATGACCATGCCGCAGCCCACGCCCTCGCCGTGCAGCCATTTGCCATAGCCCAAACCGGCTTCAATGGCATGACCGAAGGTGTGACCAAAGTTCAAAATCGCCCGTAAGCCGCTTTCTTTTTCGTCTTGCCCCACCACCCATGCCTTGATCTCGCAACTGCGACGCACCGCAATCGCCAACAGCTCAGGATCACGCGCCCGCAAGCCAGCGATGTTCGTCTCGATCCAGTCAAAAAACGCCATATCCGCAATCGGGCCGTATTTGATGATTTCGGCCAAACCCGCGCTCAACTCCCGATCGGGCAAGGTGGCAAAAGTGTCCAAATCGCACACCACGCGCTGCGGCTGGTAAAACGCCCCGATCATGTTTTTACCCAAGGGGTGATTGATGGCGGTTTTGCCGCCCACCGAGCTGTCCACTTGCGCCAGCAAAGTGGTAGGGACTTGGACAAAGGGCACGCCGCGCATATAGCACGCAGCGGCAAAACCCGTCATATCGCCCACGACCCCGCCGCCCAAGGCGTAGAGCACGGTTTTGCGGTCGGCCCCGCTGCCCAGCAATTGGTCGTAAATCAGATTCAGCGTGGCGCTGTCTTTGTATTGCTCGCCATCGGGCAAGGCCAAGACATCGACGGCACGGTACAAGGACGCGATGGCCGCCTGAAGCCGCTGGGCGTACAAGGGCGCGACGGTGGTGTTCGAGACAATCAGGGCACGCGCCGCCTTGGGGCAGCCCTGATAGGTGGCAGCCTGCCCCATCAAACCCGCCCCAATCACGATGTCGTAACTGCGGTCGCCCAAATCAATCGGCACGACAGCCGTGGCTTGCGGGACAAAAGGCGACAAAACGTAAGAAGATGAAGAGGTGGAAGTAGATGTCATGCCCTCAAGTGTAGCGAGCAGATGAGGCACAGCCCCCGCTTCAAACACCACGGCAACGGTTGATTGGATTGCTGCATACTGTGCTTATTGCCAACTCTAGGACACCCCGCGCACACGGATGGACACCCTTCGCATGGACAAACTTCGCATCGACAAATGGCTGTGGGCGGCACGCTTTTACAAAACGCGCACGCTGGCGGCGGAAGAAATCGACAAAAACCGCATCACCGTCAACGGTCAAACCGTCAAACCCTCGCGCGACATTCACATCGGCGACACCGTGGGCCTGTCACAAGGCAGCGTGCGCCGCACCGTGGTCGTGCAAGGACTCAGCGCCCAGCGCGGCCCGGCCCCCATCGCCCAAGCCTTGTACGCCGAAACGCCAGAGAGCATCGCCTTGCGTGAAGCCCAAGCCGAGCAGCGCCGCCTCGCGCCTGAGCCTGCCCATGCGATTGCCCAAACCCGCCAAGGCCGACCGACCAAGCGCGACCGCCGAGACTTAGGCCGCCTGAACGAGTCCCCGCGCGACGTGCCCGACTGGAACGACCGCTGGAGCGCCTCGCTGGATTGAGTCCCTCATGACTTCGCCCCCCGCACGCTTGCGCCGCATTGCTCATTTGGACATGGATGCGTTTTACGCCTCCGTTGAGCTGCTGCGTTACCCCCAACTGGCGGGCATCCCCGTGGTGATTGGGGGCGGGCGGCGGCGGGGCGATGGCTTTGATGAACGCCTGCTGGCCCAAGCCGCATCGTGCCACCCCGAGCGCACTTGGACAGAACAGGACTTGGCCCACGTCCCCGTCGATTGTTTTCCGACGCTGGCGACGTACAGCGGGCGCGGGGTCATCACCACCGCCACCTATCCAGCGCGTCAATTTGGGGTGGGATCGGCGATGGGCTTGATGAAAGCCGCGCAGCTCTGCCCGCACGCAGTGCTGTTGCCGGTGGATTTTGAAGCGGTGTATCGACAATCGCGGGCTTTCAAAGCCATCATCACCCGCACCGCACCCGTCATGGAAAACAGGGGCATTGATGAGGTCTATATCGACTTCACCGAGGTTCCCGGTGGTCAAGACGAAGGCGGGCGCGTGTTGGCGGCGCGTTTGCAAGCCGAGATTCTTGCTGCCACGGGCTTGACCTGCTCCATCGGCATCGCGCCCAACAAGCTGTTGGCGAAGATGGCGAGCGAGTTCCACAAACCCAAGGGCATTGCCGTGTTGTACGCGCACGAGCTGCGCGACCGCATCTGGCCCCTGTCGGTGCGAAAAATCAATGGCATCGGCCCCAAGACCGAGGCCAAGCTGCTCTCGCACAACATCCACACCATCGGCCAACTGGCCCAGCTTGCCGAGCAAGCGCCCGCGTGGTTGCAAACGACGTTTGGCCCGAGCTACGGGCACTGGCTGGCGCAAGCGGCGTGGGGCTTGGACGACAGCCCCGTCATCACCCACAGCGAACCCGTCAGCATCAGCCGCGAAACCACCTTCGAGCGCAATTTGCACGCCGTGCGCGACAAGGCCGAACTGGGCGCGGTATTCACCCAACTGTGCGAACAAGTCGCCGCCGACTTGCAAGCCAAAGCCTATGCAGGCCGCACCATCGGCATCAAGCTGCGCGACGACCGCTTCAAAACCATCACCCGCGACCACACCGTCGAAACCCCCATTGCCGATGCCCGCAGCTTGCGCCGCGCCGCAGGTCTCGCCCTCAAACGTGCGCCCTTGCAGCGCCCTTTGCGGCTGCTGGGCGTGCGGGTGGGCAAGCTCTACAAGGTGGAAGTCGATGGCGCGATGCGCCCCGTGCTGACCAGCGTCCACTCCCGTATCCACTCTCACGCTGTCGCTTCGCCGACAGAAAAATCCACTCGATTAAAGCAAAAATTGCATCCAGCGCAAGATCATCAAGCGCAATTAGCTCTTCTTTTTGAAGACTGATCCATCACGCCCTTCTGCAATT
>DLPA01000008.1:19681-20087 GCA_002479815.1 bacterium UBA7470 | reverse complement strand
CGACCTCCTCCAAATGCAATGCTTTGCACTGACCGAAACCGATCACATCGCCCATTTGGTGCTGAATCGGCCCGACACCTTGAACACCATGCAGCCGACGTTTTGGCGGGAATTGGATGCCGTTCTCAGCCACCTGCACCAAAGCGGCACGGCGCGCGCCTTGGTCATCTCCAGCACGGGCAAACACTTTTCTGCGGGCATGGCGCTGGAGACCTTCTCGGGGTCTATCGCCTTGGACGACCAAAGCCCCGAAGGACGTGCCGCGATTTTTGATTTGCTCACCGACATGCAGGCCACCTTCACCAAGCTGGAGCATCTGCGCATCCCTGTGATCTGTGCGATTCAGGGCGGCTGCATTGGGGGCGCGGTGGACATGGTGGCCGCCGCCTGCATACGCTACGCCACG
>DLPA01000008.1:0-19562 GCA_002479815.1 bacterium UBA7470 | reverse complement strand
GGAACCCTGCAACGCCTGCCCAAGCTCATGCCCTTTGCCGTGGTGAAAGAGCTGGCCTACACCGGACGGCGCTTGCCCGCCCCCCAAGCGCAAGCCTATGGCTTGGTCAACGCCGTGTTTGACACGCCCGCCGCCTTGCTGGAAGGCGCAATGGCCTGCGCCCGCGACATCGCCAGCAAGCCCCCCGTCGCCATTTGGGGGACGAAACAAGCCATCACCTACGCCCGCGACCACAGCGTCGAAGACAGCCTGCGCCAGATGGGATGGCTGCAAGGCGCGATTTGGAGCAACCGCCACGTCCGCGAATCCATCACCGCACAGCAAGCCCGCCGCGCTGCCGACTTCCCCACCCTCAGCCCCTTGCAGTCGTTCAAAGCGCTCGGATAATCCAAAAAAAATCATAGTAAAAAAAGTGAGCTGCTCACGCAATAAAAATGCCATTATTAGCCAATTTAAACCTCAAAAACAGTCATTTTTAACTAAAAAATACCCTCTACCACATCAAAAACTTCCGTTTTCGGCTTGGAAAATGAGGTGGAGACGATTTTTTTGTATATTTTGGGCTTATTTTTAGATTGAAATCTGCTTTAAATCACGTATTTCTTGCGTAAGCAGCTCACATTTTTTACTATTCTTTTATAGAGTCAAACATCCGTATCACGAGCATATCTCCTGTGCGTAAGCCCCCCATGCTTGCCGTGCTGCAGGGCTGGGGTGGAAGCTGAGCAGCTGCCGTTTCATCCATCAATACCGTTTTCGGTGCAGAAACAGGGCCAAGCGCATCGCAGCAAATGCCAGACGGTCTAACACGCGCGCGTGCCAAGGACGCGCGTTCAAGGCAGCATGGTCAATGGCGGTGGCCCCATGCTCCAGTGCCAATGTCAGGCGCTGATGCAAGTCTTGCGCAAAACGAACATCCGTCGTGACGATGTTGGCCTCACGCGCCAGCAGCAAACTCAAGGGGTCTAGATTGCTAGAGCCTACGGTGGCCCACCGACCATCAATCACGGCGACCTTGGCGTGCAACGCGCTGGGGGCGTAGGCTCGGATGTCGATACCTGCGTCCAGCAACTGCTTGAACACGGGCCGTGCCGCGTGGTACTGCATGAAGGTTTCGTACTTGCCCTGCAGCAATACCCGTACCTTGACACCACGTTGGACGGCACGAATCAGGGCGCGGCGCATTTTGCGTCCAGGCACAAAATACGCATTGGCCAAAATGATGTCCTGCTTGGACTCACCTATGGCCTTCAAATACGCTTTCTCTATATCGGCCCGATGCCAAACGTTGTCACGCAACACCAAACCAGCCACAGCATCCTCGACTGTGGGTGGGCGCTGCACAAGGGTCGAGGGATGATGCAGTCTCTTTCCATGTGCCCACAGCTCTGGGGGGAGCACCCAATGCGTAAAGTCCCCCACTGCGTGGGTTTGACTCAGGGTATTCCATGCCGCCTGACACTCGCGTCGCTTGGCGTGGCGCACCGATTGCAATCGCCACCACACAGTCAGCAGGGTCTCATGGATGTCGGTGACTAAAGGCCCCGTACAGCGGACCGCAAAGTCAAAGCGAGGATGCGCCAACTCGCCCATGTGGGGATCCATGTGGTCATCCAGCAGGTTGATGCCTCCGCAAAACCCCAGTACACCATCAATGACACAAAGTTTGCGGTGCAATCTGCGCCAGCGACTCGGCCAGAGGATCCCCAAATACCCCACTGGAGAAAAAATTCGTGTATAGACACCCGCAGCTGTCAAACGTGCTTGCCAAGCGTCAGGGATGGCGCCAGTGCCCACGCCATCGACCACCAACCGCACGATCACGCCACGATGGGCAGCACGCTCAAGCGCTTGCGCCACCACCAGTGGTGTGCCTTGAAAATCAAAGATATAGGTTTCAAGATGAATCGAAAATTGGGCTGCGTCCATGGCTTGCGCCAATGCGGCAAACAACGCCTCCCCCCCAGGCAACAAACTGAGCCGATGACCTGGCGATAACACGGGACGATGCCGGCGAACCCAGTCCGCCTGCCCCCAAGTCGAGGAGAGGCGACTTTCAGGAAATAACGAAGAAGGAGGGTCAGAGATATGGTTCACAGCACTGAGATTTTTTACACTGAGGTCAACCCGAATTCGGCAATCAAGGGCAAGTGGTCCGACATCCGCGCCCACGCACGCCCGCGCGGCACTTGGGCATACAAAGGCTGCAACCCTCGAACGTAGATTCGATCCAAATGCAGCATCGGCAAGCGGGAGGGGAATGTGGCCAGTCTGATGCCTTCAAATGTACGCAAATCCAACGCCGCCATCGGATGGTGCAAACGCTCACCCCAATCATTGAAGTCGCCGGCCACGACCAAACGCTCGGCCGAAGGAACTTCGCGCTTGACATACGCACCCAGGCGCTGAATTTGTCGCTCTCGACTGGCGGCCAGCAAGCCCAAATGAACCACCACCACGTGCACTGGCCAATCGGCCACTTGCACCTGCACGTGCAACAAGCCGCGCTGTTCAAAACGATGATCGGACACATCTTCGTGCTTGACATTCACCACGGGCCAGCGGGTCAGCAACGCATTGCCATGCTCGCCGTACCGCGTCAGTGCATTGGTGCGATACACCGCTTCATAGCCCTCGGGCAGCAGATACTCGGCTTGTGGCTGTCTGGGCCAATGTGCAAATCGGCGGGCCAATCGGTGATGATGACGACGAACCTCTTGAAGACAAATCAAATCTGCGTCAAATTGCTCGACAGCGTGTAATAAGTTATGAATTTCCAAGCGCTGTGTGGGCCCCACACCCTGCACCCCCTTGTGAATGTTGTAAGTTGCAACGCGGAGTGTGTTCATTTCAGACGCAACGACAAAGTCAGAGCAAGCATCCCTACCATCTTGGCAGGTGCTTTGATCGGGTCACTTTGAATTTTGAAGGGGGCGGGCAGGCAATTTTGCGTTTGTAGCAGGTTTGGCAGGCGACGTCGCTGGAGTATAGGGCAGCACAGGCGGGGGCGACGTCAGAGCAGTGGGGCCGTTGCCTCTGAGGCCTTGCTGTGGTAAGCCAACGGCTGGTGGGGGTTGCCATAAAGGTGGCACCTCAGGGACTAAGCTGTCTTGGTAAGGCAGTGCCAAGGGTTGAGGTGCCAGGCCTATGGCTGCCTGTCCCTCGGCCAAAGTCAGCCATCTTTGGAGACTTTGTAGATTGGCAGCAATGTCGGGGCGTGCGGGTGCAAGCTTCACTGCCCGTTGCAACAACATCAACGCTTGTTGGTAGCGTCCTTTTGCAGCCTCTGCGATCGCCAAGTTATTGAGTGCTACTGGGTCAAAAGGATTCACGGAGACACGATCAATAAAGTCCCCGCCCTGCAGTGGGGCAGCAGGCCTCATGTGATCTGCATGGTCGGGAAATACAAGACCGGAACTGGATTTAGACGCAGAAAACAGCGACCCACACCCGCTGAGGCTCAAAGCCCCCAATAGTCCCACCACAGCAACCCACGTGTCGGGACGTTTTGTAAAAAACGGAGTCACGTCACAGTCCTACTTTGAGGGTTTTGGGAGGGAATTTGGTTTGCGTGTACGAAGGCTCGAAGAAATACTTTACGTAAAGCAAGCCGCTGGTCTGCGTGTAGTCGGACGCATTATCAATCGAAATCCGTCCACCAACGGCCCATTGGGGCGTGAATCGGTACTCAGCAGCCCCCCCCAAACGAAAGCCCAAGCCAGTTTTAGATTGCCCTGGATAGTAGCTGCGCCAACTGACCCCTGTCGGGGCGGTTGTCGAGTTCGCAACAGCCACAGCCTCCCAATTGGCTTGCTGCGTGGCATCGCCCGGATAATAAGCAGCGTTATTTTCTTTGAAGCTTTGAATGCCAATCGAGCCATCTACACGATAGGCAAGACGACCAGAACGACCAGAAAACTCAACCGGTAAATCAATGCTGAAGTAGCGTTGGGGACTGAAGTACCCACCGTGTCCCAGCGTGAAATAACGCAAGTTACGTTGGTAACCCAACGTACTCACACTCAGACCCGCAGTCAACTCCATGTCGGTGTCTTGAATGAGCTTGTAGTACGCCCCCCCACCCAGCTCAAAACGATTGTTGCTGACGACATTTTTGCCGTTGAGCCAATGAAACCCACCGTAACCGTAAAACCCAAGACGACCCTCTTCAACACTCAATTCCAAGCGACCACCGGTGGCGGTCACGCCCCCCCAAGTCTTTCCGGTGACTTCGTCTACCGTTCCAGCGTAAGACAGCAGACTGTCGGTGACCATGCGGCGAGAGAGGTCCAACTTCATCTTGACATCGCCAATGGCATCGTTGTAAGCGACGCCACCGACCAGGTTTTGCACACGAAACCCAACAGGGGACAGGCCCAAATCCATTTTCAGCCTGGCAGATTCATACCCAATCGACAAGGCAATGCCTGCATCTTGTTGCTCTCGGGTGGTTCCCAATCGTCCACCGACATTTGCCAAGGCGTTTGAACCGAACTGCTGGGATGCGTTCAAATTGGTGCTGCTGATGCGTCCAGCGCTTAAAAACACAGGCTCTGCACGCAACACCAAGTGCCCGCTTTCCGTCACCGGAAAACGGCCTTCAATGGTGGTGCTGAAATCGCTCAAGGAACTCGTGCCTGAATCCCCCGTACGGCCACGCCACATACTACCGACGCTGACACTTCCAGCACGGTCAGCACGCATTTCGTCGATTTCACGCTGCAAAGAGTTCGCGGCGGCGTAGCGTCGGCTCAAAGGGACTGGGGCTGCTGCTGCCGTGGTATTGGAAGCAGCCGTGGGCGTCACAGGACTGCCCCACTGTTTGAGGGCCACAGCAGACTCGGGCGGTGTCAATTCGGGCGGGGCAGTCAATGTCGTGACAGCAGGATACCTTGCGCCTGTGTCTGACGCGGGGCGGTTGTAGGCGGTGGGAGAAGTCACGGCACTGAAGGGATTGTCTCTTTGCGACGATGGCGCTGAACCGCTTGGGGCTTGCAACCAAACACCACTATTGCCCACCGCATTGGGGTTTGAGGTGGCCGCCAAAGGCTGACGCTCGACAGGCATCAAATAAGGACCTTCTTGTGTTGCGGTGGTCGGTGAGGCAAATACGGAAGAACTGGTGAGTGGCGGCTGGGCTGCATTTGAGCCGTAGCCGCCGTAAGCCGCAGGATACGGTGGCAATGCCCCCTGCGGAGCTGAATAGCTGGGCAAGGCTTGTGTCTCATATCGCTGTTCGGCACTGGGCAACCCAGAATAGGGCGTTTGCCCTGCTTGATACTGAACAGGCCTCATTGCCAGTCCGTCGTATTGCGGTACAGAAGCACTGCCGACCAGACCACGTACCGAAGGCGGCATATCTGTGTAGCCACTTATGACGGGATTGCTGCTTGCAGGCAAAGACGACGCGACGGCTGGTAAAGAAGGGGACGGCGGTGTCACCTCTGAAATGGGAACACCGGTGTTTTGGCCGACATTAGGACGCGTTGCAGGCTGCATCAAAGGACGCACAGGGGGATTGGTGGCAGTCCCCACAGGCCTCAAACCAATTGGATTCGGTATGGGAGGAACGGAAGCACTGACACCAGCAGGGTGGGGTGTGGTTTTTGGATTGGCGACCGCATAATCCACAAAGTTGACCGTGAGCGGACTTGTTTGCGCCAACCGGGCTTGTGCTGTGGTCACCTGCTGTGCTTGTTGAAGCAACTCTATGGCCTGTCTGTTTTTACCTTGCGCTCGAGCCAAGCGACCTAGGCTTGTCAGCACACCAGGGTCTGATGGAGCCATTTTCGCTGCGACAACCAGCGCTGCCTCGGCGTACTTCACATCATTTGCAGCCAATGCAGCCCCACCAGCCGCCAACAGCGTTGGTACATCAGGCTCTGCTTGCTGTAAGACTTGGTGGTACCACGCCAGTGCTTTTGCAGGATCGCCAGCGCTGAGGTATAAGCGTGCCAAGGCTTGTTGTGCGTTCACATCCGTCGGCTTTTCACTCAGAAGTTGACTCAATATTTCATAGGATGCGGCCAAGTTGTTTGATTCGCGTTGTGCATCAGCCTGTCGAACACTGTATGCCCACCGTATGGCATCGACATTTTTGCGTTGCTCCGCATTGAGTTGATGACTGTAAATCTGGCGCAACTGCATCGCTAACTCGACATCTTGGCGAGAATTGAGCAACAGAGCAGCATATTGAATCAACAGACCCACATCAGGCTTGGGACTTTGCGCCAATAAAGTGCGCAGCATTGATAAAGAACGCGACGCATCTCCAATATCTAACAACACCTGAGCTACGCCCGCCAACATATCGGCGTCACGACCAGCGGCCGCCTGTGCCTGCTCAATCGCTTGCAAGGCCTGTGCTTTATGCCCCAGTTTGGCCAATGACTCCGCTTTCGCAGTTTGGGCACGCACCCAGAGTTTGCGCTGTAAATCAATCATCTCCCGGGTTCTGGCTTTGCTTGGAATCTTCTCCAGCATCGACAAGCCCAGTGCCCACTCTTTGGCTTCTTCGGCCATTAAGGCCGCGGCGTGCAAGGCATCAGGCATATTCGGATGTGTTTGCAAAATACCATCCATTAACCCAAAAGCCTCGCTGCTGGCACCAGAGCGGTGATACAAGCGCGCCAGCTCTAGGCGCAGCCAGGGACTGTTTGGATCCCAAAGCAATGCCTCTTCCAAATGCTGTAGTGCGCCGATAGTCTCCCCTTGTGCCAGCAGTTGAACCGATCGACGACGATACTGCTCTGCACGTAAGCTGGCATAGCCCAAATCCTGTTTTTCTTCTTCAGATAAGTGATTCGCAAGCACCAACGCTTCGTCTACTTTACCTTGTCTGACCAAAATGCCAGCCAATCCACGGACCACATCGATGGACTTCGGATGCGAGGCCAAAATATCACGGTAGGCACGCTCGGCTTCAGCAAGGCGACCCTCTTCAACCAACAAGTCTGCAAGGGCCGCAAAAGAGCGAACATTTTTGGGGTCTATGCGAGCCGCACGGTCATAAAAACTTTTGGCTGCATTTAAGTCTCCTGCTTTAGCAGCAGCATCCCCTTGTTCAATCGTGCGCCAAAAACTAGCACCCGTCAGCGCGTCGCGCCACTTTGGGCTACCACTGATGCGAATCGCTTCAGACAAGAGTTTTTCTGCATCTGCAAAACGCTCTTGTTTGAGCCGCACCACACCCAACCCACCTAACGCATCAGGATTTTTCGGACCGATGACCAGCAGCTGCTCAAACTTTTTTTCCGCGTCTCCCAAATCCCCTTCATTTAAAGCACTAAAACCATCTTTTAAGGCGATTATTTTTGGATCCAAAGGTACCGGTTTGGGCGTGTATGCCTGTACGACACCCGCCATTTTTGCGCGTATCGCAGAATCATTGGGTTTTAAATCGAGATATGCGTTAAAAAGGGACGTATCACTTTTGGTCGTCTCTAACCAAATCAATGCCTTACGCCAGGAGTCTAAAGCTGTGTTGCTGACCTGAGAATTTCGCGCAAGCTGGGAAAGCAGACGGATACCTTCGCGCCGAGTAGCCGCCCGATATGTCAAGTGCTGGGCATAGGCCAAGGTATAGCTTGGGTTATTGGGTTCAGCAGTGGCCAAGCCCTCTAAGCCTTTGCGAGCGTCCTCCCAACCCGTCGCAGTCCCGCCCAGTGTCTGAAAAAACTCCAACGCCAAGGGACCAGTGGGCGGCTTGTTATCGAAAACCTGACGGTACAAAGAGACTGCCTCATCTGCCCGCCCCGCACGCGCCGCCTGTCTGGCTTGATCCAGCAGCTTGGTGTTAACTGTTTTCATAGCGGATGCAGTTTCTATCTTTTTGATCGTCTCTACATTCGCTTGAGGCTGTTTTTTAAGCTGATCTGTTAACACCTTCGCAGCTTCTGGGCGATTGTTATCAAGCTCAATTTGGGCAAGCCCTGCCAGAGCATCAGGATTTTGGGGATCAATTTGTAAGAGACGTTTCCATGCGGCAGCGGCCAGATCGCCTCTGCCTTTCTTCTCCCAAAATCGAGCCTGTTCAATCAGCGTTTTAACGGCAACGCTGTTATTTACGTTATTGCCTGTGACAGGTTTACCTTGCCCAAATGTATAGACTGGCAAGCATCCAACAAAAGCGCACAAGACCAAAGGCCACCAAAGATGCTGCGGAGATGGACGTGTGCGAATGGCATTCATATATCTACACCAAAACTTTTATTTACCAGTAAGCCTACGAGCGGCACGCATTCTAAGCAAGGTGTAAAACACCCCGGCAATCACAATCGCCGCGATCACCAACATACCTGCTGTACCCCATGGCTGGTTAGCCAATGTCCAATAGATGGCAAGTATAGGTGGTAAGCTGCCGACCATGTAGGTTTGATCGGTTTCCATGGAGTCTACCTCTTTGCCTCGAATGATAGAAACAGCCCCCTGAATTTTGGGAACGACATCGGCATCCATCAACGCATTCAGGATGTCTGCTTGTCCACCGGTTTTATCACTGGTAAATGCGACAACACTACGCCCCTTATTGAGGGGTGATTCAAACCCGAAGAGCACTGCGTCTTTGGCAAGTGTATTGGCTGAAATATTCGCAATCGATAGGGCCTCACCCTGTTTCTTTTCAAACCAAGGCATAAATATTTCCTTCAGGTCTGTCAATAAGAAAACCCGTTTTGAACCATCCACAGAAAAAGGCATGTATTTACCCCAGTCCCGGAGCAAGGGCTGGTTGGCTGGCCCACCAAGTATCAATAAATCTTTATCTGCGACTTGTTGTACATCCGCGGCACGCCTGACGGATACGCCATATACAACCAAACCGGTTGAATTGCCCATTCTTCCCATCAAGGTCAAATAAGTTCCAATATCCCCTGTGGTGTAGTTATCAGGCATGACAACCGCAGTTTGGGATAAATCAGCATATTTGGTGAAAGGGAAACCTGTGTTCGCAAATGCGCTCAGATCTGGCATTTTGATGTAGTGGGGAAACCCAGTGATATCTATTTCTGATTCTGGGTCTATAGCTCCACGCACGTTGTCTAACATCACATCTCGGCAGGCACCCTCTTTAGGATAGTCAAAACTAAAGTGGAATTGGAGTTGATTCTTAGATCTGAACTGGGAAACAGGAATATAAAATGACTCGTGGGCAGGCAGCAATTCTGTGGGGTTAAGTTTTGCGATCAGACTGGCAATTGATGATTCAGAGGAAGACGCGCCAGGAAATGAAAGCAATGGAAAAGATGTAATAAAGCGTTGATTCATTAAAACGTTCAAATTTGACTTGTCAGGTCTTGGTCTTGGTGTATAGCGATACTTAAGGTCAATAGGAACACCTTTGGTACGCCAACCAAACAAATCAGGAGGAGTTGTAACATTCAAACGAACAAGGTCTGGCGATAGTCCTCTTACATTGAGGTCATCAAGAGTTGCAATTTCGCCAAACTTCACAGGACGATCGCTGCGCAACCAGCGTGGTGCGTCGTACGCTTTGCGTGGTTGTAAACCCTCAAGTTGGGCTTGAGTGACAGCCTGTCCTGCTAAAGCGTAACGTCCCAATCCAAGTGCAGTTGCAGCAATTTTCAGTTCTGCCGCGTCACGTCCTAAAACATACAAGACTTTGTACTTCACGTCTGCAGGATGTGAAGCGACGGAAATAGTGGGCCCATTGATGGGTGGAATATCTAATATTCCTTGCGGCTTGTCATCGTTGGTCGCCAAAACCACGACATTGTCGTTGGGTAACTTGTTCAGATGCGCAGGAAACCATGCACCGCGGTAACTTGCTAAATCACCAAACCAAGAGGCCACAATCCCAGCAGACTCTAAAGTAGAAGAAGACGGGTTAGCACCAAAAACGAAAGGCCGCTCAAGTCGTCGCCCATCGCGGCGATCAAAAAAAGGCACAGGCAGTAAAGACAAATCATTCACGACAGAGAAAGGCGTCACCGTCAGCTGAATAGAACTTAAGTTACTTACATTCAGCCATAAACTGGAATGGAAGGGGTCTTCACAATCGAGGGTGTAGTGTCCAATGAACTGTAAACTAAGCCGATTAAAATCTGATGCTAATCTTGGATCAATCGAAATCTCTCTTACCAAAGGCTGTCCAGCAGTTTCTTTAGGTAATGGAAACGTATGGGCAACCTCCCCATTTAATATTATCTTTAAATGTGATAAGTTAGTAAGTAAAGACGGAGAATATGTAAAATCCAATTTAAGTTTCAGCGCGGTGACAACTTCATCTGCTGGAACGCTAAACGGAACAGAGTAAATCGGATCCGTACCGCGTAATTGAAAAGGATTTAAAACACCTAATTGCTTTAGAGTGAAACTGTAATTCCTCAAAGGTATTGAAGAAGAAAGAATACCAGTACCAGAGGAACTGGGTGCTTCAATAATTTCAACTTGATTAGAACTAGATTTCTTGGATTTCTCTCCAGTCTGGGCCCATGTGTTTGTACTGACAGATAGTACAAAGCCAATGATTAGAAAAAAATATTTTTTAAACCAAAGAAAATTAACACTCATGATCATCATTCAATAATTAGGATTTTTTAGAGAGGATTTTATTAAATAAACTTGTAGAAATTCTTTTAAACATTAAAGTTTTACCTTCATACATTTTATTAAATAAAATTTTGAAACCAGCACCACCCATCATGAGTACTAACTTTAAAGAAACCATTGGCTTATCAAGTTTTCGACCATCACTCCATACAACCCATGTGTCTGCTCTAGAAAATGTACATTGAACAAAATCAATCGATTGTTTTACATTCATGTCCGAAAACTTCACCCCCATACGTTCGCCTCGATTCATAGTGACCACTGCGTCAAAAACAAACTCATCCTCCCCTCGGTGTAAAGCCAGACGAACAGCATCACCCACTTTGAACTCTTCTCGTAAGTCTGTAGGCATCATCAAACCCACACCGCCGTCAGAGTAGTCAGACGTTTCGCAAACATAACTACGCCCAGACATGGACCGCAGCGCGGCAGGAATTTTCATAGGCACGCGATGAGAACCGCGCAACTGCTGAGATTCGTTGGCAACAGCAACGCTGGCTCCTAGAATGGTCAAGTTATAAATCGTCCAGATTAGATTAAGGGTGAGCGTATCTACATCAGGATTTTCAGCAAAGAATATTTTTAATAATCCAACTACAAAACCCGCGAGTGCCAATGTCATTAGTATCAAATACGGCTTTGCAATATTCCAATCGAAATACTCCTTCTCGTTCACCCCACCTTTGGCTGTCACGTTGAACTTACCCAGTTTAGGGTTGATCACTGCAATCAGAGTTGGCCTAAAGATATACCATGCCAGAACCGACTCATAAACCTCCGCCCAAAATGAATGTCTGAACTCTCCTTGAATGCGTGAGTTCGTAATGTTGGCGTGCATCAAATGCGGAATCGCATACAGCGCAATGGTATAGGCGCTGGCTTGAATGACCTCTGCGCTGAAAAACAGATAGGCCAACGGTGCTGTCAAAAAAACAATACGAGGCAATCCATAAAAAAAATGCAGCATGGCATTGGCATAGCAAAATCTTTGCGGTAGCTCTAGATTTTTAACTAAAAAGGGATTATCAATCCTGAAAATCTGTGCCATGCCCCGTGCCCATCGAATCCTTTGACCTACGTGACCGCCTAGTGATTCTGTGGCAAATCCAGCCGCTTGTGGTACAGCCAAGTACGCTGTTGTATAGCCAAGCTTGTGCATCTTCATTGCAGTATGGGCATCTTCAGTCACAGTCTCAACTGCAATACCCCCTACATCCAAAATGGCTTTTCTTCGCAAAATTGCACAAGAACCACAAAAAAAAGTTGCATTCCAAAGATCATTTCCGTCTTGCAATAAGCCATAAAACAACTCACCTTCATTCGGAACCGTTTTGAATGTTTTTAGATTTTTTTCAAATGGGTCAGGATTAAAAAAATGGTGAGGTGTTTGTAGCATTCCCAGTTTCTTATCTTTCAAAAACCATGCCATGGTGACCTGTAAGAATGTTCTCGTCGGTACATGGTCACAGTCGAAAATAGCAACAAATTCTCCGTTTGTTTTCGTCAGTGCCGCATTAATATTTCCAGCTTTTGCGTGATTATTTTCTGTCCGGGTAATATGCCCCACGCCAACTTCTTCACAAAACAACCGAAACTCATCTCGGCGACCGTCATCTAGCACGTAGACATTGATTTTGTCTTTAGGCCAATCGATTGCCAATGCACCAAAGACGGTAGTTCGTACGACACTTAAAGGCTCGTTGTATGACGGAATAAAAATATCGACAGTTGGCCATGTGCTGCTGTCAGGGTCAAGAGGAATCGGCTTACGTTCTAAAGGCCAAGCAGCCTGAAAAAAGCCCAGCGCAAGGACAATCCACGCATAAAGCTCAGCTAAAAACAAGCCTGTACCAAAGAATCCATTGAGAAAATTATCAAAGACCATCGTCTCTGTAATTCTCCAGTACAAGTATCTGGTTGATGTGATTAAAGATAAAACAATCAGTACTTGTGTAATATACCTACCAGATATATTCCTAAGAAAAAACATGGCTCCTATATTAATAAGCGCAAAGATTAACTGGTTTTCCTCGTTAAGAGGTGTCGTCAGCGCTAACCAAAATAAGGGCAGGACGATTGCTAAAGTGGCGTGCCGTACCATTGGTATTTGCCAACCACGCCAACTGGCCATCAAACTAACCAGCCTGACGGCCAATGTATAAATCTTTCTCCTGCGAAGCAGACGCATCTGCAAGCGGGCATACTTGATACGGCGAACGTTCATAGTCGGGTATTTTTACTGGCTTTAAACGCAGGAACCAGCTGTCGATTCAGCCAAGCAGCGACTTGAGTAATATCGTTTGCAGCCTCACTGTGCGGCGCGTACTGAAGCACCAACTGGTCAAAGGCCAATGCTTCTTTGACAGCCTCATCTTGGTGTATCAAGTTAGGCACGGTTCTGTCACCAAGTTCAGATCGAATGACACGAACCACATCGCGTGCCAGTGGACTGCTCGTCACCACGCTGTTGATCAAATACACAGCGCCAAAGAAATCATCTCTGTGATTGCAATACTGTTGGAGGATGGACTCCATCGCAGGAAGGGTCGCATAAGAAGCAGGATCTGCATGAATGACGACCACCACAAAGTTGGCAAATCGTAATGCTTGCTGCTGGTATAGAGAGGGCCCTGGCGGGGTATCTACAACGACTAAGTCCTGAGCGCCTAAGCCTAACCCTTGTTTCAACCCTGTCATTAACCAGTCTGGGTCTGAAGACAAATGGACTTCAAAAGCATCTCTGTCCGACTCATTGAGATTGCCATAAGGCAATACATAAGGCCCTGCAGTTGCTCGAAACAAGCAAGTGTTCCAAGACCTGCGTTCTAAAGTCGCACGACCGATGCCGTCAATTTCTTCCACAGGAACGCCCAAGTGAAGACGAAGTGCATTCTGGGGGTCGAGGTCAACAGCCATCACACTGCGTCCTTGAGCCAACGCAGTGGCCATATTTGCTGTGATTGTGGTCTTGCCTACACCACCCTTCGCAGAAACAACTGAAAGAATTACCACTTGATCGGCCTCTTACTTATACCTTCAGCTTTCAGCTGTGCAGGTGGGTCTGGCTGTGACACCATTTTTCCAAAGATTTGCTGCAGCTGATTTCCTTTACCAGCCCCGCTGTTTTTCAGGGATGCCGGATTGAAGCCAGGTTCTTTGATTGAGCTTGTGGCGGCTGACGTGGCGGCAAAAGCCCCCCCCAGCCGACGACCTAATAAACTGTCTGCACCAGCTTCTTCGGTGCTGTTTGCAGTGTCAACAGCAACAGGACGGGCGTTTGCATGTGAGAACAGTCCCGTAGAAGGCTGCTTTTGAAACTTTTTCTCTGTCACAGAAGGCGGCTGAAAGCCTGCAAACAGTCCTGCGGAAACTGGTGCTCCAGACGACGCTTTATCTGACTTGAAAACCCTTTCTGCCGGACCGCTGGGCACTGGCGGTTCAGCAGATAATGCTTTAAATACATGCTGTAGTCCTTGTTCTTTTGGCTGGAGACTTTGCGCGGACATCACTGCCGACTCTGGCTTGGCAAACGGGGACTGACGAGGAGGCTCATCTTCCTGAATTTGTCTCACACCAGCAAGAGAAGCTCGTCTTGCCGAGGGTGCGTCATGCGGTGTCGTAGGCTTGATTTGTCCAAGCATGGGCCATTTTGTCTCAGCCTGCGTAACCTGGTCGCGAGAGATAATTTCTTGATAACCTGAAGCGTTCCCACCGAATCGGCGAAACAGGGTATTGACATCACTGGTTGCCATGACAACTACTCCATTAACGAGCGGAAAGCTCAAATACCATATACATCGGAATTCTCGCTGTAGGGACCTGTCTCAGCAACAACTCGGTAGGAGATCCGGCTGCACGCAACCAAGTGACATAAGCACCTTCTAGAAAGCCCCCAGCCAAATCAGCATCTATTTGCATGGCAGCAGGCAACGGACAGGCGTAATGCGCGATTTGCAACTGTCGGCCAACGTCCGAGAAGACGGTGTAGCCCCATTGAAACTGAGACCAATATTTATTGACAGCTGCCTCGATTTCCTCGAGTGAATTACAAACGGGCAACTCAAAAACTTGCGCAAACCGAACACCCAAACGAACCAGCAGTGCACGAAGCTCTTCAGATGTGAGCTGTGCTTGAAATTCGTCAGACAGTACGCCAAGAAATCCAGCCCACTGGGGTGCAATCCGCTCTAACGCCAGATGTTGCAGTAGATCGACAGATGAAGGTTCTGAGGTAGAGAGCGAAGGGGACATAAAAGTAGGGATAGAACGAGGCTGATTATTACTGGGGATGTCCAACATACCGCCTGGGTTATATATCATCTGCTAGACAAAACCAACCCTTGTGATGTCTGACCGAAACTGTTGGGAATTCGCATCCATTATCACGTATATATTTTTCAGCTGCAAACTCAACCTAGGCTTGGCTTGTTGCTTGTGGTTTGCTTTTGCCGTCGTACGCTTTTGTCAGCTCAAGAAGATGATGGCGTTGGGGCAACTCCATATAAGGGGCCAAGAGATTCAGGACGTGCGCAGCTCCCCTCAACAAGGCGATTTCTGCATTTTCTGGCTCCAGCGCACGCCTTGGATCCCGGACATATTCAAAATTCAACCAGTACGTAATCACCACCACCATGCAGTTGGCCGTGGTGTCCAGTTCGCGGGCATCTAAGCGCAGCGTTCCTGCTCGCCCCATGGCATCCAGCATTGCGCGAATGGCACGTGATTTTTGACGAATCATCAACTGAAACTGGGTTTCCAAACGTCGATTCTTGCTGAGTAAGTCAGACAAGTCACGATAGAAAAATCGGTGCTGCCAAATCCGCTCAAAGAGCGTGTGCATGAAGAACCACGCATCCTCGACATCACGAACATCATCGCTGGCCATGAGGATTTCTGTGATGCTTTGTTCGTATCTGGCATATAAGGCATTGATCAGTTCGTCTTTTGCTGGATAGTGATAGTAAAGATTCCCCGGACTGATTCCCAGCTCTGAGGAAATCAGCGTCGTGGATACGTTAGGCTCTCCAAACCGATTAAACAAGTCCAAAGTGACTTCTAAAATCCTTTCAGCCGTGCGACGAGGGGGTTTTTTGGGCATAACAAGCAGTTCAAAAGAAAGTTTAGGATCAGCGGCGAGTCACCACTCCCTGCTGAACCGCATGATGCAAATCGCTCACACTGTCTTGCAGACGCTCGATGGCGGCACTCAGACGTTGTCGTTGTGTTGCCGCGCCAGGCGTCGGTACAGAAGGACTCAAGAGTTGTCGATCCAAATCGAACAGGCACTCGTGGCTTAATCCTAATCCATGTCGCTTCAATTTGTTGTTGAGAGTGGTGAACTGGCCACGCAACAACGTTCGCGTTTGTTGATAAGCGTGTTCGGCCAGGGTTTGGCGTTGGCGATAGCTGAAGGTATTTGCCAAAAACATCTCAGGATCGCGATGGTCTGGCTCAATCAATACGATAGTGGCATCAGGATAAGTTCTCTCGTACTGCTTCATACCCAACTCTAGACGGGAATGAATCAGGCTACGAAATGTTTGATTCATGACCGCAGGCAAACCGCCCTCCACCATTGAAGGAATCGCATCTGGCGCACCCACACGCGGAAACACTGGCCTAGTCGCATCGAAAGGCACCAGCGGATTGAGACAAAACATCACATCGACCCCTTCATCCAGCGCCACAGTCGCGTGCATGGTTTTTTTCAATGCCCCATCGACATAGTAGCGGCCGTCAATTTCCACGGGCGGAAATAAGCCCGGCAAAGCTGCACTGGCGGCAATGGCTTTAGAAATAGGCACGTGCTCCCACCCAGGACGGCCAAACGGTGCGGCATCGCCACTGTCCAGATGGGTTGCCACCAGGGTCAGACGGCGGGACAGCTCCCGAAAATCATTGGTTCGCCCAGGTTGAGAAAAGAGACGAGCGAGCTGTCTGTGAACTTCCTCGTTGCTGAACACACCCGTGGGCAATACAGGGGCCATTTTTTCTAAAGCACCCATCAAAGACTTTTTCCCAAAAGCCCAAGCCCACCACGACTGAAAACCCAATTGCGGCAATTGCAACAGTCGATACGTCAATTCGGCATATGCAGGCCGCATCAACCACGCGGGGTCAAACGCCGCTTTTTTACCCTTGGCTTGACTGGCCTCGCTTGTGATGAAAAGTTGACACAGCTCTTTTGGAGTCATGCCATTGGCCAAACCTGCGGCAATAAACCCACCTGCTGAGACCCCTACAAAGTGCTCGCAGTCGTTCAGGGGCCATGCCAGCGCCTCCTCCAGCGCACACAACGCACCGATCTCATAAATCGCACCTAAAGGGCCACCACCAGCCAACGCCAACGCCACACGCGGTTTTTTAGCCGATGTGCGCTTAGGGCGAACGCTCGAAGGGGCTTGAATAGAAGAAGACATATGCTTTACCGATTGTTCAATCGCGGGCTGCATCGCATTTGCTGCACCGCAACAAGGCAGATTCAAATAAAAAACCGCCCACAGCGACCAAGCACCGTGAGCGGTTGTTTGACGACACCACAGCAGTGAGAAACTCAGCGTTTCATCATGCCGCAGCCGCGGTATTGGCCTCGGCAGATACCGTTTCCGCCGTCGCCTTCACCGACTTGCGAGCTGCGGCGGGTTTTTCAACGGCATCCACCACCTCAGCCCCCGCTTTTTTACGGCTGGCAGGCTTTTTGATTGCCACTGCAACGGCTTCTACGACAGCGTCTGCCTTGACTTTTGTCGCAGAGGCCGCTTTGGGTTGCAGCATTTGCACATTGCGATTGAGTTCGTCGATACGCGCAATCAGCAGTTCAATGTCTTGTGCGGTCGGCACACCCAGTTTGTTCAACGTGCGAGACACGCGCTCTTCAAAAATCGTCTCCAGTTTGTCCCACTGGCCTGTGGCTTTGGCAGTAATGTCGTTGGCCATGCCTGTCATGCGGTTGGTCGCATCGGCAATACGCTCTTCTGCCACGGCTTGCGTTTTACGCTGCACGGACAGACCTTCTTGCACCAGGGCTTCAAACACCTTCCCACCCTCTTGCTGCGCCTTGGCAAATGCGCCCAAGCCTGCCAACCAAATTTGCTGGGCAGAGTCTTTCACCGTGCTTGCCAAAGGGGCACCCGTGCCCACGTTGGTTTCTGTGGTGCTGATGCTGTCGCTGGATTTTTGCAATTTCTTAACCATGATGAGGAACTCCTAAAAAGAGAAAATGTAGATTCAATGACGCAACTGTATGCCCAAATGCCCACCTCTTTTTAGGGAAGCGCAACTAACCTGTTAGAGACACGCACCAGCGTTTTTCTCGGGTTTGCTCTAAAGTGCCAACATCTGTTCATCGGCACAATGCCACTACTTTTTTGGAGACAAGCCATGCATTATTTCGTCACAGGCGCCACTGGTTTTATAGGGAAACGCTTAGTTAAAAAATTATTAGAACGTAAAGGCAGTGTGGTGTATTTCCTCTTGCGTCCTGAGAGTGCAGAAAAGATCAAAGATTTGCATGCGTATTGGGAGCTGTCTGGCGCGAAGGCCCAGGCCCGTGCTGTTGCTATTCACGGTGATTTGACCACTGCCAAGCTGGGTGTTTCCGCTGCCGACATCAAAGCCCTCAAAGGCAAAATCGACCATTTTTATCACTTAGCTGCGGTGTATGACCTCAGTGCCGATGAAGACAGCCAAGTCGCCGTCAATATCGACGGCACACGTCACACCGTGGCCTTTGCTCAAGCCATTGAAGCTCAGCACTTCCACCATGTGTCTTCCATCGCGGCTGCTGGTCTGTACGAAGGCGTGTTCCGTGAAGACATGTTTGAAGAGGCCGAGGGCTTGGATCACCCCTACTTCTTAACCAAGCACGAAAGCGAAAAAATCGTCCGCAAAGAAGCCAAAATGGCTTGGACGGTGTATCGCCCCGCGATGGTCGTGGGCGACAGTAAGACCGGTGAGATGGACAAAATCGACGGCCCTTACTACTTCTTCAAACTCATCCAGCGCATCCGCCAAATTCTGCCGCCTTGGATGCCCAGCGTCGGCTTAGAAGGCGGTCGCGTCAACATCGTCCCAGTTGATTTTGTCGTCAATGCCTTAGACCACATCAGCCACCAAGACAGCATTGCACAACGCTGCTTCCACTTGGTCGATCCTGTGGGCTACCGCGTCGGCGATGTGCTGGATATTTTCAGCCGCGCCGCCCATGCCCCCCGCATGAACCTGTTCGTCAACGCCGCCTTGTTGGGCTTTATCCCCAAAAGCGTCAAAAAAGGCATGATGGCCTTGGCCCCCGTGCGCCGCGTCCGCAACGCGGTCATGCAGGACTTGGGGCTGCCTGAAGACATCCTCACTTTTGTCAACTACCCCACCCGTTTTGATCGTCGAGACACGACCGCCATGCTCAAAGGCTCGGGCATCGAGTGCCCCAACCTGAATGACTACGCTTGGCGCTTGTGGGACTACTGGGAACGTCACCTCGACCCCGATTTGCACATCGACCGCTCGCTCAAAGGCACGGTAGGTGGCAAAGTGGTGCTGGTCACTGGGGGGTCTTCTGGCATCGGGCTGGCTGCTGCGCACAAGTTTGCGGAAGCCGGTGCGATCACGCTGATTTGTGGCCGCGATCAAGACAAGCTGGACGAAGCCTGTGCCGAAGCGACTGCCAAAGGCTACCAATTCATCGCCTACGCCGTGGACATTGCCGACATGACCGATTGCGACCGTTTTGTGCAACAAGTCATTGCCGACCACGGGGGCGTGGACTTCCTCATCAACAACGCAGGCCGCTCGATCCGTCGCGCCATTGAAAGCAGTTACGACCGCTTCCACGACTACGAGCGCACCATGCAGCTCAACTACTTTGGCTGCTTGCGCGTCACCATGGGCTTCTTGCCCGGCATGACCGCCAAACGCAAAGGCCACGTCGTCAACATCAGTTCGATCGGCGTGCTGACCAATGCCCCGCGCTTTTCGGCCTACGTTGCCAGCAAAGC
>DLPA01000210.1 GCA_002479815.1 bacterium UBA7470 | reverse complement strand
AGCGGGGCTTGCGTCCTTAGATCAGGCGCTGTTAGAGGTCTTGCCCTTTGCCTTGACGGGGGCGCAGCGTCGTGTCGTGGCCGACATCGTGCAAGACATGGCCCGCACCGTGCCCATGCACCGCTTGTTGCAGGGCGATGTGGGGTCGGGCAAAACGGTGGTGGCGGCCTTGGCCGCGTGCGTGTGCATGCAGGCCGGATGGCAGTGCGCTTTGATGGCTCCTACTGAGATTTTGGCGACGCAGCACTTTGCGAAGCTGGTGACGTGGCTCACGCCCTTGTTGTCGGCCCGAGGCTTGAGCGTGGCGTGGTTGATCGGCAGTCAAAAGAAGAAAGAACGCACCGCGATGTTGGCGCAAGTCGCCAGTGGGGAAGCGGGCTTGGTGGTGGGCACGCACGCGCTGATTCAGGAGCAGGTGCGCTTTGCACGCTTGGGGCTGGTCATCATCGACGAACAACACCGCTTTGGGGTGGCGCAACGCTTGGCCTTGCGGCAAAAGCTGGAGGGACGTGAACCCCATCTGCTGATGATGACGGCGACCCCCATTCCGCGCACCTTGGCCATGAGCTATTGCGCCGATTTGGATGTGTCCACCATCGACGAATTACCGCCCGGGCGCACGCCCATCGTCACGAAAGTGATTTCGCAGGAGCGTCGTGAGGAGGTGATCGCACGCATTGCCGCGCAAGTGGCACAGGGGCGGCAGGTGTATTGGGTCTGCCCTTTGATCGACGAGACCCCCGATGAGGACGAGGCACAAGGGGCCGATGCGCCGCCTGCATCCACATCGACCCTCAAGAAACGCAAAAAGAAAGCGGCAGACCTAGGCGAAAGCACCTTGAGTCTGCGCAACGTCACCGACACGCACGCCGAGCTGAGTGCCGCCCTGCCCGGCGTGGCGGTGGCCTTGCTGCATTCGCGTTTGCCCACCGCCGACAAGCAAGCGGTGATGGCACGTTTTGCCCAAGGACTGACCAGTGTGCTGGTGAGCACGACGGTGATTGAGGTGGGGGTGGATGTGCCCAATGCCAGTTTGATGGTGATTGAGCACGCCGAGCGGTTTGGACTGTCGCAACTGCACCAACTGCGGGGGCGGGTGGGTCGTGGGGCGGCGGCATCGGCGTGTGTGCTGTTGTTCACTGCGCCTTTGAGTCCACATGGGCGTGAGCGCCTCAAGGCGATGGCGCAAACCAACGACGGCTTTGAAATCGCCCGCATTGATTTGGCGCTGCGCGGCCCGGGTGAGTTTCTGGGTGCAAGGCAGTCGGGGGAGGCCATGCTGCGCTTTGCCGATTTGGAGGCCGACAGCGATTGGCTGGAATGGGCGAGAGCCATCGCCCCTGCTTTGTTAGACCATCACCCCGACTTGGCGCAAGCGCATTTGCGCCGTTGGCAGGGGGATAAGGCGGATTTTTTAAAAGCCTGAGCGTTCTTAGTAGCGTTGAGCGACCCACGAGCCGCTGCTGCCCGTGGCCCCTATCCACGTACCGTCGGCATAGAGTGGTGTACGCATCTCCCCGGTGAGGCTCAGATCGTTGGGGTTGCTGTCTGCGACCACCGTGACGACATCGGCGGCACGGGTGACGCTGGTCGTTTTTGTGGTGGTGGCGTTGGGGCTGGTGGGCTGTGTGACCTGTGTCGTGATGTTTTGGCGTGTGATAAACCCACTCACACTAAAAGGGGCTTGCTGTGCGCCTGTGGCGGTGACGCGCACACAGTTGCCTTTGATCTGACCTGAAAAACTGATGCTCATTTGCGGGCAGGTCAGCGTGCCACCTGTCGCGACGAGCTTGAAATTCCAGCGACCCGCATAGACTGCCAGACTGCTGGGGCCATCCGACAGCAGGACGGGGCTGGGGGTGCGAATTTCACGCACAAAGGCCAAGCGTTGCTCCCGCTCTTGCACCAGTGTGGGGGTGGTTTCACCTCTGGGGACGTAGGTGGCGAGAGTGTCACATTTGACGGTGCGATCCTGTGCTTTGTCGTGCCAGCAGGTGTCTTGATACGTCCATGTCCCTTCGGTGGTGGTATCGGTGCGGGTTGCTGCGTATTTGATCGTATCGAAGGTGCGCAACACAGAACCACCGACGGCAGTACTTCCCTGCCCAAGCAGTCCCAGTGTGAGTGGTTCTGTCAGCGACAAGATACGTCCGTTGATGGTTTTTTCCACGGTGGTGGCAAAGGTGCCCGTCAAGCAGCTCTCACGCCACACCATATTCCATGTGGCATTGGGTACATAGGGACGGCGCGGGAAGGGGGCGCGGCTTTGGGGTTCATAGCGGCACAAAGTGTCGCCGTAAGCCATGCTGCTGAGGGCGTTGTTGGAGCCGTATTGCTGGATTTGTGCAATTTGGTCGTCTGAAAATGAGACTGTGACTGTATAGAGCTGGGTTTTCGGATCAAGGGCGCTGAGGTAGTGGGTGCTGTAGTAGCCTGTACCTGTGGTGCGGTTGGTCCATTCGTACATCCATGTATCGCCTTTGCGCATCGTGGCCAGACTTTCGGTGTTGGTCACCATTGCAAACTCATCGACAGCCGTGGTGGTACTGGAGCTGTCTGTGATGCCAGGAATGACCGTAGGGGTGTACTCTTCACCCCCTCCGCAGGCACTGAGGAGGCCGAGACTGAGCAGGCTCACCAAGTGTCCGACACGAAAAACAAGGTGAGATGTTGAGGGAGATGGCAAGAGATGGAAACGCATAGTGAAAAAACAATATGAAAAATCAAGATAAAGGTGTCTTTTCGACTCAGGCACAGATGGGGGGGCGCGACTGAGGGGGGGCGGGGGGATCCAGAAATACGGTCAATACGCCGGTATAAGCATAAAGCTGTTGTGCTGCGATTTCGCCGCTGGCAAAAAAACCAATCAAGGGAAGGTCGCCCAGCGCACGTTGGATGACTTGCATTTCAGCATGAGGCGCTCCGAAATAAGGCCCTCCACGCCCCGTACAACTGACATAAATTGCCCCCAGCATACGTGTGGCTGGCGCTGTGAGGGCGTGATCTTCGTTCAGTGACTCCACGATTTCCCGGATCTCCGTGCAGATTCTGACCAAATCTGTTTGGGCTGCTGCTGTTTGTCGTTCGCAAAACTGCAAATAGTCCCCTGTTTCAGAGGCGGCTGCAATGGCAATGCCTTGGCGTTCGATGTCCAAACCGATCAAATGACGAACGCGAACATCTGCACCGAGTTCTTTCGTGTGTCGAGTGGCGGACGACGATCGGCTCAAGCCAACAAAGGTGCTGCGAAGTTTGGGAATGGTGATGTGCCGCTGTGCGAGTTCCAGCGACAGGTCTTCCAGCAATACCTCTAAAGCGGGGCGGTCATCCAAGCCCAGCACCACGGGGCCTTCGACCTTGGTCACGGTGTGTCTGGTGGAGACGGGGGTACATCCCTGCGTGACTCGTGTGATGATGCCGACGCTGTCATCAAATGCCACGCCGCTAAGTCCACCCTGAAACACGATGGGCTGCATGGACGAGGCAAAATCTCCCGCATAAGCAATTTGTTGCGGGGGAGTTTCTGGGCGGTGAGAGAGGATGCCCCCAAAGACATGACCTGTTTGGGTGCGTGCGGCCAGTTCTGCAATCAGTTCAGGTATGTCAGGCGTTTGCCCATCCAAATGAACCAAGGCGGTTTGTGCATGAAACGCGGAGGGATTGGCGTCTGCGTGAGGCATGGACAAAGGGTGTAAGCCATTGAATACCCGATAGCGTGCGGGTGCGATGTCCAGCAGCATGACGGCCAAGGCAGGTTCATGCGAATACTCGACGCCTGAAGCCACAATACTCATTTGAACAGAGCCAACCCAGTCACGAACGGCTGGGAGTGCGGCCTGCAAACGTTCGACCACGACGGCTGCATGGGGGGCATAGCCTTCCGTCATATAAACCAAGGCCAGACGATGGCTGTCCTTCACGGGCGGTGTGCGCTTGCGTTGCGCTTTTGACTGAGGTGTGCTCGGCGTCTGCAATGGAGTTGTGCCCAATGCCGCGTGCAACTGAGCCAATACCAATGCAGTCGCCATGCCCCAGTCGGGGTGGGTGGCGTGGGCGCAAATGAAAGGCGCAGGGGGGCGCATATTGGAAATGTGTCTCTTAACGGGGTTTGTTGGATGTGGTTTTTGTTGTCTTGGTGCTTGCAGTGCTTGTCGTTCTGTCCGATGGGCTGGTTTTGGCTTTCGTCGTGACCGCTTTTTGGGCGGACACGCTTGCCGCGTCTGAGCGTGGGGCGGCTTTTTGCGTTGTAGTTTTACGGCTGCGCTTGGTGGTGGCAGGGCTGTCGTCTGTGGCCGATGAGGCTTGGTCTGTCTTCTGGCGAGAAGGGGCGCTGCTGACAGGGGTGGGTGGAACCAGGCTACGAGTCATGTTAGCGGTCATGTCGCTGGCTGTCTTCATGGCTTCGCGCGTCAGGGTCGATGCCATTTGCTTGCCTGCTTCCAAAACCGTCTGAGGGGATACTTCCTTGATGGCGTTGACGGCCAAAGTTTGGAATTGTTGCGTCAGAGTGTTCCAACCTTGGAGGGGGTCTAAATTGGGAGCGTTTGGCGGAGGAGGCGGGGCTTGGATCTCTGCCTCGTTCGTTGTTTGGGGGGCGACTGATGGTGCTGTCGAGCGACGAGGTGGAATCTCCAGCCCCGCAAACTCTGGCTTACGACCGCGAGATGCGCTTTGCGTCGCGGATGCCTCGGTTTGTCCTGTCGGGGCTGACGGTGTGACACCAGCAAAAGAAGCCATGCTGTCCGTTGCCTTCATTTTTAGGGCCGATGCGGCATCTGCAAAACTGACGTTCATACTTTTCAAGGTCGACAAGGTCATTTTTTGTACTTCGAGTGCTTGAATCGTGGCAGAAAGCGCTCGGGTATTTTGATCTAACCAAAAGTGAACCGCTTTAAGCTCGTCAATCCGTTTTTCCAACTCCTCGACGTTAAAGGTAGGAGCAACCCACGTACTGATGTTGGGAATTTGTGGGAGTGGTGGGGCATGGTGCGCAATGCCTTGCATCAGTCCACCAGCAGCCTGACGAGCCAGTTGCTGCATGAATTCAAAGCCAGGTACAAGTTTCCCAAAATTGGTATCGTCATTGATGCTCATTGCAAGGTTCTTTCAGGTGAGGGCCCATTCGGATAAGAAAACCACTGTTGCCCCAAAGAATGCCACAGATTAGAAAGCACAGCGTTTTTTCTGTTCGATCAGGTGACAACTCTCATGTCCACTGAGATTGAAACGGCTGCCTTTACGTATTTGTCAAGCTTCAGACCACGATCGGCGATTCCGGGTATGCTGTCCGACATGAGATGTTTTTTCCACTTCGCCTTTCATGTTCGAGACCTGACCATCGCCCGACAGTTTTACGGCGAGGTTTTAGGATGCAGGGAGGGGCGTTGTACTGACACATGGGTTGATTTTGACTGGTACGGGCATCAGCTGTCCTTGCACCTAGGCGAACCATTTCCTACCAGTTTGACGGGGAAAGTAGGAGAGCACTGGGTACCTATGCCCCACTTCGGCATCATTTTAGACCTCCCGACCTGGCACAAAGTAGCCGAGCGCTTGACCACGATGAGGGTGGCTTTTGTGGTTCCTCCTCACGTGCGTTTTCAGGGGCAAACGGGCGAGCAGTGGACGATGTTTTTTAATGATCCCTTTGGTAATCCCATTGAGATAAAAGGTTTTGAAACTGCTGGCCTCCTTTTTGCAACCTGAGCAGCGGATCAACCCTGATCCCACGGGGCATTGAGTGGATCGCCTACCAACCAAAATGCACCTGACCTTCCTCAGTGTTATGGTCTTGCTTGCCCACTTGTGGGTGCTTTGTTGCTGGAGTCCTCGGGTGTTCGAGTCTTTTCGTTTGTCTCGTCGTCAAGAAAACCGACTTTTACACGTCGCACTGTTCCCGCAACGACCGAGCGTAACGGAGGAGGAGTTTGCAGGCCCAATAAGACATACATCTCAAGGGGAGGCAGCTCCTCTGCCAGTTTCTGCAAAAAAAGCAGCTCTTAGACAAGACATCATGCCCTCAGACCTTTTGGCGGTTGAAAAAAAGCTCGCCGTACAAGGGGCAGATGAATCTTATGATCGTCCGCAAGAGCAGCAAAGTCTGGCGCCGTCTCTGAGTGTGGCTGAGGTAAGGGTTCCCCTTTCTCTCAAACTTCATTATGAAATAACGGGGGTGCATCAAGGAGTACCGTGGCGGTCTGGTATGGGCGCACTAGATTGGGTTCATCAAGGCGACGCCTATTCTTTGGCGTTTGCTTTCCCGCATCGCACCGGAAAACTCAGAACACAGACAAGTCGTGGTGGTCTCAGTTTGGAGGAGGGCTTGGTTCCAGTGCGGTTTGGCGACCGACATCAAAGCGAACGCGCTGCCCATTTCCAGCGCGCAGAGGGTGCCAAGTTGGTGCGATTCAGTGCCAATCTTCCACCCGTACAGCTTCAGTCCCATGCACAAGATCAGCTTAGTGTGGTGGTTCAATTGGCTGCAATTGTTTCAGGACAGATTGCGACCGGGACTCCTGCCAATAGGACAGTGAGTTTTCAGGTTGCAACGGCGCAGGACGCTGCGACATGGACTTTCAATATAGAGTTTCCCACAGACCCAGCTGATGTGATCTATGTGACTAAGACGCCAACTCATCGCTACGATGGGAGATGGGAATTGTGGCTTGCCCCAGAATTGAGCTATTTTCCTGCAAAATGGCGCGTCTCGCTCTACAACGGGGACTTCTACCAATACCAACAAACTTCGGCAGCGTATTAATTTCTGATCACACTGGTTCTGCGACCTTTTGTCGTGGAACACAGATGGTATACAATGATATCCCCCAGGTGTAAACGATGTTGAAAGATATTCACATCCACACGTGGTTACGTGATTCGACTGAGCAAAGCAAGTGACTGTATGTACATACTTGCCGCACATGACCTTAAGCTTCACTTTTAAACTGCAAATTAGCAGTGCTTAAGGTTTTTATAGTGTTATAATGCGAGGCTCTGCTGATCGAGGTGGAGTTTGAAGCCAAGTAAAAGCTTGGTGAGGTGTTCGTTAAAAACATACAGCCGATAAGCGTGAGCGTTTAAAGATGCGAGGGTTAACATGAAAATGTTGCTCAAGTTTCTGTGAAGTTCTAAGGAACAATAAACGCTCATAAGATAGATAGAGATGTGATGTCACGTTTGTGATGTTACGTTGATTCCGTTTAATGAGTGGCTCTTGAGAGAGAGCAAAAAAATTCAAGATCGAACTATAGAGTTTGATCCTGGCTCAGATTGAACGCTGGCGGCATGCCTTACACATGCAAGTCGAACGGTAACAGGTCTTCGGATGCTGACGAGTGGCGAACGGGTGAGTAATGCATCGGAACGTGCCCGGTCGTGGGGGATAACGTAGCGAAAGTTACGCTAATACCGCATACGATCTGAGGATGAAAGCGGGGGACTTTGTAGCAGTACAAGGCCTCGCGCGATCGGAGCGG